>DUBW01000012.1:0-1530 GCA_012960135.1 Methyloprofundus sp.
TGGTAAGTTTTCTAAAGCAAGGGGTACGATACTGGATATGATTGACAAGATGTTTGGAACATACACAGAGTAGGCGCCCCATGCGCTCGCCTCAATAAAGATTTTGAGGCTCCATGTCACAAAAACCGATTCACTTCGTGTACTACTTGCACACTGCGAATTGGCAAATTCCCCTGCGCCTTCACTATCACCCCGTCCGGGGCTGACAGAGAAGGCCTACAAACCTTTTGATACCGGCAACAGAGTTACAGCCATTTCTGGTGTATGCGTTAATAAAGTTAGCGGTGTTTCCTGTTGGATAAGATCCAGCCAACCATTCACTAACAATAAGGGAACACTACCGTGAAAAAATTATGTTGTCTCTCTGAATAAGCAAGTAGAACTAGAGACAGGTCCTTTACAACCGATTTTAAAAGTAAGCAATATAGGCCTACGCTATACTCGCTTAAAAATTAACGAGGTATTAATCCCACCAAAAGCAAAGTTATTACTCATAATAGTGTCACAATCGAACTGTCGAATATCCCCTTTAATATAATCAAGCTCTGCACATTGTGGATCAATAACATCTAAATTAGCCGTAGGGTGGAACCAGCCTTCATTCATCATCCGAATTGCTGCCCACGCTTCAATTGCACCACAAGCACCCAGTGTATGTCCGGTATAACTTTTCATTGAACTAATCGGTGTTTTATTACCAAAAAGAGCCGCTGTTGCCTGACTTTCCGCAATATCCCCTCTATCCGTTGATGTGCCATGCGCACTGATATAACCCACTGAAGATGCATCTAGGTCAGCATCTTTCAAGGCAAGTTCCATTGCCACTTGCATACTACGAGCATCTGGCTGAGTGATATGCAGCCCATCTGAATTTGTTCCAAACCCCACTATTTCAGCATAGATTGTTGCTCCCCGTTTCATGGCATGGTCTCTTTCTTCTAAAATAAAGCTACTACTGCCCTCGCCTATTACCAAGCCGTCCCTATCTTTATCAAAAGGTCTGGGTGTTTTACTGGCTTCGTTATTACGCAAACTGGTAGCAAATAAGGTATCAAATACGGCGGCCTGTGATGCGGACAGCTCATCACTCCCCCCCGCCACCATCAGTGTTTGAATACCGAATTTAATTGCTTCATAAGCATAACCAATACCTTGGCTACTGGATGTACATGCACTGGAGGTAGGAATAATGCGGCCATTAATGCCAAAATGCAGCCCGATATTGACGGGACAGGTATGCCCCATCATACGAATATAAGATGTGGCGTTCAAACTACCTTTATCATGATCAAGCAGCATTTTAGTAAAATCAATTAAACCATCAAAACTACCGGAGGAACTACCGTAAGACACACCCATTCTGCCACTTTTTAACAAAGGGCTATCAAGCAACCCTGCATCAGATAAGGCCAGTTCAGTGGCATAAGTCGCCATCATAGCGACTCGCCCCATTCCCCTAACCTGTTTACGAGAGTAATGTGCTGGTCTAGAGAAATCAATGGGGGCTGCCAGACGCGTATTTAGGCCAGT
>DUBW01000012.1:1644-6950 GCA_012960135.1 Methyloprofundus sp.
CCGGTGATGACCACACGTTTCATTAACACAGTCCTCCATTCACTGAAATCACTTGGCGAGTGATGTAAGCAGCATCTTCAGATAGTAAAAAGGCAACAGTTGCCGCCACTTCTTTTGCCTGCCCCACGCGTCGCAATGGAATCATTTTTTTTATTTCATCTAAAGGGAGATCCTCAATCATGTCAGTATCAATCAATCCAGGAGCAATACAGTTCACAGTGATTTTACGTTTTGCCAATTCTAGTGCTAATGCTTTAGTCGCACCGATTACCCCGGCTTTAGCTGCACTGTAGTTAACTTGCCCCCGATTACCGATCAAACCAGAAACGGATGATAAGGTCACAATACGTCCAGGCTGACGGGTTCTAATCATAGGCATGACTAAAGGAAATAAAACATTATAAAAACCATCCAGATTAGTATGGATAACCGAGTCCCACTCTGCACCCGTTAATGCAGGAAAAGCATTATCAGCTGAAATACCTGCATTACAAACGACAGCATAGTAGGCACCATTATCCTTAACATCCTGATTGAGTAACTCAGCACATTGCTTTCTATCCGATAAATCAAATTGTAAAATTCGGGCTGTCTGCCCTATGGTTTTAATTTCTTCTGCAACCGCTTCTGCTTCAGCCATTCTGCTACGACAATGTACAACAATATCGTATCCTTTAGATGCGAGATATAATGCAATCGCTTTACCTATACCACGGCTGGAACCTGTTACTAAAACTGTTTTATGCATTGATCACCTTGTTTTCTACGTTATCCGGTTGGTAAACATTCACTTTTGCTGACACATTAATACCCTCAGCTGAAATATGACAATCAAACACGCCTAACCCTTGATCTTCAATAATACGCGTGACTTTAATCATTAAACGCGTACCTACTTTAAAACTGGAAACATTACTGCTA
Organism: Methyloprofundus sp.; assembly: GCA_012960135.1. Taxonomy (GTDB): domain Bacteria; phylum Pseudomonadota; class Gammaproteobacteria; order Methylococcales; family Methylomonadaceae; genus Methyloprofundus. The sequence goes on from DUBW01000012.1 coordinate 2,566, forward strand.
TAACGCCGCGCTCCTAATAAAAATCCCGGCATAATGGGCCTGCCAGCAAGATGACACATCACCCCGCCATGTGCGGCAACGGTTTGTGCCATATATTCTATACCAATCCATGCAGGTACTTGGTTACCCTCAGCAAACAGCCCATCGTCTCTCACGATTACTTCTGCCATTAATGATTCTTGGTCATAATCTAAAACTTTATCAAGCAACACCATTTGACCGTCATGAGGTAACAGCTCTGCAACATCAATATTCAACATGATCGTGCTATGAGTAGCGAAATATTATTACCACCAAAGGCAAAGGAGTTGCTTTGACAGCTATTAATCGTCCGTTGCAAGCTTTGCTTTGGTTTGATCAGGTTTATTGCGGGCAGGTCTTCATCCAAACTATCGTCATTGATATTAGGTATTAAATAACCTTGCTTATCATCTGTCGTTAATAACATCCAGCAAATACCCAGTTCCAAGGCAGCGGCAGCACCTAATGCATGACCTGTCATTCCTTTGCTCGAACTCATTGCTACGTTATCACCAAATACCTGATTAACGGCTTTACTTTCCATGGCATCATTTAAGGGCGTCGCTGTACCATGCAAATTAACATAATCAATCTCTCCCGCCTCTTTGTTTGCTTCAGCTAAAGCTGTTTCCATTGCTGAAATAACGGCAGTGCCTTGTGGATCTGGCGCAGAAAAATGATAGGCATCACTGCTGGCCCCAATGCCTTGTAATTCAACCGGCCCTTGTTCTTTGCTCATAACAAACAATGCAGCGGCTTCAGATAAATTAATACCATCTCTGTGCTGCCCAAAAGGTTTGCATAAACCTGCTGAAACAGATTCCAGAGCCTTAAAGCCGTGTACAGTATAACGGCACAAAGTATCAACGCCTCCAACAATCACTGCATCGCAGAAACCCAGTGAGATAAGTCTACGCGCTGAAGCAAATGCCTTACCACTGGATGAGCAAGCAGTTGATACCACATAAGCTGGCCCTTTTAAGCCTAAATAATGAGCCAGAAAATCAGCCCCACCCGCTAATTGCTGTTGTTTATAATGAAATTCAGCGGGTTTAATATTATGTTCAGCTACCGAGTGTATAGCCAATTCTGTATTGCGCACTCCAGATGTACTGGTGCCTATCACCACAGCAATACGATCTGCACCAAAACGTTTAATCATACGATCAACAGTCGGTTGAATCTGCGCTAAAGCGGCCAGCAATAGTTGGTTGTTTTTACAATTATAGACACTGTATTTTTTATCTATCGTCGGTAAATCTATTAATATTTCACCAACATACACAGGATGAGAGCTGAACTTATCCGTTAAAATAAGTCCTGAACGATCACCGGCTTGTAGTTTATTCAATACTTCCGTGCCATTATCAGCACCTGCTGACAGCATACCTAAGTCATTTAAGTAAAATGTCATTGCTTATCGTTATCTCGACATAATTCAACCAAAGTCTTTAATCGGAGGCTAGAGTTTTTGACATAAGGGTTGTTAACATCCCAAACATAACCAGCCAGAATAGAACAAATCATTTGTTTGATATTATGCTGTTGTTGCCTATAAAACACCACATCTTGCAGCCCTCCTTCATACCAGGCAGTTACGAACGTACGAAAGGTTTCCACCCCTATTTGTAAAGGTTCAACAAAATCTTTCTGCCAGTCAACCGCTTGCTGCTGCAACTGTTTATCTAACACATCAACAGCCAAACTGGCAGACTTCATTGCAATCGTAACCCCTGATGAAAAAACAGGGTCTAGAAATTCACCGGCGTTACCTAGCAGTGCATAGCCATTGCCGTACAATGATGTTACATCCGCACTATAACCTTTAATGCTATTAACAGGCGTATCGTACTGTGCATTTTTAAGAAGCTGAGCTAGAGAAGGCTCTTGCTGTATTAATTGATGAAACACATCACTCTCATCATCAGCGATGCTATTAAAAAATTGGGGTTTAGCAACCACACCCAAACTACAACGACCATTGCTAAAAGGAATTAACCAATACCAAACATCTCTGTGTAATGGATGAACAATAATTCGAATTCGGTTACGATCGTAACTCGCACAGTCAATACGATCCTCAATATGGGTAAATAAGGATTGTCTACAAGGAAAATCCGAGGGTTTTTCTAACTGAAGCAAACGGGGTAAAACACGCCCAAAACCACTTGCATCCAATACAAAATGTGCCTTAACCTGATAACTATCCCCATTGCCTTTTTTGATGGTTAACAAAGGTTTATTGCTAGAAAAGTCAGCAGCAATCACCTCTTGTTCCCAACGAATTTCCGCCCCCATTCTTTGTGCTTCATTCGCCAATAGCAAATCAAATTGCTCACGTTGAACTTGAAAGGTACTATTAAACCCCGTGCTAAATTTATCAGAAAAACAAAATTCAGACTGTTGATCATTATGAATAAAAGCAGCCCCACTTTTTAATTGAAAACCAGCCGCCTTAACAGCATCAAGCATTCCAGCCTGCTCAATAAATTCCATGCATTGTGGTAATAAACTTTCACCAATACTAAAACGCGGGAACACATCCCGTTCAATAAGAGTCACCTGGTGACCTTTATTTTGTAATAAAGCGGCGGCAATACTCCCTGCTGGTCCTGCGCCAATAATAATGACATGTTTATTTTCTATCATTAATATTGCTCCATATCGATTAATCCGTTACTCATTTAGTTGCGCTATAATCCCACTGATTACCGTATTGTGACAACTGCCAATTATAACTTATAAAACCTATGAAAAAGAAACTACGTGAGTTTATCTTTGAAGAACTAATTTTTATCGCAGACCCTGAACAGTTCCAGGACAATGATGATTTATTAAAGGCAGGACTCGATAGCATGGGCATCATGCGCTTGATTATGTTTATAGAAGATAATTACGGTATTACCTTGCCAGATACAGAAATTGAACCAGACAATGTACAAAATTTTAATGCTTTGGAACAATGGATTTTAAAACATAAGTAGTTATGACAGAATCTAATCACACTAATCTAACACCACTCAATATTGCCGATACCTTTACCTTGGCAATGGATGAGGAAATTCGTCAAGATGGTCTATCAGGCAGCTTGTGTGGCTTTGTACTGGAACTTAATCAGACACCTGATATTGAAACACTGCAACATCGAATCATAGCATTCAGTCAAGACTTCCCTACCGCTACAGCCAGCCTGCAGCAAAAAGGCAAACGTTTTTATTGGTGTGCAAGGGGAAAAACACCGACATTGTTTTTTCAGCATCATTGTCCTAAAAATCAATCAGTACAAGCATTTAAACATGGCACTATTAAACAGCTAATCAATCAAAAACAAAGCAGAGAATCAACAACGCCAATTGAATTTCATTTAATAACAAGCGATAAGCAAGCAAGCTTTTTTGTACGCTGGATTCACCCCTTTTGTGATGCGCGTGGCGTTGACTTGATTTTAAAATACATACTCACTGACGAGCCACAGCAACGGCAGATTTTTTGCCAGGAAAATACGAAACCACTGGTTAATATACAACTGGACAAATACCGCTGGTGGCAAAAAGTTAAATTATTACTTAAAGGTAAGCGGTATGTGGCAACAATTGATAAGCAACAAAGCATACAAACATTTAAGAGTGAAAAAGCTCCTGAACAGCTTAACTATACCGTTCAAAGACTAAGCAAAGAACAGACCCTGCAGGTGAATCAATTAGCTAGAAAACATGTAGGACTCACAGGCACTAGCCTCTATTATATTGGCTGCCTTATGCGTGCCTTAGATCAATTAAATCCTTCTGCTGAAGGTGAGGCTTATTGTGCTCCTTATGCTTTTAATTTACGCAAACAACGCGCTTTAAATCCTGTTGTTGCCAACCATGTGTGTGCATTATTTGCGCAGGCACCGAGAACAGTTGTCCAGGATAGAACGCAATTATTTAACTATTTAAAAGAACAGAATAAAACGGTTATTCGTCAGCAGTTAGATTATGCCTTCCTCCCCTTAATGTGGGCCGGTTCCTGGTTATCCTTAGATGACTATGGAAAAATTCTACGACTTTCAAGTAAAGGAAACGAACGCAGTTCCTTCTGGTTTTCTGATGTAGGGAAAGTTGATAGGTTAGCACCAAACTTTTTTGGCGCAGACATAAACAGTATTTTTCATCTATGCCAAGTCACTACGCCACCGGCATTTGCACTGCTTTGTTGTATATACCAAGATCAACTAATGCTAAGTTACAGTTTTGTTGAGCCTTTGATCAATTCCGAACAAATTGAAGCATTACATCAGTTGGTTTTAGCCGAGTTACTTGAAGAAAGTTAAAAAAATCATGTAGCAGGTATTAAGCAATGCGGAATACGAACCAACCCGCTGC
>DUBW01000013.1 GCA_012960135.1 Methyloprofundus sp.
TAGTGGTAGAGGTATGCACATCAACTACTTTGTTCCCCATTTTGAGCCTTTATATTTTTACCCATCTGGCAAAGATATGGATGTTTTTGACAATATCAAAACTCTTACAGAGGTCTGTGCAAATGACAATATAGCAGATCCAGTGCTTTTAGATTAAACCAGTGCTGGTTCCTGGTTTAATGCAGGTGAACCTACTGCATTTTTAGCTATTTTCTGTATCAATATCTTTCAGGTTGCACCTGTTTGCATCGCAGATAGCATGATGAAGTGCGCCGAATATTACTAGAGAAAAGGTGCGGAAGGGTTGTTGCAGCGGGAAGAAATGGCTGAAACCTGCGGATCCTTGCACTTTAGCTTATTTGCTAAAGCGACAAGTCTAACAAAAACGTTGCTTGGGGAAAACACAACTGAAACAGCTTCCCTTGCCTACAGTACTGCTAATTTTTAGCTGAGCATCGTGCCGAGAGAGGGTATGTTTGACTATTGCAAGCCCGAGGCCTGTGCCGTGTTTTTCAGGCTCACGTTGTGCATTGGCGCGGTAGAAACGTTCCGTGATTTTAGGAATTTCAAGTTCGGGAATACCTTCGCCAAGATCAGTAATATTCAGGATAGCGCTATCGCCGGATTGATACCATTGTACGGTTACGATCGATTCTTGATCAGAATATTTAAGTGCATTGACGATTAAATTAGAAAATGCACTGCGCAGTTCCTGGTCATTGCCAATTAAATTGACGTCTGAATCTATAAATAATTCAATGCGGCTATTGAGCTGTTCTATTGCGCTGCTTTCATGGCATATTTGTCTTAAGAGCTGACTGACCTCTACACAATCATTTTGCGATTTTTTTGTTTCCAGATTGGCTAATAGCAGTAGATCATCCACCAGGTGTTGCATGCGTAGCGTTTGATTATTCATTTGTTGTAGTGCATGCGTTAACAGAGGGGAGTAATCATCGCCCATATCGTCTAGTGTTTCCAGATATCCTTTTAAGACGGTGAGCGGCGTGCGCAGCTCATGCGATATATTATCGACAAAATCTTTACGCATGCGTTCGATATTTTTTAGATAGCTGACATCATGTGCGACTAATAAATGTGCGTTTTTGTCATAAGTTACGATCTTTATCTGTAACATTATTTGCGCGTTGGCAGGCGACTGTATACTTAAGATCGCTTCGGGATCTTTGTTGTTTAAAAACTCGATAAAGGCGGGGTTGCGAATTAAATTAGGGATGCGCTGACCCTCGTCTCTTTTTTTTAAGCCCAGTATTAGTTTTGCCGCGTTGTTAAACCAGGCGATTTCATCATATTCCCCTAAAACGACAACTGCATCGGGTAATGCAGCGGTAGATTTACGAAACTGTTCAATAATTCGGCTGAGTTGTTTTTTGCGTTTTTTATTGGCTTTTTTTAGGCGAAAGATATGATAATAAATTTCTTCCCAGAGACCGTTGCTTGCCGGGTAGTTTTGTTTTGCACCTGATTGCAGCCACTGTTCTAGCTGATTAAGGAGAAATGCCTGGCGCAGAATAAAGCCTATGCAGATGATGAGCAATAAATATAAGAAGTGCCCGATAAAAATACTAGCTATGGCAGCTAATACAATCGTGATAGTAAGGCGTAATAAATCCTTATTCCAAAAAGCCATTAGCTATTTTTTATAGAAAACCGGTAGCCAAAACCGCGCACAGTTTGTAACCACTCCTCGCGCTGATATTTAGCTAGTATTTTTCTTAAGCGGCGGATATGCACATCGACTGTTCTTTCCTCTATATAAACGTTACGTCCCCACACCTGGTCTAGTAACTGCGTGCGGTTATAAACTTTATCCGGGTGGGTAAGGAAAAAACTGAGTAATTTAAATTCAGTCGGGCTGACATCGACTTCTTTGTCAGAGATATTTACACGATGACGTTCGGTATCCATCACGATGTCCTGAAATTTAATTTGCGTTAAATCGTGAATTTTACCACTTCTGCGTAATACTGCCTTGATTCTTGAAATAAGCTCTTTGGGTGAAAAGGGCTTGGTAACGTAATCATCGGCACCTATATCCAGACCACGAATTTTATCTGCTTCTTCACCTTTGGCGGTTACTAGAATAATCGGTAGGTCACGATAACTATCATTTGACTTCAAGCGTCGCGTCCATTCATCACCCGTTATGCGTGGTAGCATCCAGTCCAGTAAGATAAGGTCAGGGACTGTTTCATCTAGTATAGCCTGAGCCTCTGTTACATCACCTGCTTCCAGCACGTTAAAGTCATACTGTTGCAAAACCATGACCAACATGCTTCGGATAGCTGGTTCATCTTCAACCACTAAAATTGTAAATTGACTCATATAATATTTAGAACCCTATTAAGCTGAGGCATTGTATCCCATTTTATATGACAGTTTTGTGACAATAGCTTTGTCGTAATAGGGAGACTAAAAATATCAGGCTTAGGCTAGCTTTCTTGTGACCCTATAAGTTATTTTATTTCAGGTGTTTAGACGATTGTTAAACATGATGCAGTTTTATAAGCTAAAAAAATGGGTATTAATAGCCGGGCTATTGAGGTGATTTGAGTAAATAAGTATCACTAAACTCCCAGTTTTACAGGCTTGGTTTACCCCCTATGTCAACATACCTGTTTCCTAATATTAAATTTCACAGGCGACAGATATGTTGACCATTACAGCCTTCTTCCTTAGGATAAGGAGGTTATTGCCAAGCTTACAGAGTGCTTAGCTTTTCATGAAAGTTAATACATCACCTTGCAGTTCTACATTAATGGTATCCCCGGCCGCAAACTGGCCGGATAAAATATCTTGCGCTAGCGGATTCTCCAGTTCTTGTTGAATAGCGCGTTTAAGAGGCCTTGCGCCATAGACTGGATCAAAGCCTGCCTCGCCAATTTTATCCAGTGCAACGTCCGAAATAGTTAGCTGTATATCACGTTCCTGTAAACGCGAGCGTAGAGACTCGATTTGAATTTTTGCAATCGCACGTATATGATCCTGGCCTAAAGGATGGAAGACCACGGTTTCGTCTATACGATTGATAAACTCAGGCCTAAAATGTCCACCCACGACTTCCATAACCGCCTGTTTCATTAACTCATAATCACCCTCTCCCGCAAGTTGCTGAATTAAATCAGAACCCAGGTTAGAGGTCATGATAATCACGGTATTACGAAAATCGACAGTTCTACCCTGGCCATCGGTTAAACGGCCATCATCTAATACCTGTAATAGGATATTAAACACATCAGCATGTGCTTTTTCCACTTCATCGAGTAGTATGACTGAATAGGGGCGACGGCGTACTGCCTCGGTTAAATAGCCGCCTTCTTCATAGCCGACATAGCCGGGAGGTGCTCCTACCAGGCGAGCTACTGAATGTTTTTCCATAAACTCAGACATATCTATGCGTATCATGGCATCTTCGGTATCAAACAAGAAGTGAGCTAGCGCTTTACACAGCTCAGTCTTACCTACACCTGTCGGACCTAAAAACAGAAATGAACCATTAGGGCGGCTAGGGTCTGATAAACCCGCACGTGAGCGGCGTACCGCATCACTGACTGCCTTAAGCGCTTCACTCTGACCAATCACACGATCCGCCAGTTGTTGTTCCATATTTAATAACTTGTCACGTTCGCCTTCGAGCATTTTAGCGACAGGTATTCCGGTCCATTTGGACACCACTTCGGCAATTTCATCTTCAGTTACTTTGGTTCTAAATAAAGTCATTTCCTGGGTTTCTGTTTCTGCTTGCGCTGCTAAATCTAGCTGGCGCTCAAGGTCAGGAATCGTGCTGTACTGTAGTTCAGACATACTCGCTAAATCACCACTGCGGCTTGCGCTATCGAACGCATATCGGGCTTGCTCCAGTTGTGCTTTTATATTAGCCGAACCCTGAACTGATGCTTTTTCAGCTTTCCAGATTTCTTCTAAATCAGCAGCCTCTCTTTCTAAATCAAGAATAAGTGTTTCCAATGTGGCCAGGCGTTTCTTAGACGCATCATCGGGTTCATTTTTCATCGCCTCACGTTCAATTTTTAATTGAATTAGGCGGCGATCCAGTTTATCCATGACTTCTGGTTTAGAGTCGATCTCCATACGAATGCGGCTGGCTGACTCGTCAATTAAATCGATAGCTTTATCTGGTAGCTGACGGTCGGCAATATACCGGTATGATAATTGTGCAGCTGCAATAATCGCAGGGTCGGTAATTTCAACGCCATGATGTACCTCGTACTTTTCTTTGAGTCCACGCAAGATGGCGATGGTATCTTCTACCGTCGGTTCATCGACCAGCACTTTCTGAAAGCGTCGCTCAAGAGCCGCATCTTTCTCGATATATTGACGGTATTCATCCAGTGTGGTTGCGCCCACACAATGTAATTCGCCACGCGCGAGTGCGGGTTTGAGCATATTGCCGGCATCCATTGCACCTTCGGCTTTACCGGCACCCACCATGGTATGCAATTCGTCAATAAACAGAATAATCTGACCTTCCTGTTTAGCGAGATCATTGAGAACTGCTTTTAGGCGTTCTTCAAATTCTCCTCTAAATTTAGCCCCCGCTATTAACCCAGCCATATCCAGTGATAATACGCGCTTACCTTTTATGCCATCCGGTACTTCACCATTGACTATGCGTTGCGCCAAACCTTCGACTATCGCGGTTTTACCCACGCCGGGTTCACCGATTAATACCGGATTATTTTTGGTGCGTCGCTGTAAGACCTGAATGGTGCGGCGGATCTCGTCATCTCGGCCAATCACAGGATCTAGCTTGCCCTGTTCAGCGAGTTCTGTCAGATCTATGGTGTATTTTTTCAATGCATTGCGCTGATCTTCGGCATTTTCATCATGCACGTTTTCACCGCCCCGCACCTGAGTGACTGCCTGTTCGATTAACTGTTCTGTAACATTGATCTGTTTTAATAGCTTTGCCAGTTGGCCCTTGCTTGCACAAGCAGCTAGTAAAAACATTTCGCTGGAAACAAAACTATCATTGCGCTTAACAGCCAATTGCTCAGTCAAGTTTAATAGTTTATTCAAGTCATTAGAAACCTGAATATCACCGGCTGTTCCTGAAACGGACGGCATGTTATCAAGTTCTTTGCTTAAAGATTGAGCCAACGCCTGAGTATTGATGCCTGCCTGGTTCAATAGTGGTTTAATGCTACCGCCTTGCTGGTCGAGCATGGCCGATAACAAATGCATACCTTCGATAAACTGGTGGTCTTTGGCTAAAGCAAGGCTCTGCGCATCATTAAGCGCGCTTTTAAATTTACTGGTGAGTTTGTCTGGATTCATAGCAATACCCTTAAAATATGTAATTAAATTTAAAATGGGGGTAGGCGGGGGATTTTCAAGGTAGTGATGAGCGAACTGGCTGGGTGGGCAAATTCAGCAATGCTTAACTCGTGCCTGAATAGGAAAAATATCCCTTTAAAATCAATGTACTATGTTAGTATAGCGATTAATAAAACGATTGAAGATTCAAAATCCACCATTTTAGTATTTTTCATTAAAAACAGATAAATTACTGTTTTTAAATGTACCTTAATATCTAAAAGTGCACTGGAAAATCCTGAGTCTTCAGTGTCATCCCTAACTCACCAAAACTTCGCGCAAAAAAACATGAGAAATGTCATGTCGTCACAACTAGAAATAGGATAAGTAGATATTGCCAGCATCGTCATTGATGTGTCATCACGTGATGATATTCCACTCATGCTATTTGGATTACAACAAAATATTTGAAATAAGCTCTTTTCACAATTCTTCAGGAAGTCATTCTGCACCAGAGCAAAAAGGATAGTGATAAAAGGTTCCTGTGGTATCAAACAAAGGTCACCTCGGCATGGAGCAGTGAAATATTTTGGTCTTAGGTTCCTTACGCTAGCACTGACCAATGAACATAGAACACTGAGATAAGGTATCTTCGATGACAAAAACTATCGCCTGCAAACGCTAAGAGATAATCTAAAGTTATTTACAACTGATATCACGGGGCGTATTAATGCCGAAGTCATTCGTTCTTAAAACCGGTGTTCATTTTCCAACGGATATTAATTTGCGATGCGATGAGGGCATTGATCCATTAATGTGTTACCTGGCATCAAAGCTATGACCTGCCCAACTGACGCCAGCATAAACACAACCTAACTGAGTTCAAACGGCAATGTCGACGTATTCAGACGCTACGCCATCCCACCTCCAAGGAAGACACTAAAAAACTGACTAAGGCTGACTTGATTTGCAAAGCAAATCAAGTCTATATCGATTCGGCTCAGCAATGCCTGAATCGAGTTGCTATCAGTTATGAATTATTAATAAGTGAATATAAGGTTCCCGACGTATTGTTGCTTGATATGCAGACCTTTCGTGATCACGGTGATCGACAAATTGACCCGATAAGACGGCGTGTCATTGAAGGAGAAACAATCCCTCACGATGAAAAAGTATTTTCTTTATTTCAGCCGCATACCGAATGGATTAGTAAAAGCAAAGCGGGGGGCGTTGAATTGGGTATACGTGTCTGTATTATGGGTTCATGTCGCATCATAAGGTCTTGCAAAAAGAAACTAATGACAAAATAGCTATTGAAAT
>DUBW01000014.1 GCA_012960135.1 Methyloprofundus sp.
AAGCATTAATAGTAAGGTTCAATTAGCCGAAAGAAGTGCTAGGGCTTACCGAAATATCAACAACTTTATCAATATGATTTACTTTCCCTGTGGAAAAATGAAGTTTGATTACCCACCGTGTTTCGCATAGACCCAAATGAATTATGCCCCAGGCAGAACAGAGGATAGCCCTCATAAAGCAATAAAATTTATGCAGTCACTGATTTCATTTTTTAGAAAAAGGCCCTCTGTTTATCCAGAAAGTAGAGTGCTATAAAATTTATATAAGCAAAACCACTTACAAGCACTACACAGTTTTTACTTTGCAAACAAGAATCAACAGTGCGTTAATATCATACATATTGTGAATCTCGGGAAACCTTTAGCTGTACGAGACATCAATTTATAGTAGATAACTGTTTGTAACTCTATTCTCTGATGAATTCCAGTTAAAGTGCCTTATGTAAAGCTCAGAGAGCTTGAGGAACCTTTGCCGCACTACCCTGCATACAATTAATTATTTTTCTTTCTGATGGCCTTTTCCTTTATGAACTGCTTACCACTTTTACGCGTTCTTCTTACGCTTTACCTTTCCATCCCTTTATCCATAGCTGCCGCTCCGGAGCATATAGGTCAACAAGCCTGTTTATCCTGCCATGTAAAAGAGCATCAGCAATGGCAAGGCTCACACCATGACCTGGCAATGCAGGTAGCCAATGAACAATCGGTTTTGGGCGATTTTAATAAGGCTATTTTTAGCAAAGATGGCATCAAAACTAGTTTTTTTAAAAATAAAAACCGTTTTATGGTCAATACCGATGGGCCTGATGGCAAGCTGCAGGATTATGCCATCAGCTATGTTTTCGGCGTCTATCCGCTACAGCAATATATGGTTAAGTTCCCTCAAGGAAAAATTCAGGTACTGGATATCGCCTGGGATAGCCGCACGAAATCAAAAGGTGGCCAGCGCTGGTTTAGCCTACACCCTGATGGAGAGATCAAAGCAGGCGATGTATTACACTGGACAGGTCCCAATCTAAACTGGAATTATATGTGTGCGGATTGTCATAGCACTCATCTGAAAAAAAATTACTCGCAAAAAGACGGTAATTACAAAACGACATGGGATGAAATAAATGTATCCTGTGAAGCCTGTCATGGCCCTGCCTCTGAACATATTAGCTGGGCAAAACTGCCGGCAGATAAAAGAAACAGTCAAGCAAATGGTTTGACGATACAACTGGCAAAGGCAACAGATAGGCACTGGGTGATCAATGCAAAAACCGGCAAACCGGAGTTACCAAACAAAGACGCCGCAGCTCAGGCAGAAATACAGGTCTGTGCGAAATGTCATTCACGGCGCGCGCAATTAGATGATGACTTTGTACCTGGTGATGATTTCCGAGATCATTATTTACCATCCCTTTTAACCGCGCCGCTTTATTATCCCGATGGCCAGGTTAAAGATGAAGTCTATGTCTATGCTTCATTTTTGCAAAGCCGTATGTATGCAGCCGGAGTAACCTGTAGCGATTGCCATAACCCACATACGCTGGCGCGCAAGGCGGAAGGGGATAAGGTCTGCCAGCAATGCCATCTACCTGCTAAATATCAAACACCGAAGCATCATCACCATCAACCAGATTCTGCCGGTGCAAACTGTATCGCCTGCCATATGCCGGTCACTGTTTATATGGGTGTGGATGCCAGAAATGATCACAGCTTTCGTATACCGCGCCCTGATCTGGCAGAGCAATTAGCCATTCCTGATGCCTGTACTACCTGCCACAAGGATCAGCAAAGCTCGTGGGCAGCCAAGGCGATAAAAAAGTGGTATAGCAAATCGCCACATGGCTACCAACAGTTTGGCCAGGCATTACAGGCACTTGAACAGCAGCGAGCTGATGCCTTACAGTTGACTTATGGCGTGCTGCTGGATGAGGCGCCAGATATCGCTAAAGCCACTGTGGCTGGTTACCTGGGTGCGTATCCATCAAGACAGACCTTGATGACCGCGATGCAAAAGCTACGTTCTAGTGATGCAGATAGTCGCAGGCAAGCTTTACAAGCGCTGCAGGCTTTTCCATTAAAGCATACCATTGCGCAAATTTACGCGATGTTAAATGATCCGGTGAAAATTGTGCGTATAGAAGCCGCACGGATTCTAGCGGCTGTACCACGGGATTCTCTAGAAACACAGCAAAAAGAATTAATAGATAAGGTCACTGAAGAATATCGACAGAGTCTATTGTTTGCAGCCGACCGACCCGAGGCACAATTATCTTTAGCACAACTCTATCGAGACTTGGGACAACCTGATAAGGCCGAAGCCGCGTTTAAGCAGGCATTAATTCTGCAGCCGCAGTTTATTCCGGTGTATGTTAATTATGCTAATTTCTTACAGCAACAGCAAAAAGAACAAGCTGCTTTTAAAATTTTGCAGCAGGGATTAAAAGTAAACCCAGATGCAGCCTTATATCATTCGCTTGGACTTTGGTATGTGCGTAATAAGGAAACAGAAAAAGCCCTAAAGGCATTAAAAAAAGCGGCCGAACTAGAACCCGATACAGCCAATTATCAATATGTTTATGCCGTTGCTATAGCAGAAAAACAGCCTAAATACGCGATTAAGATATTGGAGAAGGCCGTACAAAAGCATACCGGTAGTATAGAATTATTAATGGCATTATCTAGCTATTATCAGCAGTTAGGTGATCAAGAAAATTCGCTTAAGTATCGTAAACAAGCAGAAAGTGTACTGCAGTATAAGCCGTAGAGAAATTCGTTTTGGGGAGTAGGATAAAGCCTACTCCCCATATCTATTCATAAAAAAGGAGATTTTAATGTTCAAAATACTAAAATATCAGAGTACTTTTATTATTGTTCTTCTTTTAGTTTCCCTAACGAGTTGCGCTTGTACTACAAAAGAAAAAACAGCCCCCTTACCCGCCTGGAATGAGGGAACATCCAAAACTAACATTATAGAATTTGTGCAGGCGGTAACGGATAAGTCCAGCCCTGATTATGTACCACCCACTGAGCGTATTGCCACTTTTGATAATATTGGTACTTTATGGTCCGAGCGCCCTGTTTATTTTCAATTGTATTTTGCCATAGACAGGATCAAGCAACTTGCACCACAGCACCTGGAATGGCAAGTCACATAGCCTTTTAAAGCCGTATTGGAAGATGATATGCAGACCCTTGGCAGCATCTGGTGAAAAAGGCTTGCTGCAGTTAATTATGGCAACCCATGCTGGAATTGCTGGTTTATTTACGTGCTAATCAATTCAAGACCTTTATTCTGTCCAGCGGAGGCATGGAGTTTATGCCCCCGCGGACAAAATAAGTTTATAGTATCCCGCCTGAACAAGTGATTGGTAGCAGTATTAAAACCAAGTTGGAAATACGGGATGGAGTTCCCGTATTGGTAAGATTGCCAGAAATCAACTTTATCGATGATAAAGCAGGTAAGCCAGTCGAAATTAATCAACATATCGGTCTCCGCTCGATATTAGCTACAGGTAATTCCGATGGTGATTTGCAATTGCTGCAATGGATCACTACAGGTCCAGGCACGCGTTTTATATTGTTGGTACATCATACTGATACGCAGCGTAGATATGCAGAATGACTGGAAAATGATCTACCCAGTGAATTAAACCTTATTGCCTGGTGCGAACTGAAATTATCCAGACAATTTTTGCATTTACGTCTACACTGTTTATTAATTACACCACTATCCGTCACCCGCTAGGTAAACAGCTAAGGCAGCATCACTTCAGCAATCACTACTCTTTATCAAGGACATCATTATGACTGATCATACTTATAAAAAAATCGAACTCACTGGCTCATCAAACGTTGGGATGCAGGAAGCAATAGAAAGTGCGGTTACCAAAGCGTCGGAAACTATCCAGAACATGCGCTGGTTCGAGGTTGTCGAAACGCGTGGGCATATAGATAATGGTAAAGTTGCCCACTGGCAAGTAACAATAAAGGTTGGGTTTACTCTGGGCGTCTAATTGCAGGACATTCGTCGTGTAGTGGTCGTGAGTTTTAGGTACACATACAAAACCAATTGCATCAGTGGCTTATCATGTGAATGATAGGCTAAAGGAAATCCGGACAGGACACCTCTGGCATATTCGTTACATGGATGTCTTTGTGATATTAGCGAAAACTCGTCACCAGTTCAGAGGCCCGATGAAACAAGTGCATGGCGTTATGCGACAGTTAAAATTAACCTTACACAGGAAGCAAAAGTGATTTATTGGCAAGACCGAGACTGGTTTTTATTTTTTAGGCTATCAGGTGGGGCACCCATCAGAAGTTACCCCCCTCAGCTGAGAGAGGTAATAGCGGATAGACCACATTTATTGATAGTCCATTTAATAGTCGCCTGCCCCCTATTCTCACCTCTTTTTCAAGAGTACTATTCTACGTCACACGCGGCGCGGCGTTATATAATAGCGTCAGACTATCCGTCATCATCAGCATTAGTACCACACAAAGTACCATTAATATCACACTGAGGCTCAATATTAGAGTCTCGCTGTTGCTGGTCCAGATTATAGATCTCTTGGTCTGTCGTTGGGTTAATATTGTCACATTTACAAACTTGACTCGCACAGCAACTGCATTCTGCTAGGGCTTCAACCAATAAGACTTGTTGCATACCACTCATCTTGTCAATTCCATTACAAGCTTTACTTAGTAGCTCAATTTGCACGTTAGCTATCGGGTTAAAACTGTCATCTTGACCTATACCTAGTGTCGTGCATAACGTCGCATCGCATGTATATCCGACTTGATTCTCGGGCACCTCTGCGCTACCTCCATAAGAGTCGCAAACTTTACTGCAAAGAGCACCATCAGGATTAATGATTTTTGCATAGTCCTTGCCACTATCATAAAGGTCGCACCCATGCTCACCTGGAAGGTCGGGGGCACAAGCTCCATCTGGGATGGTTATAGGCCCTCCATTTGGGTTATACGCCGCAGACCAGACGTTTTTAGAATATATATGTCTAGTATTTCTCTCAGTTTTTGATGCTACTTCGGTAGATGAGCCATTAGCATCACAGTTTTGATTGGGTTGACCTATTTGAAATGGACCATTATGAACTGGGCATTTACATTCCATCAAATCGCGACCCTGCGCATCTTTTTTTCCGGTAGTATAACAAGGCGCAGTCATGCATCCTGCATATAACGCCGCATCACCGCTTTCGCAGGAAGTTGAAGTATTGTCAGCTACTATTTCAGTAGGTGACAGATAGTTCTCAATAAAGATGGGTGAAAAAACTGAAATTGCATCCGCACCCGGCACTAGCAAGTTGGTGTTGATTGCGTCACATACAGGTGGAACAATTTCGCCAAGTGCACATTTCAATCCATCTTCACCGCAAGCTTCAACGGTTTTATTGTAGATATCCAAATTTGATATTGCATGAATATCAACATAATAAGGAATCTTGGGAGATAACAACTCAGTGGATATTTCATAACACGTACAATTGGCAACTATGCCATCAGGGGATAGTTCACAGGGCAATGAAGGGTTATCTGGATCATTGCCGGTTGGCTGATCGGGCCCAGAATAGTAGCATAGTGCATAAGAAATTTTTCTGCCACTAGGTGGCAAACAAGCTAGAAAGTTTGACTGCTCTAACCAGACATTAGCATATGCGGGGCCAAATAAGGTGGTTTGTGTGAAATTATTAGCATACACATCGTTTAGTCTCACGCCACCAAGAATATGATTGCTATATCGACGGCTATAGATTTTAGGGATTTCTGGTTGTTGCCCACCGTAATTAAAAGAAAAATAATCGCTTAGTAGGTTGTACGAATTTAGGTCAAATCCACTCAGCGTACCATCCGAATTTTGTACCGCACCCAGGTTCGCTGACCACGTATTAGTCCCATCTGTAACACAGGGAAGTTTTACATTGAGATCTTCATCTAAAATAGCACAGGCTGCATCTAAGGCGTGCGCCACTCCACTCGCCCCCAGAAGCCCCGACAACATTAATAAACACAATATTCTAATCATCTGTATTTCTCCAATTAATTATTGTTTTTAAATGTAAGCTAATCTCTTTACTTCGAGATTAATTACAATTCTAACTAAAAAGCATCTACTTGGTATGATTTGTATCCAAGATGTAATAGGGACAGCCTAGATCTTGCATCTTAACTCTAGTGTTCTTTTAAACTAAAAAGGGGCACAACCCAATGAAGGTTG
The DNA here is from genome assembly GCA_012960135.1 of Methyloprofundus sp. Lineage (GTDB taxonomy): Bacteria > Pseudomonadota > Gammaproteobacteria > Methylococcales > Methylomonadaceae > Methyloprofundus. Next base: position 6,230 of record DUBW01000014.1, read on the forward strand.
GATGAGGGGTAGAGATATTAAATGATCGGAACAAAGTGAAATTAATGATCATTTAGTTTGCTTTTTAAGAAAGTATCCGCTCCCTATTCTTTTTTCCAATTGAGTCTGATTCTATATGATATGAATTTTCTTGGTTTCTCCTTGATATGCTTCATATTTCAATGGAGTCCCCGGTTACCCAGAGGACTCTTCGAAAAAAAATATTGGTAACATGAAAAACAACTAGGAGAGTCCATATCTTTCTTTAGCCAATGGTTAGTTAGTTTAGGTACGGACGGACTCTAAATAGCTATTTTGCGATTCTCACTATGAGGTAGGGCACGCAATAATTGGTGTGGTTTTGAGTAA
>DUBW01000015.1:0-303 GCA_012960135.1 Methyloprofundus sp.
CAAAAGGCGCCAGCCTCGATAGCGCTAGAGAGGCATATCTTCACTGGTTGCGTAGCCGGATCAAAGACAAATCAACCGTAAATGCAGAACGCGCACGACTGCTTCACCACCAAGCGAATCTGGCCGCCATAGAAGAAGAAGCCCGTAGAAGTAAGCTCATCCCCGCTGACGAGGTTGACGAAGCATGGGCAGATATCTCCGCAGTCATTAGCACTCGATTTAGTCACCTACCGATAGAAGCCTGCATTGGAATCTCGGATTATGCTCAAATGGAACGCGTATTCAACCAATGGGTATTTGACG
>DUBW01000015.1:334-1063 GCA_012960135.1 Methyloprofundus sp.
TTATTGGCAATTAGTGAACAACCTCCGAGGTTGTAACAAGGTTGCAAACAGGTTGTAGGCCATATGTACCAATGGATACAGAGGTTTTACAACAACCTAGGTAAAACAACAAACTCCTGACACACACACCAGCCACCTCCCCCTAGGGCTATATATAATATATATATTATAATTGTATATAGGTTGTATAGGTTGTTGCAGCCCCTGGTGCGTAAGGGCTACAACCTACCCTACAACCTCCTGCAACCTTCGAGGTTGTAAACCTAAATGTTGTCTTCGAACTCAAGTATTCGATAGGATGGCATTGAATAACACCTGTTTTGTCTTTCGATTCCCATTTTCTTTAGTGTGTTGCCTATTTGAGTACTCATCGCTCGATTGGGCGTAAGATGTAAATCACCTATAATCCTAGACCCCGACAGCTTATGCTCTCGAGGTTTTTCAAAATCATATACATCTAAAATCATATTCTCTAACGAATTATCCTCATGTGCTTTCAATGCTGTTTTTTGCAGGACTTCCTCCTCTTTGGTTAGCCACCATTGTTTTCCCTGTAGGTATTCCTGCCAAATGAACGCCCACATATCAATATAATCAAACCCATTAGGTATATTGAGCTCATCCGTAACAGTTACCGGTAGATACCGCCTATTGCCTGTCTCATCCCGCAAAAACCTCTCTTCATTAACAGAGCCAAAAAATGAGGTTTGTCGAGGGAGGATGGCAGCC
>DUBW01000015.1:1156-6383 GCA_012960135.1 Methyloprofundus sp.
AATGTAGCGTCCAGCTCCCCCAGCTCGGTTATCCATGCGGTTAGTGCTTCGGTTTTAGAGTCTTTATCTTTCAAATCCAGTGAGATTCCGTCCTTCACATAAGACTTTATTTCTATTGGTAGTAGTGACCTGATGAATGCTGTTTTCTTTAATCCCTGTCCACCATAGAATGTGAGTACCGATTCAAACTTAGGCAGCGCATCTTTGTTTGGGGTTTGAACCGCTCGATCCGCAGCAGCCACACATTGGATAAACCAGCGATAAAATGCCACCTTTGCCCAGGCTTTGTTCTTCACGGGTAAAAGCTCTATAAGTTCGTCAATGGGGTTGCGAGTCTTTGTCCGCTCGATATTTTGCAGCCAAGTGACGACAGGATTATATGGGTGCTGTTGTGTAATTGCTGTCAGTTGGTCGTCAACAACGGTTTTACTGAGACCGTGCAACCCGCATTTACTTTTTAGAAACGCGATTAAACTGTTTTCCTCTTCACCCTGTAATGATTTAACGTTTGTGATGTTAGGGCGTAGCTTAATCACGTCATACCTGGCCTCAATGTCATAAAACCTGATCAACGCCTCTAAGTTCTCCCGCGTAGGCAAAACCTTACAACCGCCATTTTTTAGCTCGATAACGTGAGGCCAGTCTGGCTCGCCATGCAATGCGGAGGGTGGTTTTCGTGTTGTCTCTGCTCGGGCGTTATACGCACTATCTAATGTCTTTTCGATCTCGTCAGAGTCCAAGCCAATGCCCTCACAAGTGGCGTGCAATCGTGCTCTTACATCAGCTTCTAGATCATCCCTTCCAGAGAGGTACAGCAGGCCAAACAAGCTGAAAGCGGACTTGTTAAGTTGATGGTTACGCTCGCCCTCGCTCGCATTGCTCAGCGCCTCCAGTTCACTATCTATCGACTTTATTACATACGCGTCTGGATACTCTGAGGGGGTGGCGCTTGGGCTGTAATCAATCAGTTCTATATCCCCCTGCTTAAATTCTAGGATCTCAGGTGTCTCATTGATGTAAATATTAGGATCATGTGAGATAAAGCATAGCCGTGACACGTCTTTACATGTCTTATCAATCTCAAGACCGTAAGTGTCAGCAAACCATGGCTGTACTTGTTTAAAAATAACTTTAAATTCAGAGTCATTCTTAAATGGATGGACTCTAAAGCCCGCCTTTACGCCATTTTCACTGGGGCTTATAAAGACAAAAGCCAAACTAGGTATTGTCTTAAGCTGCTCTTTCACAGCTTCAGGATCGGGTATTTTATCTATATCAATTAGGAAAATACCTGATGACTTTACAAAGGTTGCGTTAGCTCTTCTGCCTTTGAATGTGCCAGCCACCGTGAAACCTGGTAAGCTTTTTTTGAAGGCTTCAACTTTTTCCACCTCCTTTTCGTACTCGTCACACCCCTTGGCCAGCCCACTTAACGTACTGAATAACTCTCTATACTCAGTGACCCGCGAACTACCCTTTTTAACCTGGGCTAAGAATGCGCGAAGATCGATTTCTTCAAATGCCGCATTAGGCAACAATGACGCCTGACTCATAATTGGTGATGCCTGCCAATTCATGCCTCCCCCGTCCAGGGTAGCGGCTTTTTCGTTTCCTGTATTCATAAATCCTCTAAATTCTTCAGCTCATATACCTTTCGAGCCGTTCAAAATGCGATAGTCACTGGAAAGTCTTTGGTTGATCTTACGTATGTTCCCATAGCTCGATTAGTTCCTGAGTAGGCGCGAATATGGAAACACTGATGAAAATTCTGATAAAATAGAGTTGTTCATCTTTCATCCTTTCAAAGTTAGAAGGTCGCAGTTTCTTCCTCAATTTGCCGGTCGATTTGTTATAAATTGCGACTGTTTTCTTAACTAAGCAATACAACCCTCTATCATTTGGGGCTTTGCATCGCAATCCGTATGATGTGTTCTAATCTGCTAGTAGAGAGTTAATACACTCAGCAAGAACAATTTCATTGACATACAAGTCTTTTCCTATTTTTCGGAACGCTTTTGCTAAACCATTATGGTGGCGTTGTGCAACTTTCCATTTCCATTTATTCTCAGGGAATAATTCTGGATATTTTTGGGGGATTTTTTTGTATGGAGTTAATTCAGATAGAGTAACTAGCATGGGGGACAACCTCGTTTTGGTTATTAGTGAAGGCTGTATTAAATCAGGTTGATTCGGAAGATGTGGTGAACGGGCGCGATAGTCCTATTTAATTATCGATAGTCTTTTAATGAGGGTAGTATCTATTCATTCTCTGTTTAAAAGATTTTTTACTAATAGTTTTACCTTCGTCCAATTTAATTTCATTACGCTCAAAATATACGTTCCAACCACTAAGATCACAGTTTTTCATCTCTTCCCATAAAGTATTTGCATCCGGCGTAATCAAGTTTTTCTGCTCATATTTTTTTATACAATCAATCATTACTATGTACAAGTCATCCTTTGATTCAGGCAAAACCATTGGTACCACTTTGGTTTTGGGAATAAATACTCTATGTTTTAACCCACAATCTGGATCATCAAAATGTAAATGTTCATATTCTGCTGCATCAGCATCACCTGGAGGACTATTAAACCTCATCTGATAGTGGTGTTTAAGTTCGGACAGTACAGCCTTCCTTGTTTCTACATCAATAAGCGAGATATTTCTTCCAAAATCGTCAATCCATCTCGCATTGTTATTTTCAATTATTTCTACAAGTTCGCCAATGTCTTGGTTTCTTTTCAAGCATGAGTACAAAGACTCCATAAAGACTCCATTAAAGTGCAATCATTACTGATAAGAAAATCAGTCAGGCCGGTAATGCGTCGACTTTTCGGTAGTGAACCTAGACTGATTTAAACTCGATTATAAGCCGTAACTTGCCGCTAACTCATCGACGATCTTCTGTTTCTGATCGTTGCCTTGGTGAACATATCGCATTGTTGTTTGAATAGACTTATGACCTGCCATTTCTGCAATTTGACTTAATTCTTTTCCTGCATCAGATAGGGCAGTGCAGAACCCATGCCTCAAACAGTGAAAGGTGTACTTCTCAATCTTTACACTATTATCAGCATTAAGAATATCTTTATCTGAAATGCCAGCAATCTTTAAAGCCTTAGCCCATGCTTTCCGAATGTCTTTAGGGAGGGCTGGGTTCTTTTCTGATTCGAATAGCAAGCCATTGCCTGTCTGTTGAAAGCGTTTTAATTCAGCCATTGCTATCGAGGGGAATAATAAGGTTCTGCTTGTTCCGTTCTTGGTATCAGAGAGTAAAGCCACGTTACTTTTGAAATCAATATCATTCCAGCGTAAACCTAACAATTCACTTCGCCTCGCTCCACTAACTAAAGCCATTAGCACCAACAAATAAAGTTTGTCCCAATGTGACTGCCGGCAAGAATCTAATAAAGCCGCCCTTTCATTATCTGTTAAAACTCGGTTTCTTTGTTTTGCATCGTTAGAAATTTTCACATCTACCACAACATTTTTATCAATATAACCGCGTGACAGTGCATATTTAAAAATACTACTAAGCACGGCTTTTTTTCTAATAATGGTTGTTGGTCGCTGCCCTTCTTCAATCATCAAGTCAACCTGATCTCGAATATCAAAAATATCAATGTCTGTGATTATTTTATTTCCAAACAAACTGCACCAATAATTTACTCGATACATTTGGTTGTCGTAATCTTTGCCACTCCAGTGTTCTAAATATTCACCACATACAGAACGCAATGTTTTATATCTAATTCTTTTCCCTGCCAGAGCGAATAACTCAGCACCACCCATTGATTCAATTTGATGCGCTGTGAGCTGTAGCAATTCTTTTTTGGATAGTTCATTGATTTGCTTTAGTCGTTCTTTGTTCTGAATAGCGAACACGTCAAAGCCTAGGCTACTGAATAATTCAGTACCACCCATAAAATCAATCTTATCAGGGGATAATGCAATAATTGCATCATGTGAAAGAGTGGGTATTAATTTAATATTTTTCTCAAGCGAAATAGCCCAAGATTCTGCAAGTTTTTTTGTTTGGAATGTTTTTACTTTGGTAATCCCTTTCAGCCTAACATCAGCTCGAAAAGTACCATTTTTGAATACTCTGATATACATTGTCCAACCTCTTCAAAACAGGTAGTTTTGCGACTAACTTAGTTTTAATTGCGACTAAATTTGCGACTAACTACGTTTTACTGTTTCAAATCGACCGGCAAGTTTCTTTGAATGCCTTGATAAACAAGGGATCTTTATGGTGGGTCGTGACGGATTCGAACCGTCGACCATCGCATTAAAAGTGCGGTGCTCTACCAACTGAGCTAACGACCCTGCAAAGATTTCCTATTATAATAGAATTCTGATTATTTGCAAGCTTTATTTACTATGTAAGCTTAATTCTTATTGTTATTACGCCGTAATTCTCACCGGGAATGAACAAATAAAAACAATCCAGAAGCCGGTTAACAACATCAACCCATACTCTTCTGGCTTGAGTCGATGCCTTCACAAGCACAATACCCAAAAACCTTCTGCTTTATGCAAAAACATGCAGCTTGGCCTGAGCTCACAAACTCAAGCATGAGATAATATCAGGATTCTACTGTTAAGCAAATAAATTTGTCATTTACTTAACAAATACATATTACAGCACGGCTGCCAACACAGCAGAAAATAATTCTATATCACCTAGACCAATGAATAAACAACGACTTAGCCTGCTAACCTTGGACTAACTTAGTATCACTTATTTTTCAGGTTTATTTTCATCTCTAACAACCATAACCCACTGCTACGAACCTTCGTATATCCGGAGCAGCTTCATTTAAGCTAAACCTCTTTGCTAATCCAATATTTTATACTTTTAGCACTCAACAAAACGAAACACTGACAAAGCACTTCGATACATTATCAACACTTTCTGCAATAAATTGTGGTTTAGCTCAATTTAAAATTCATACAAAATCAAGTTTAGGACATATTGATAGTTAGCCCCAATGGAACCCCATATTTTAATCCACTCTGGATGAGGTCAACACGACTGATAAAAAGTAGGGTCTTTCACCTTCGCCTCTGCAAACCCTGCAACCCTCAACCGGCAAGCATCACACACACCACAGGCATAACCCAACGAGTCTGCACTATAACAGGACACAGTTTGCTGATAATCCACACCCAGTGCGGTGCCCCGCGCTATAATTTCAGCCTTGGTTAAATCAATCAAGGGCG
>DUBW01000016.1:0-4255 GCA_012960135.1 Methyloprofundus sp.
CCTAAATTTTTTTAAAGAAGTGAACTCATTTAGGGGTGGGTACGTTTAAAAAGTGGTCAAATAGTACTGCACCGAAAAAACTCGTAACAAGTAGGTGAATTTTAATCCCAACTGAGCCAATTTGAAAATTATTTCACTCGATTGGGTGTGGTTTTTTTAAAAAAAACGGCTTTTTCGTTCAAGCACTAATTCAATTAATGTTTTGTAGCAATACAAGCCTTGATAGGGGCGTGGGGCGGCTAATATTTTTTAGTAAACCCTCAGAAAATGGAAGGCTCAGGCGGGGAAGGAACCAAAAAGTGCTGGTTCCCTCTGAATAATCTAGTGAAATAAGTTCAGTGGGGGTATTTGTAAAATAGCCTTATTTTATCGCTTTGAACTTTAAGTTAATGCGGATGATTTTGGGAATTGTTACGCCTGCGTAAAGCCTATATGTTTTTGCCTTCTTCTGCTCTTTTTAGCAAATATTGACCATAGCTGTTCTTTGCCAGGGGTTTTGCCAGTTCAATTAATTTTTCTTTAGTGATATAACTTTGTTCGAAGGCAATTTCTTCGATACAGGCAACTTTTAACCCTTGTCGTTTTTCAATGGTTTCTATAAATTGCGAGGCTTCTAACAGGCTTTCATGGGTTCCGGTATCTAACCAGGCATAACCTCGCCCGAGTAACTGTACTTTTAGTCGCTTTTCATTCAGATATAGTTGATTTACCGTGGTAATCTCTAACTCTCCGCGCGCGGAAGGAGTCACTGTAGCAGCTTTTTTTACCACATCATTTGGGTAAAAATACAGGCCTGTGATGGCATAATTACTTTTGGGGTGACTGGGTTTTTCTTCCAGGCTGATAGCATTTCCATGTTGGTCAAATTCAGCAACACCATAGCGTTCGGGATCGGCAACGCGATAGCCGAATACAGTTGCTTTATTATCCTGTTTGGCAATAGCGACGCCGGCTGCCAGCGTTTTTTTCAGGTCGTGGCCGTAGAAAATATTATCTCCTAACACAAGACATACGTCGTCATCACCAATAAAGTCTTTTCCCAGGATAAAGGCCTGTGCCAATCCATCAGGAGAGGGCTGTACTATATATTCAATCTGTAAGCCGATTTCTGAACCATCGCCCAGTAATCGTTTAAAGCTGGTTTGATCATCGGGTGTAGTGATTACCAATATTTCAGTAATTCCCGCCATCATTAATACCGATAGTGGGTAGTAAATCATCGGTTTATCATAAACAGGAAGGGTCTGTTTTGATATTCCTTTGGTAATAGGGTATAGGCGTGTGCCGGAGCCTCCAGCTAATATTATTCCTTTCATCATTTCTTAGTAAGTTAAGGTTGGATTGCTGTATGAGCGTATTGGTGATGATTTCTGTTTGCTTGTTTGGTTGTCGATCAAAATTCGCTTGAAGTTAATCTATCAACAATCACAATTAAGCAGGGCTATGTTGTATTATACTTCGCGATCCAAGATCGCGTGAAGTATAAATATTGCTGGGGCAGGTATTATCCGTGCTTGATTAATTGTAGGAAATCTTCTTTTTCAGGCTCCTGAAAGCATTGAATTTGCGATAAACATGCATGGCCTATCTTTATTCTAAAACTGTGTTGGGTATCAAGAGCTAATATATGTGTCAGTATATTTCGTATCACGCCCGCGTGGGTGATTAGTAGCAGGTGTTTACCGGGGTGACTCGCATACAATGATTGCCAGGCTTTTATAGTTCGCTCTTGGAAATGAGTGAAGTGTTCACCATTCGGCGGAGGAAAGCTTACTGGATCAAGGTAAAACTGAGCCAGTAATTGCGGGTCAATCTGAGCGGCTGTTTTTCCTTCCCAGTCACCAAAATCAATTTCTTGAAAAGCGGAATTAACTTGTAATGGTAGCTGTCGTTGCTGAGATAGAGATTTGGAAAATGCATGGCAACGGCTTAGCGGTGAACTGATAATAAGGTCCCATGGTGAATCGGCCGGAAGTTTATGTTGCATCTGTTTCCAGCCAGTAGCACTGAGAGGGTCGTCGCTAATTCCACGATAGCAAGCACCACCCTCAACTTCTCCATGGCGTAATAAATCGATAGTTGTTGTCACTAGAAACAAGCTAACGCTTTTTTACTCGAGCTAAAAAATAGGTGCATAGGGTATTTCTACTCAGATATATCTTACAAGGCTAATCTTGCGGATTGAATAGCGGCGCGAACTGTATTCGGTGCTGTGCCACCTATATGTTGGCGTGAGGCGACTGATCCTTGCAAGGATAGAACATCAAACACATCTGCTGTAATCATCTCTGAAAACCCCTGTAATTCAGCTAAAGAGAGTTCCGATAGGTCACGCTCTGACTCCAGACCCAGGCGCACAGCCAAGCCGACGACTTCATGGGCATCTCGAAAAGCCATGCCTTTGCGAACCAGATAATCGGCCAGATCCGTTGCAGTGGCAAAGCCTTTTTTTGCGGCGTTGAACATATTGTCGCGCTTCGCGGTAATATGCGGAACCATATCGGCAAAGGCGCGTAGGCAATTATTTAGTGTATCGGCGGTATCAAATAAAGGCTCTTTATCTTCCTGATTATCTTTATTATAGGCAAGAGGCTGGCTCTTCATCAGCATTAATAACGAAACTAGATGGCCGGTGACACGACCGGATTTGCCACGCACCAATTCGGGTACATCAGGGTTTTTCTTTTGCGGCATAATGGAAGAACCGGTGCAAAAGGCGTCGGGTAATTCAATAAAATCAAACTGCGCACTGGCCCACAACACCAGTTCTTCAGAAAAGCGTGATAAGTGCATCATGATGATGCTGGCAGATGCGGTAAATTCTATGGCAAAGTCGCGATCGCTGACCGAATCCAGAGAGTTGGCAGAAGGACGGGAGAAACCTAGTAATTCAGCTGTCATTTCGCGATCAATCGGGTAGCTAGTTCCAGCTAAAGCGGCCGCACCTAGAGGCATGATATTAACGCGCTTCAGGCAGTCTTGCAGGCGTTCTTTATCGCGGACCAGCATTTCAAACCAGGCCATTAAGTGATGGCCAAAGGTTATTGGTTGGGCCACTTGTAAATGGGTGAAGCCTGGCATAATAGTCCCAGCTTCTTGCTCTGCCATATCCAGTAGGGCGAGTTGTAAGCGGGCAATCACCTTGATAATCGCATGAATCTCGCTACGCATATATAAACGTATATCAGTTGCTACCTGGTCATTGCGTGAACGCCCGGTATGCAGCTTTTTGCCAGCCATGCCGATTAAATCAGTTAAGCGTGCTTCGATATTCATGTGCACATCTTCTTGCTTAACCGACCACTGAAAATCACCGTTTGCTATTTCTTCGCTAATTTGTTGCAAACCCTGAAAAATACTATCGCGTTCCTGTGCAGATAATATACCGATTTTGCACAGCATAGTTGCATGCGCTATTGAGCCATCTATATCTTGTTGTGCCATGCGCTGATCAAAATCAACCGAGGCGGTAAATACCTCGACAAAAGCATCGGTTGCTTCTGAAAAACGGGCACTGGAAAGTTTGTCCTTATTAGCGGTAGTCATAAGCATAGGGTAGGGTTGGGAATTAAGTTGTTCATTATAACATTGATAGTTTTTTGTTCTCAAAACTAACTTACTTGGAAATTTCATCTAAAGAAGAAAGTTTTTTTAAATAATAAATAAACTGTTTGTGGAATGATGTTAAATTTTTTTAAAATGCGGAGTGCAAAATGTATAGGCCAAAAATATTTTTTCAGGCCTTAAAAATATCCTTTTAGATAAAGCTATTTTACAATATTTTATCTAGTATATAATCCTAAATACCTAACTTAATTAAAGAAAAAAAGTTGCCCACAAACGCTGTGGATAAGTCTGTGGATTAAACATGGAAAAATGGATCTAGAAGCTATCTTTAGTAGAATAGTGTTAAATTGTATGAAATAAATGCAATTCAAATTAGTTTAATTAAAACAGTTAACTGCGGATGTCAATAGCAAGTTCTCGAATGTTTTTTATAATAAATTTATGGTTTATATACGTATTTTTTTCGTGTTTGCAAGTTGTTGAGTACTTTAGGGCAAAAGACTAGTTTTATGTAAAATTAATGCTTAAAAATGGATATACGCGACAACGAGCCGCAGATCATTTAGGGGTTTCATTGGAAGCACTATTAGTCGCTGTTAAGGCTGAGAAAGGCCCTGAAGAGAAAACAATTAAAAATTATTTTGCATTAAATCTAAGTGCGCATGATGAATTAACGCACTTACGCAAA
>DUBW01000016.1:4316-7149 GCA_012960135.1 Methyloprofundus sp.
TTGTGCAAGAAGCCGAATAAAAGTCGCATTTATTCGTGAGCAACAGAAGGCATACCCTGTGACCGTACTATGTTGCGTTATGAGAGTCAGTACCCGTGCTTATGATGCTTGGACAAATAATCCTGACAGGCAGAATAAAACCAAAGAAGAAACTAAACTTAAAGATAAAGTTGAGCAGATTTTTTATGAAAATAAACAAGTGTATGGAAGTCGGCGCATGGCAGATGCACTCAGCAAAATAGGCATTAAGGCAAGCTGTTATCAAGTAACGCAATTGATGGCAGAGCTTGGATTAAAGGTACGTCACCCCAAGAAATATAAAGTGACGACTGACAGCGATCCCAATGATGCGACCTTGCCAAACAAACTTGACCGTCAGTTGACAGGTAAAGCGTCAAATAAAGTGTAGACTACCGATATTACCTACGTTGGGATACTTAAAGGCTGGTTTTATGTCGCTGTCGTTATCGACTTTTTTTCACGCCAAGTGGTGGGTGGGGCGATTAATGATCATATGCGTACCTCGCGATACTTAGATACTTTGCAGATAGCTTTTTGGCGCAGAAACCTCAAACCTGGACTGCCACATCATTTGGATCGTGATAGCCAATATGCGAGTAAAGAATACCGCAATCATCTGGGTATCATGAAAATGCAGCAAAGCATGAGCCGAAAAGGGAATTGTTGGGAGTGTGCGCCAACAGAACGGTTTTTCGGGGTCTAAAAAATGAACAACTGAACTACGAAAAATTCAGAACAAAAGCAGCAGCAAAGCTGAGTATGATTGATTACCTAGCTTTTTATAATGGTAAGCGAACGCACTCTAAATTGGACTATCAATCACCTTTAGAGTTGAGCGTGAATTTCATAGAAAAAGAGTCTAAGAATGTGTCCTGTTTTACTTGACCATTACATACCATGAAAAGATTAGCTCTGCCAAAAATCTAACAACTAATATTTACATCTTAAGAAGCTCAAGTTGTTCGATTGATATTAGCATCCTTGTCAGCACCACAACCGTTATCTCCACACCAAACATCATCAGCACAACCAGTCATTAGCAATGATGTAAATAGAACCACACAAATTAAAACAGTTTTCATAGCCTTCATTCTCCGCAGGATTAACATTACTAAAGAATAGGAACTCCAAGCCACAAAGTCAAGATATTATTTAATTTTCGGCAACAAACAGTCTATCAACTGTCTGTCAGTAAGATGAGATGAGATTAAATCCACCCATTCCACACTTTTGAGAAAAAGATGATGAATCACTCTGAATTTTTCACTTTATTAGTGTTGATGCACAGTGAAACTTGTTGCATGTTCCGGAAGAACTTGTAGATTCAGCCTGTTTATAAGACTACCCGTCTTACCGCCCGATCGAACTCATCGTCCACTGTTGGGTTAACTGCATTAGCATCCCAATACGGAGTTTGATATATCTCCGCACAGAATATAGGCGGGTTACGCCGGAGAAATCGCCGGTGCATGATCCAGCGCTCCGATATGCCTTAGTATTTTCCCGGTTGGTTTCCTTTCAGTCACGAAAGCGATGACATTCATTTTGCCGCCGCAGTTTGGGCACGTACCAAGGGGCCGGAGCTGTTGAAAAGAAAAGAAAAGACACCCATGATTGAAATACCTTGAAAAGCTAGACAGTCAATTCGCAACCGTTAATTACTCGAATCATTTTATAAATCAACAACTCCGACCCTAATGCCGCCACCAGTCATTTTAACCTTTAATAAATCAACCAGTTATAGACTTAACACTGGATTGAAAAATGGCACTATCGTAATAATCAGTAGATTGCGAAGAACGTTTATTAAAAATCACATCATAAATTTAATATACAAATGTCCAAGCCATTGTTTTTAAAGCGATCCTTTTCTCAGGAAACATGGCCACAACACGCCCTTAATCTTTACGACTCAACAACTTAATTCGCCACTGATAGCGGCATTAAACTCCGACTCCTTGTTTTTTTAATTTCCATATAAAGCTGATTGCAATATATCTCCTGTCATCGCACCACCGCGTCGTTTAACATAGTCGACGACTACGGGTACAAATGCATCGACCATATCAGGGGACAGATTCAAATCACTAAACGAAGATGCCAAAGCTGCAAGATTTCCATAGCTACTAGCGCTATCACCTAACATTGACGATGCACCACTAATCAGGCTAGAAGTAGAACTAGATGACTTAGGCGCAGCACTTAACAAACTATCCATTTCAGGAACAGCGGCACCTATCTGTGCAAATTGTGCTGCATCCAACTGCCCTTGCGCTGCTTTAAAAATTGCCCCAGCCCCGCCTTCTGCCTGAGCTGATGAAATCCCTAATTTACTGACTAATGTTTCTGTTAAGCCCGCTTCAGACGGTTTCACTGCGGCAGTTTCTCCCAATGTAGAGAGTTGTTTGCCTGTCTCTACCGTTTGTTGACCTTCTTGTACGCTTGTCAGGCCATCACTTAGCGAATCAAGATTTAAACCCTCTGCGAAAACAGGCGAAGAAAAGCCTAGTGAAACAGCCAATAAAATTGGTGAATATGATTTTACAATGTATGCAGTTTGCATTTCTTTTACCTTTAAATAAAGTTATTTGTAATTATACTTCGCACGGCCACGAAGTATATCAAGTAAGCGAAGTAATCCAGAATCTTCAGTATCGCATAACAAAGTGTAAATTAGAAAACATGTCTAGAATATAACCCCTCGACAGTATTTTCCATAATTCTTCCATCTGACTACTTAACTGCTTCGCGTAGCAGTTCCTTCTGTCTTTGTTAATCTTTTTCCTGAAAAAAAACGGGGAGTCGCTATTTT
>DUBW01000016.1:7159-8475 GCA_012960135.1 Methyloprofundus sp.
CCGATTCCGACAAAACAACGGCCCTACGCCTTCTGGGGACTACCAGCCCTCGCGTTCGCTCTCCATGGCTGGCAGCGGAGGTCGCAAACCAAGGGATAAACGGGATGCTACCCTTTGATTGTTAATTAGTACACTGCACCTCATGCCTAGGTTAGCTCGCTGTGTCTTTGCTGATATTACCCAGCGCAGCAATCGTCGTGAAGATATGTTTTTTCAGATGATGATCGGCTTATCTATATTAGAAGGCTATGTCAGCGTTAAGTGTTGAAAATCCCCGAGAGCATAATACAGTAATTACTCAGGAGTTAAATTATGATTCTGATCCATCACTCTGCATCAACCTAAATAGTTAGGTAAATACTTGGTTGCTACTCCGTGAAAGTAATCTAACCAGGATTTAAACCGGAAACCAAGGGGTAGAGGGTTAATGTAGAAATTGCTGAGCCTTTTGCTGGAGGTATCAAGTATGGCGGCAAACGAAGACGTGGAATTAGCAAGAACATTGTAGTGATAGCTGTAGAGATGATTGAAACTAAAGGCTTGGAGGTATACGAATACGCTATATTCCTAATGCTTCAGGCTCTGGCTTAATACCTTTTGTGTGATGTAGTAGCAGAAGATGCAGTTGTATCCACTGATGCGTGGAGTGGTTACAATAACCTTTCAAAGCAAGGCTATATACATCAGCAGACTGTTTTGTCTGACTCAGGTGATCCGGCTCATGTTGTTATGACAGGTATGCATTGTATTGCGAGTTTGCTCAAGCGGTGGATTTTGGGAACACACCAAGACTCTGTCACCCCAGAGCATCTTCAGTCTTAGTTAGAGGAATTCACATTTAGATTCAATCGTCGTTCCTCGAATAGCCGTGACTTGGTCTTCCGCCGACTTGCTTGAAAAGGCTGTTGCAACTAAACCAGTCACTGATGCAAATATAACTGATGGTTATCAGTGGAAAAAACACAATATGTAGTTAATGGTGGCGCTAACCGCCTACCCCTTTATTCAAATAATCAATAGCTACTTGTGCCTGAAAAGCTTTTCTCTTTACGCCTGTTAATTTTGTGGCTACGTCTTTTGATATGCTGCTCTGAGCAGTGTTACCATAGTGCCTTTTAGGTAAGTGGGCTATAAATCCTATAGGTTATAATTGATTGTGAAATACGTCTAATGTTTTACATTAAAATGGCGAGCTATTTATTGCGAGTTACCTAAGTGCACCTCAGACAATGACGCGGGTCTTTCGCTGCCAGCTATGGAGAGCGAACGCGAGGGCTGGTAGTCCCCAGAAGGCGTAGGGCCGTTGTTTTGTCGGA
>DUBW01000016.1:8627-35257 GCA_012960135.1 Methyloprofundus sp.
TGTTAAGTTTTTGCCGCTTGCTTGGGCTGGGATGCCCAAAACAAGCTTTCGCAAAAATAGCGACTCCCCGTAAGGGAAAGTTACCTCAACTTGCTTTATAATTTCATTGAATTATTCAGCTTCGTTGAGTAGTTAATTATCTTTTATCTTTAATTTCAGCAAATGCACCCGTCGGCCATCAGCTCTTAACACCTCAAAACGAAATCTACCCTGTTTTACTTTTTCACCTTTTTTAGGCATGTGCTCCAAACGCCCAACGATAAAACCACCGACAGTATCAAATTCTTCAGTATCAAAGTCTACCGAGAAGTATTCATTAAAGTCTTCTAACGGTGTTAAGGCTTGTATAACGTACTCTTTATCACCCTTTTTTGTAATGTATTCTTCTTCGGCATAGTCATGCTCGTCTTCAATCTCACCGACAATTTGCTCTAACACATCTTCAATAGTCACCACTCCTGCCACTGCACCATACTCATCGACAACAATAGCCATATGACTACGTGTCGCCCGGAATTCCTTTAAAAGCACATTTAACCGTTTACTTTCCGGCACAACGGTTGCTGTACGCATCAATGCTTCTACCTTCATGTTTTTTCTATCTAAGGCATGTACCAGCAAATCTTTAGCTAATAAAATTCCGACTACTTCACTTTTATCTTCACTAATAACCGGAAACCGGGAATGGCCATATTCAATAACCACCGGGTAAACGTCTTCTAATGACGCATCCTTTTTTAATACAATCATTTTCTTGCGGGGCACCATAACATCTCGTGCGCGTTGCTCAGAGACTTGTAATACACCTTCCAGCATCTTCAGTGCGTATTTATCGAGCAGGTGTTTTTCTTCAGCTTCTCGTAAAATCTCTAGCAAATCCTCTCTATCTTGAGGTTCTCCCCCCATGATTTGCCCAATACGTTCCATCCAGCTTTTTTGCGAAGATTTATTGCTGCCCGCGACCTCGTCAGCCATTTACTTCTTTCTCCTGATAGGGGTTATCAATTTGTAGTTGATGTAAAACATTAATTTCTTTTGCCTCCATCTCGGTGGCATCTTTTTCATTAATATGATCAAAACCGATGAGATGTAAAATACCATGAATAACAATATGTGCCCAATGCTCGTTTAAGGTCTTTTTTTGTTCCCTTGCTTCACGCTCCAATACTTCAGCACAAATAACCAGGTCGCCTAATAAATAAAGCCCCGGCACACCCTCAATCATTTCAAGTGGAAAACTTAGAATATTTGTAGAACCAGTTTTATGTCGATATTGTTTATTCAGGCTGGTTATTTCCTGGCTATCAACGATACGGATAAGCACTTCAGCATCATAGGAATAATCTATCAATGCCGCTTCTAACCAAAGTTGCAACTCTTCATCTGCTGGCAAAAACTGAGAATCAATAATGCGCTGAACTTCCAAATCACGAATTAACATCAGCCTTGCTTGCGCTCATAATTTTCATAGGCGACTACTATGCGCTGCACCAAGGGGTGGCGCACAACATCTTTGGCATTAAAAAAAGTAAAGCTAATACCTTCGACACCTTTAAGCACCTGTAAGACATGCTTAAGCCCGGACATTTTATCGTTAGGCAAATCAATCTGGGTAATATCCCCAGTAATCACTGTAGTTGAACCAAACCCTACACGTGTTAAAAACATTTTGATCTGCTCGTTAGTCGTATTCTGCGCTTCATCCAGAATAATAAACGAATCATTTAAGGTGCGTCCACGCATAAATGCCAGCGGTGCGACTTCAATTACTTTACGTTCAATCAGCTTTTCTACTCGCTCGAAACCTAACATTTCATATAAGGCGTCAAACAGAGGCCTTAAATAAGGATCTACCTTTTGCGCCATATCACCCGGTAAAAAACCTAACTTCTCACCGGCCTCCACTGCAGGCCTGACGAGCACGATACGGCGCACTTGCTCTGATTGTAAAGCTTCAACTGCGCAGGCTACTGCTAGATAAGTTTTCCCTGTTCCGGCAGGACCGACGCCAAAATTAATATCATGAAGCATTATTTTTTTCAGATACTCTCTTTGATTAGCCCCGCGTCCTTTTAAAACACCACGCTTGGTTTTAATTAAGACTTCGGCTAGCTCATCATCCTGAGGAGATTCCTGTACTATATCTTCAATATTAGCCTGTTGCATGGACAAGTGAATTTGTTCGGGTGTAATCTCTTCATTGGCTGCATCACTAAACAGCATCTGCAATATTACTTCAGTTGCTTTAACGGCCTTTACAAGCCCGGTTATTGTGAATTGATTACCACGATTAGCAATGTCTACATTTAAGCGACGCTCTATTTGTTGTAAGTGTGCATTAAACTGCCCACACAGATTTGCTAAACGCTGATTATCAACTGGTTCCAGAGTTAATTCTAAAGTTTCTCTACTCACCCACTATGCCTGCTGTACTATTTTTTCAAGAGAGGATTCGACTATTCTACCGCGCAAAGAATTGGGCAGCGCTTCAGTAATCAACACATCGACAAACTGCCCCGCCAGACGTGGATGGCCAATAAAGTTCACCACTCTATTGTTTTCTGTCCGCCCTGCCACCTGCAGCAGATTTTTCTTAGAAACACCTTCAACTAAGACTGACTGCACTGTATCAACCATACTTGCAGATATAGCCATAGTCATCTCATCCAAGCGTGCTTGCAATACTTTTAGTCGTTGTTTTTTTGTGTCCTCACTCGTATCATCAGGCAAGTCCGAAGCAGGTGTACCTGGTCGGGCGCTATAGACAAAGCTATACGAAAAATCGAAACCGACTTGCTCGATTAAGTCCATCGTATCGGCAAAATCAGCATCCGTCTCTCCTGGAAAGCCGATAATGAAATCAGAAGATAAACTGATACCTGGCCGCACTGCTTTAACTTTTTCCATAGTTGCCAAATAATCAGCGCGTGTATGCCCACGCTTCATCATCGACAAGATACTATCACTCCCACTTTGTACAGGTAAATGAAGGTGGTTTACTAATTCAGGAATTTCAGCAAAAGCCTCCACCAATTCGTCTGTGAACTCAATGGGGTGTGAGGTGGTAAAACGAATACGATCAATGCCGTCAACAGCAGCTACAAAATGGAGTAACAAGGAAAAATCGGCTATTTCGCCGTCATCCATTTCACCTCGATAGGCATTGACGTTTTGCCCTAGCAGATTCACTTCTCGCACACCTTGCTCGGCCAACACATTAATTTCATCCAGTACGCTTTGTACAGGACGACTAATTTCTTCACCACGGGTATAGGGAACAACACAGAAAGTACAATATTTACTACAACCTTCCATAACAGAGACAAAAGCTTTGGGGCCATCGGCTCGTGGCTCAGGCAGAGCATCAAATTTCTCGATTTCGGGAAAAGAAATATCGACTACCCGTTTAACGCCACTGCGGGATTTATTTAATAGCTCGGGTAAGCGATGTAAGGTTTGCGGGCCGAAGACGATATCGACAAAAGGTGCACGCTTTTGAATTGCTTCGCCTTCCTGACTAGCAACACACCCGCCGACTCCGATAATAATATCAGGCCTTTTTTCTTTAATCTTGCGCCAACGACCCAATAAAGAAAATACTTTTTCCTGTGATTTTTCACGAATTGAACAAGTATTTAACAGTAAAACATCCGCTTCTTCTGGACTTTCTGTTATTTCCATTGCATGCGAGGCTTTCAGTACGTCGGCCATTTTATCCGAATCGTACTCGTTCATTTGACATCCTGCCGTCAAAATAAATAATTTCTGCGTCATAGACTGCGTAAGGGTTTACCTTTATTGCTAACAACTATCAAGCTTAGGTGACAGTAAAAATCATGCATTATACTCTTGCCATAGTGTTTGGTGAAATATTTAGCAATAAAACTTAAATTCAGCCAGATAGATGGCTATGTGTTTTCCTTGTTTATCAAATGATCCATTTTATGCGCTTTGGTCTGCAAATAGGCTCTATTATCGCAGTTTGATTCGATTTCAATTGCAATACGACCTTCAACTTTTACCCCGAGGCTTTGCAACTGTTCTATCTTATTCGGATTATTGGTGATCAGCTGAATAGACGTGACTTGCAAGTTTTCTAGAATCAAAGCCGCTATCGTATATTCACGCTCATCAGGCAAGTGACCAAGGTGAAGATTTGCATCCACAGTATCCATGCCTTCATCTTGTAAATTATAGGCTTGTAACTTCTTAAGCAAACCAATACCTCGACCTTCCTGGCGCAAATAAATCAGCACACCATGACCATGCTCGCTGATTAGCTGTAGCGCTTTGTCCAGCTGATCTCCGCAGTCACAGCGTCTTGAACCTAGAACATCACCAGTAAAACATTCCGAATGTATTCTTACCGGCGCCTTACTCTTCTGAACTACATCACCAAACACAAAAGCAATATGCTCTTTATTATCTAGGGTATTACTAAAATAATGCAGTACAAACTCTCCATAGTTAGTTGGAATACGTGCTTGCACCAAATTGTTAACTTCAGTAGTCAATATATTAGAACCTAAAAAATTAAAAAATAAACCAAGAGATTGTCACTCTATGATTTTTATCGAGAGCAAGACGCTGCATCTGGCGCATAGCTGGCTACGCTACTGCTCCAGCAACACAGCCATCAGCAAAAACTCAGCCGCTAGAAATCGGCAGTCGTAGCCGCGCAAAGTATCGTTATTTTAAAAATGTAACCTAGCTCTTTCAGGTAATTTTCTCACCCTATGAAAAGCTTGCCGCGGAAAAAGCTGCATTCTTCTCTTCGTTTTGCAACTTAACCAGAACTTCAGCCCTGCCCTTTTCAGCCATATCCCCACCAAAGCGCCGCACCCGATTAAAGGTGGCTGATTCTTTAGCAAATTTAGAATCCAAGCTAGTAAATGATTTAAATAATATCGGTAAAAATGCCAGCGTGTGTGAACCACAGTCATTAAAGGTCGCCGATAGCTGCGGCTGTTTCCATAGCAGGATCGTCCCTCTTTGCATGGCGTAGCCTAAAAAGCGTCCGGTTGAACCCATAACAGCGATAGTTCCTGCTATCATACGCGAGCCACAATAATCCCCGGCATTGCCTTCTATCAGCATTACGCCTCGGCGCATATGGTCGCCTGCCCGTTGCCCTACATTACCCTTAACTAAAACCGTACCACCTTTCATACCTTGTTTATTACCAGGTAATGCTGCGCCCAGAAAATCACCCGCATCGCCTTTAATCGTCAAAAGACCATTTTTCATTTCACAAGCCGCATATAATCCTACACTACCGCCAGCAAGTAGCTCACCTGATTTCATGCCCATACCAAAGTAGGCTCCTGCTTCACCCTGTACAGTCATACGTCCGCTTGCTAATTCTTTACCAATAAAATCCAGTTTGGCATAACTATTATTAATAATAATATCCTGGCTATCTTCACCAGAGATATCAAATAATTCATCGACACGAATTTTTCGTTTACCATTTTGCAACTCAATCGCCGCAATATCAGCTAGACTCATATCTTTTAATAATTGACATACCAAAGGCGACATATCAACACGTTGCGCTGTTTCATGTTTCGCAGAAAAAGTTAAAGCACTCATGCCATAATCTCCTGTAAATGAAAATGGAATGGCCCTAATTTTCCGCCATAATTACCTGCGCTAATGCGTTTAATACCATTCTCTGCACCTAGCTCACAAACCGCCTGAATTCCTACGCGCATCGCTTTATCGATATCTTCTTTAGTCAATCCATCTATAACAATTTCCATCACCGACTCGATTTCCGGCGAAAGATCAGTCTTTGTCACACCCTTTAAGGTAGGACAAAACGCATCATTGGTTGAAGCACCTAACGCAGGATATTTTGAACCGATTTTTGAACCTGAACGTACGACACCACCAGGAAATGGCATAATCACGTTAGGCACTTTTTTCATTTCAACAATCGCTGCCTCACAGGCTTCTAGAGCTTGTGGTTGAGACTCTGCTAACACCAGAAAGTTACCACCGCCAACCGCATCGACTCTACCCGTAGTCGCTTCGGTCAAAAATTCACCATCCATCACCGGCACTCGCCAATAACGTTTGCCTGCTATTTTTTTCGCAATTTGAAAGCCATCGCCGAAATAACGCAGGTTCTTCCCTAAGGGAATTTGCAAGCCTTCATCGATTCCGGCAAATAAAGCCGAGGTAGGAGATGTTAGCACACACTGCCCCGCACGAGTTTCCAATTGCTTAGCTAAACCTTTACCTCCCATGGCAAAAATCAATACCGATACTCCGGGGCGGCCATCGGGAGTTTCTGACGGATCCAAAATCCGCTCTATTCCTGCTTCACAGCCACAGGCAATCACCGAGGTTGCAAAACCGGTCATCGCTTGTGCGGAGATCATTGCCCACTTCTCATTTTGCGCGGTAATAATTGCGCGGGTTGCTTTCATTGGAAACGCTTCCGCGAAGGTTTCATCAATGCTGACACCATTAATAATCATAATCCAGAACTCATCTTAAGTAATAATCCGCTAATCAATGTAGTTTGCAAAAAAAACCTACGCCTGTCTTCCAGCGTATTAACCCAGCTTTGGTCTGCGCAATGACAGTATTTGTTTTAGCGATTTTTAACTCTAACTTTAACTCAGCTTCTGTTAAATCGTGTTTGGTTGCTAACTCAGTGTTGCGCTTTTGATCAAGCGTTGCATTAACAACCTCCTGCTGAAGTGCCACAACAACTTCAGCCTGCCCCGCAGAAAAACCTACTGCATACAAGCACTTATCATAAACGTGCGTATCAAAAGCTAAGGTTGTCATGTGACACCATTCAAACTATGCGTAGTCAAACTGCCACGACCATCTTCGGTGATTTCATCATCACTGATTTTGAAGTTGCCTACTTTCATAGTCATAAAGCGATCAAAGTACTTTTGTAAATCTTTCTCGACAGAGCTATCCCAGTCAGGTCGCACAATATGCGTAGTGCCCCATTTTGTATGTACCACTTTACCGTCAACCACGACTAATTCTCCATCCTTGAAAACATAATCCGGTTTCTCAAACATTTTTTCGCGATCTGCGTTCTCTGTGTACACCGTAATATCAGCCCAGGCACCTTCAGCCAAACTACCACGATCCTCCAGTCCAACTAGCTTAGCGGCACCTGCACGCGTTAGAATAGCAATTTCCTGCAAGCTATATTCACGATCAATTGACCCCAGCGTCGTCATTTTTTGCGCTTCAGGATGAATCGTTGCCAGCATATCATTACGAAAACTCTTATCCATCAAAAGACGAATCAAATGCGGGTACGTAGTAAACGGTGCGCCATTCGGATGATCCGTAGTCAAGAAAACACGCCATGGATCATCTACCAATAAGAATATTTCCAGACCAATTGCCCATTGCAAAGCATTAACAAAATTTTGATCTCGGTATTTGAACGGCACCACACCACAACCTGCATCACACTCTATATCCATGCTCACCCATTTATCGGGGCTGGCAAAGCCATGATTTGCATGCTGCCGCATATTATCACCAGATGCTGTAATAGTCTGGCCAAATAAAATCTGCCCAACATCAGCGGTGATATTCGGCGTTTTATTAATCGCTTCTGCAATAGCCGCACCACCCGATGAAAATTTAAAGTCACCTTCATTGCCATAACTGTGGAACTGAATATGCGTCAGATGTAAGGGCAAGCCACCAATTCCTTGCATGGTATCTAAAGTAGTATTGACATTACCTGGCACACCTAAATTACAACCATGCACATGCAAAGGATGCTTAACACCAAGCTCTTTAACCGCTGTGGCTAAACTGATTAATATTTCACGTGGACTGATACCATAATGCGCATTATTTTCATCTAAATCCAGTTTTCGTTGATTAAATTTAAAAGCATTAATACCTCCTGGATTAACGACTTTTACACCAATGGCTTTGGCGGCATTCATTGTCCACGCGACATAATCATTAATTGCTTTTTGATCTTTTTTAGCCGTCAGCATGCGTAGCAAATAATCATCACTACCCAGCATCACATAGCCCCCTTTATCCAGAATGGGAATATCAGCCATTTCCATATGCGCCTGACGCGCATTAATCGGCAATATGGCTGGCTCAAAACCTGCGGTATACCCCATTTCGGCGTAACGATAGCCCGTCGTAAATGTACTCGGCATCGCATGCCCACAACCCGAACGGGTAATGTCCGAGCGATGCACTGGATCCTTACGATGATCTTCAGGGATCAGCATCCGGGCGATATTACCCTTACCACCTCCAATATGCGTATGCATATCAATCGCGCCAGCCATTAGCACCTTAGCTTTTAAGTCATATTCTTTATCAATTTTCACATCGTTGGCAGGCTGCTTAATAAAGCGTCCATCTTGAACATAAAGCGTTTGTACCTTTCCATCAATACCACTGGCAGGATCATAAACCGTACCACCTGTTAATTTTATCAACATGATTATTCTTTCCTACAAAGCTTGTTCAATTGCATTTAAAACGTCCGCCGTACTCGGCAATCCAGATTCACGCAATTTTTTAAGACGAATGGCGACAACATTATCTAAACGATAAGCATGGCCTGCATGATCAATACCAGGCGTACCAACGGGTATAAATACATCGGGTTGTTTATCAAACACCATGCCCGAACGAGCGACAACAATGGTCGGCAGCTCTGTGACCGGGGGAACAGACGTCACATTAAACGCCTGCACCCAGACCAATACATCTGCCTCACCATTTGCCAGCATCACATTAGAGTCATACAAAAAAGGATCATATTCAGGAAAGCCACTGGAAAAACGCGCTCTTGCCGGATAGGCTGAAGTCCAGCCACAGACCTGATTAGCTGTTTGATCGCCTTCCTTACCACCTAAGGGAAAGCCTGAACAACGTGTATCCATGGTATTAATATCTTTAACCATTTCAGATAACATTTGCACCGTCAGTTCAGCTTGGTCAAAGTTTAATGCGCCAGCCGCCCAAGTCACTACGCCGTATTTTGCTGTTTTTAATTGATCTGCGACTTCTTGTAAATCACTCACCGCAATACCACAGATAGTCTCTGCAACAATCTTTTTGCCTTTAACTAAAGCGCGCAAAACCGCCATAACTTCAGGCAGATCTGCATCCTTACAAGCCAATACTTTTGCTTTAACCCCTGCAGGTGATATAGAAGCTTCTCCCGAAGGTGCCTTGCCTAAATAAACAATCTGGCGTTGGCTGGTATCAGAGAGAAACATGGACTCCTGGTTCCATAAATAACGCTCAAAAAAACGTGGTGCAAAGCCCTCTAAGTCAACACCAACTACCAGTAAATAGTCACAACGATTTTTAATTTCAGCGAGTGTGGTATTCATCCAACCGGTGTCTTGCAGTGCCAGAAAATTACGTCGCGCACCGGTAAAATTCATATTATCAACTACCGCCCCACTATGATCTGCGAGCGCCATCAACCCACGCATACCATTAACGTCTGTTGCACAACCACCGATCACCGGCTGATTACTGGCACTTAATAGCTCTGCTGCTTTAGCAACAGCGACCTCCAAGCTTACGTCTTTGCCATCAACACGGGCACTAGTATCCGTTATCACCTGTTCGAAGGCAGGTGTATTCACTGCGCAGCCATTAGCCATGACACTGACAGCCAGGTCATTGACTTGAACTGTCAGGTCATCGGTACCAATACCGCAAAAAGGACTGGGTACTTCAATTATTTCAGTCACTCGCTGTTCCTCTTATTTAACTTATTTATCTTGTTTAATATATTTAAAGCGCGGATCATCGGGCGTTCCTTCAAAAACACCTTCTGATGTTGCAGCAGCATCCCACATCACAACCTCTTCAATTTTTTTAGCTAATGCAAAATCTTTATCGGTAATTCCCTTGGCTGAATGGGTTACCAGTTTGACAATCACAAAGGCATAAGACACGCTTAAATCAGGATGATGCCAGGCCTTTTCCGCCAAGTGCCCAACCGTAGTCACAACCATTAGACTTGCCTTCCAGCCACTGGTTTTAATTTTGCGTCGAATCCAGCCGTTTTCATAATACCAATGCGGTAATTCTGCTTTTAAGTGGCTCTCGATTTCTGCTTCTGTATAGGCTTTGGTCATGATAATCTCAGATTTGTGTATGGACTCAAAATGGGTTGCATATCTCTAACTGCTTATTAATAATCAAACCCTGCTGCATATCTTCAGTTAGCAGTATGCTACATTCACTGCGTAATGCACAAGCAACGATCAAGCTATCCCAATAGGATAAATCATAATCCCTCCTGATACTTGCAGCTTGTAAAACATCCTCTTTTGTTTGTGCGACCACAGCATAAGTCGCGACAAAATCACTGACAAATTGCTCAATATAGGCATTATCCTTACTTGCTTTACGCATTAAGTTAACACAAACCTCATTAACAACTTGAGTACTGACAATAATATCCTTTGCCTCTACAATACAATTTTTAGCTATTAATCTTTTTTCGTCATCTGTTTGACTTTGAATCAGCGCATATAGCCAGATATTACTATCAATAAAGACATTATCTTTCATAAACCTCTTCCCTTGCCAAGGAAACAAAGTTTTCAATTTTTATCGGCTTATCTATATAGGCTTCAATAAAATGGTGCCTATAAACATCTTTTTCTTTATACGAGTCCACTAACCTGCTTAAAGCCAGATTAACAACCTCTTTCTTACTGCTTGCTCCTGTTAAAGCAAGCGCTTGAGTGACTAACTTATCATCTAAAACGATATTCGTTCGCATCATAAAACCTCAAATGTGTATAACCTATACACATCATAACAGATTCACCTATTTCTATAGTCAACTTGCTGGTTGTGCTTGCAAAAACTCAGACAAACCAATCACTTTAATACCTTTTGTTCTGGCATCTGTTCTATCTTGCTCGGTATTATAGCCCCAATCAACTAACTGCAATTCCACTGCATTTAATCGGTCATTTCCCAAAACCCCTGCTAGAGTTGGCAACCTGTCTTCTATCAACTGAATGGTCTTGTCGCCATGCAGTTCTAACAATTCCTGCAACACCGCCTGCTTGCCCATCTTCCGGTCCAGGCCATAAATATCTACAGGCAAATCCACCTGGTTTGCCTGTAATATTTGCTCTACAAAGCGCTCCTGCTTGGTGGTAACGATATACCAGGTCTGACCGCTTAATTTCTGTAGCTTCTCGCCAATTCCCTCAAATAAGGGGTTCATGGTGATCCACTCATCCCGGGCATGCTGTATCCATTGATCACGAGTCTGTCCAAAAAGCTGTTTTAACAAAGAGCTATCTTTACCTAGCTCATTTAAAAACTTGCTTATATTCGCCTTAATATTCGTAACAGACTCGCCTTGTTGAATCAGGCGCATAAAGATAATCGCCTCATAACCTGTTTCCAACTGTGGTCGTAACTCACGAAATTGTGCGATATGCTTTTCTTCGGGAACGGTATTCGCCATATCGGGCCAGACATAAGTAGCCGATTTCCAGCCGGTAATTGCGGTTTCTACTGCGCTATCACAGATTACGCCATCAAAATCCAGCGCATAAATGGGGAAGTTACTCATCTATTCAATTAACCTGCAAATACACTACGAATTACAGCAACAATCTCTCTTATCGACTCGTCACTAATCTCGGAACAAATAGGTAAAGACATACACCGTGCTGCAATCGCTTCAGTTGCTGGCAAAGAAAGCCCTGCACAATCTTCTTTAAAGACATTCTGCTGATGCAATGGCACTGGATAGAAAATCGAACAGCTGATTTGCTTGGCCTGTAAGGCTTCTAATATTTCATCACGACGATCAGAGAGTAAAGTATATTGATGGTAGACATGCACACCAACACCATCTTCGAAAGGTGTTTCTATCGGTAAGTCAGCCATTAATTCAGAATACAAGTGTGCAGTATGACGGCGACTCGCGTTATAACGATCAATACGCTTTAATTTAGCGCGTAAAACCACCGCCTGCATATCATCAAGGCGGCTATTAAAGCCGATAACATCATGATAATAACGTACTTTAGAACCATGATTACGCAATTGCCTAACCATTTCAGCCGTCTCATCAGAGTTTGTTCCGACCAGGCCACCATCGCCAAATGCACCCAGGTTTTTACTCGGGAAAAAACTATAGCCCGCTGCATTTCCTATACTACCTGTTTGCTTGCCTGCTATGGATGCGCCAAATGACTGCGCACAATCTTCGATCAGCTTAAGGTTATGCTTATCACACACGACTTTAATCGCTGCCATATCAACAGGCTGGCCAAATAAATGCACTGGCATCACCGCCGTGGTTTTATCCGTAATTGCTGCTTCAATCGTAGCTGCTGTTATATTAAAAGTTTTAGGATCAACATCGACAAATACGGGTTTTGCACCCACATAGCGAATGGCCTCGGCAGTCGCTATAAAGGTAAAAGCCGTAGTAATCACTTCATCGCCCTCGCTTATGCCTTCCGCTAATAATGCCAAATGTAATGCGTCGGTACCCGAAGCCACACCAATCGCATGCTTAACGCCTAAATATTCAGCCGCTTCCTTTTCAAATGCCTGCACATTCGGCCCGAGTATAAAAGAACAGCTTTCGATTGTTTGCGCCAGGCCTTGCTCAATTTCCTCTTTTATTTCAGCATACTGAGCTTTCAGGTTTACCATTGGGATCATTATTATTACCTTTTCAACTTTAAATTAATTTAATTCGCTTATAACAGCCAGGCAGACTAAAGTACGCCGTACGGCACTATATTAGCAACTCGGTAATTTCAATCGCTGTTGCCAGGGCACGTCGACCTGCTTCGCCAGAGACATCAGGTGAGTTACCCGTATGAATACAATCAACAAAATGCTTGATTTCCTCTAATAAAGCATCCCCACTTTCAAATACCGATTTATCCGTTTCTATTTTTGGCACGCCCGGAAACATTTCTCCTTCCCCTGCATAGTGTTTGGTTAACACACGGTTTTGGAAATCTATGGAAATATAGGAATTTGGGCGGAACATACGCATCTTACGCTCCATCTTCATGCTAATCCGACTGGCCGTGACATTTGCGACACAGCCGCTCTTAAAAGTCAGACGTGCATTGGCAATATCAGTGCCTTTGGTTAAAACAGCTGTACCACTAGCTTCAATATGATCCACTTCAGAATCAACAATAGCCAGAATAATATCGATATCATGAATCATCAGGTCCAGCACCACACTGACATCATTCGCGCGTGGGTTAAAAGGCGATAGGCGATGTGATTCGATAAATAATGGCTTATCGTCCAGGTCACCTAACCCCATCACAGCAGGATTAAAACGTTCAAGGTGGCCTACCTGTAGAACCAGATTTTTCTGTTTGGCAATGGCGATCAATTCATCTGCTTCTTCAACAGTCACGGTAATCGGCTTTTCGACTAAAACATGCGCACCCGCATTTAAAAAATCTTTAGAAACCTGATGATGCAAAGTGGTAGGCACAACGATACTGACCGCATCGACCTTACCTAATAAAGACTGATAATCCGTTAAAGCCTCAGCACCATTCTTGGCAGCAACTTCTTCAGCCGCCTGTTGATTAATATCAACGACTGCGACTAATTCGCAATCCGGCAAAGAAGCATATTTTTCTGCATGAAATTTACCTAGGTAACCTGTCCCGATAACAGCACATTTAAGTTTACTCATATTTTATCTTTTTCGATTAAAAATTTTTTCTATTGTATATTATTTACGCCTTACACCAAAATCAGCTGAACTAATTATCAATTCCCAACCACCACAACCTAAGTCTTAATCCTACTTCCGTCACATAACCCAGAGTAATAAAGCCTATCGCTCCATCTGGGCCAACAATAAACACCGCCGGAACAGTATTTATGCCAAATGCTTGTGCTAAAGCTCCGTCATTATCATTAATAACCTGCCAATCCAGATTATTTTTTTGCAAGTAGCTTGCAATATCAGCATGACTACCAGAGCGTAATGCCACAGTTACCCCGGAATAATCTTGCAATACCTCACTAATAGTTCCTTGAATAGACCCGCAGATACCACACCAGCTAGCCCAGAAATAAATGATAGCCGGTTTATTAGCAATCAGGCTGGCGCTATTTTTTCCGCTTATCGCTTTAGCTGGCAATTGGGGAAACGCGCCAGAACCTATATCACGTTGCATAAAAGCTTGTAACAGGCCAATAAAAACAACTATAAGCAACAGCTCTCTTATTAATTTCATAGCGTATTGATTCTATACAATGCTTTTGCGCTTACCCTTAAAATAAAGGGAGAGTAGACTTTAGGCGCCTGAAAACAAATAACCGCTCAGTAATTGGGCGAGATTTTTGTTTGTCAACAGTGCCGTAATAAGAGGCGCATAGCTGGCTACGTAAC
This sequence comes from Methyloprofundus sp., assembly GCA_012960135.1. Lineage (GTDB taxonomy): Bacteria > Pseudomonadota > Gammaproteobacteria > Methylococcales > Methylomonadaceae > Methyloprofundus. The sequence goes on from DUBW01000016.1 coordinate 23,035, forward strand.
TATTGCTACCGTGCTGATAACGGACAAAAAGATCAGCAAGGATGGATAATTATTTGCTTCTAGACGCCTTAGTCTACACGATATCGTGTTTTGTGTAGGCTAAAGCCTACTCCCCGGCTTTGAAATATCTCTTTTTTCATAAACCCAGCATCAGACTCGACCCGTGGCGCTTCAGCCACCCTCTTTGTTGCTGATAATCGTGACAATACCTGGCGACAAGCGCCCAAAATGCGGCAGAATGATTGCGCTGTGCTATATGGCATAACTCATGTATGACAACATATTCAAATACTTCAACCGGAGCCAGAATCAGCAGCCAGTTCAAATTAATATCGTTATGGATACCACAACTTCCCCAGCGACTTTTCTGGGTTTTAATGGTAATTGAACGAGGATTTAACTGATATAAAGGAACATAATGCCCCATCGTCTGCGCAGCCAGCTTCCCTGCCGCCTCCCTCATCCATATTATCAGAGCAGCCCTAATCTCTTCACTTAAGGCTGCGGATGTTAAGGATTGATAACAACTGTCCGGTACATTAGCAATAAAAGCCCCCGCAAAGGCTATTTCAATTTGTCTGTTCTGGCTAAGCTTGATTTCCAGCTTATACTGCTTTCCCAGATAAGGGATCATGGCACCTTGTTGATACAATGCTGGAGCAAGACTGGCAATAGTATCAACATGGCGCTGCACTTTGTTTTTCGCAGATTCAATCCAGTCTAGCTTGGCCCTCATAAACTGATGAATCTGCCTCTCAGGCATACGTAACGGTGCGACCACTTCTACCTTCTCTGCAGTTACCACGATTCTGGCACGCTTGGCACGTTGACTACGGCGAATTTGATACACTTGTTTGCTATTCATTTAGCGATATTCAGTCTTAAAGGCTGCCGACTATTATCAAACAGAGCATAACATGTTGCCACCCTCATTTTTTGACTGCGATGCCTTGTAATGGCCAAGTAAAACAGGACACATCCTTAGACTGTTTTTCTCTGGAAGTCACTCTCAAACTCTCAAGGTGATTGATAGCCCAATTTAGAGTACGTTCCTTTACCATTATAAAAGCGAGGTACGCATATGATCATTAATCGCCCAACCCACCACTTGGAGTGAAAACAAGTCGATAACGGCAGCGACATAAAACCAGCCTTTAGATGTGCCTTGCTTTACTTGACCATTACAATCCAAAATAGGTGTGCCATTAGGAATACTCTTTAGCCGCTATTTTGCCGCGACTTTCATCTACCCGCACTAACAACAGCAAGCCCACGATAAAAAACATTAAGGTCGATAATAAAGCCTGCCTATGGTTTCCCTGAGTAAGAAAATTCACTATCCCGTAGCTTAAGGGTCCCACAATTGCGGAGAATCGAATAACGACTCCCCATAAACCCAGAAACTCACCTGAACGACCAGCCGGAGTAAATTTACTGACTAATGCCCGGCTAACAGACTGACTAGAGCCCATTGCGGCACCAATAAGATTTCCGGCCATCCACATATGCGTTGGCTCTGTCGCAAAATAAGCGATCATAATGGCAACAATCCACAATACCAGAGTAATTGCCAGAGTTGGCACCGAGCCAATTTTATCCTGCAGATGCCCACAAATAAGAGCCCCCACCGCTGCAGTGACGTTGACCACCATAATCAATATAATTAATTCCTGCTGGCTAAAGCCCATGGCTTCCTGTGCATAAATAGCAGCCACGACGATAACAGTGCTGACACCCGATTGATACACTGCCAATGCCAGCAGGAAGCGGAATAAATCTTTAAAGTGGGTGGCTTGCTTAAAGGTATGCCCTAGTCTGTTAAAACTGGTACGAAAATAAGAAAACTGTTCGTCTTTCGTCTCGGCGATTGCACGTTCGCGCAACCAGAGAAAAGTTGGCGTTGCTGTTAGCGCGAAGATAGCAGCGGTAAGCAGTATGGTGATGGGGATAATATCGGTATCCGCCATGCCTTGCTGTTGCCCCCAATTAATAATCCATAAACAACAACCCAGTGTTAGCAACCCCCCCAAATACCCCACACACCAGCCATATCCTGACAGGCGCCCCATCTTTTCTTTAGGCACAAGTTCGGGTAAAAAAGCGGCAATTAAATTTTCACCCTGGGAAAACATAATCGCGGATAGGGTGAGCAGGAGCATTGATAGCAGTACTTCACCAGGGCCGACAACGGCCAGTAATGCAGTTGAGATGACACAGCCTACGCTGGAAATAAATAAAAATACTTTTTTTCTCGCCTGATGATCCGCTAACACCCCAACAACAGGCCCGGCAATCATAACCACAAAATTAGCCAGGCCTATGGCAATAGACCACAATAGGGTTGGCATGCCTGGTGATATATCCTGGGTGCTGACGGCAATAACTCCGACGAAATATGCACTATAAATCGTGGTCATTATTACCGTGGTATAACCTGAATTGGCAAAATCATATAATGCCCAGGACACCAACTCTCTGCGCGCTACAGACGACGTTCTTTGATGTTCAGAACCTAAAGTCATTATATTTATTCCTTAACCTCATTGCTCCAGCCTTGTAAAAAACACTCCACTAGCAAGACTACCTCTGCCTTAGCTAACTTGATGGTTTCTGGCGATTGATTAAGCATTAATAAATGCATAGCAACCCCTTGTACACTATTCATTAGGGTCTGAGTAGCCAGTTGCACCTGATTATCGGCATGCACCTGATCGTGCTGTTTGAGCATGGCATACATTAATTCAAAAGCCCGCTGATTATCTTGCAAATACCAATCCGGGACCTGCTCTCCAAGTGCCACCTGATGTTCAAATAGCATCCGCCACAGCCCTTCATTTTCGACAGCAAATTCAAGATAACCAAGCGCAAGGTCTTGCACAGTGCCGCCTATTTTTTGCTGATTTTGCAAGTGCTGGTGCAATTTCTGCCATGTGCGCGCCTTGATATGCATGATTAAGTCATTCATATTGGTAAAAACCATATAAATACTACCGACGGTATAACCGATATCGGCAGCAATCTTACGCACTTTTAACGCTGAGTATCCGTACTCCCGGACAATGTCCTCTGCGACTTCCAGAACCATTTCTTTTATTTCTGCCTGACTATGCTCACTACGTCTTGCCATAATATTACCGCATTAGCTTACTAATGTTTTAGAATACTCCAATATCATAAAAGGCAAAAGCCTTTATCCTGGGGAAATCAGTTGCAGGCATAATTGCATCACTGAATTCTTATAGGTTTACGCATGCTGGGAGACATATGAACCAGGAACTAATTGCCGTTGTCGATGAAAATGACCAGTTTATCGACAATCAACCCCGTAACAAAGTCCATCAACTTGGCTTGCGCCATAGAGCTGTGCATATTCTGGTGTTTAATGATCAGCAGCAACTTTTTTTGCAAAAACGCTCCCTGAGTAAAGATATCAATGCAGGGCTCTGGGACACCTCCGCCGCTGGTCATGTCGATGCAGGTGAAACGTATGATGTCTGCGCCCATCGGGAAACCATCGAAGAACTAGGTGTTTGCGTCGACGCAACCCTGTCTTTTCTCTTCAAGCTACCGGCACACCCGCAGACCGGCATGGAATTTGTACAAGTCTACCGTAGCATGCACAACGGCCCTTTTACTCTGGAAGAAGGGGCAATTGATGGCGGACAATGGGTTGATATAAAAGAGATTTCTCAACGCGTCGCTGATAATGACCCGACACTCACCGATACGTTTAAAAGCTTATGGCAACAATTTGAGGAATAAACCATGCACAGGACCGAACTGGATCATTTTTTTAATGATTTACTAACACCGGCTAATTTTCAGGATTATTGCCCGAATGGCTTGCAGGTAGAAGGTACCGATAAGCTCCAAAAAATTGCTTTTGCAGTCTCTGCCACTCGCGACTCTATCACTCAGGCAGCTGAACTAGGAGCCGATGCACTCGTTGTTCATCACGGCTTATTCTGGCACTTCCACGGAGCCCGTACCCTGACTGGCGCTTTTGCCAAACGCATCACTCCTTTAGTACAACACAACATTAATTTATTTGCTTATCACCTGCCTCTGGATGCCCACCCTGAAGTCGGAAATGCCGCCGTCTTAGGTCAATTAATAGGCTGTCAGCAGCAAAGCCCGTTTGGTAATTATAAAGGCAATGCAACAGGCATTGAAGGCCTGCTTGAACAGCGACTGACCGCGAAAGAACTAGCTTCAAAATTACAATCCGTATTAAACCATGACGTGATTATAGCCAGCCCCGATGAAAATCAAATAATAGAGTCAGTTGGAATTATTACCGGCGGCGCAAATAGTGACTGGGTTTTAGCGCAAAAAGCTGGACTCGATGCCTATATAACCGGAGAAATATCCGAGCATGACTGGCATGAGAGCCAGGAAAGCGGCATACATATGTTTGCTGGCGGACACTATGCAACTGAGATTTTTGGTGTCCTTGCGCTAATGCAAAAAATACAGGTGCACTGTGGTTTAGAGTGTATCTTTATTGATAGTGATAACCCTGCCTAATACTTTCGATTGTAATCTCCACAAAATATAACTTATTTTCTTTAAGTACAAAGACTACTCCATTTCTTCCTGCAAAATTGGGGCTAAAAGTAAAAAGCTCAAACCTTGCATTGCGCACAAAACTACTTGTTCAATTCACCTATTGCTATGAAACACAAAGGGGGAATTGACCAGGCTACTCGGCTGGGATGAAAGCCGCCTTACCCGACCATGTCTTTTTAACCATTATGCACTGAGTCTATAGTCAAGGACGTTTGGAGAATTGTTGATATTTCTTCTTCACGGTAAGACGCCGTTTCCATCGCTCTAGAATTTTGCGCTAAGTCAGCCCGATGCTAACTAAATGAAGGTGTACTTAACAGATATAATGCACCCTTAATATAGTCCTGTTCATGTGGCCACTAAATGGATCCAGATGGAACTTTAACTTGTTTAAAATAACTAAAAATCCTTCAATTCATTAAATATACCTTTTTCCAAAAACGGGCTTGCATCAAAAAGCCTGGTTTCATCATTTTCAAAGGCCTGTTTTAATATATATTCTTGCTCAATTTCAACTACATGAGGATTCCAATTAACCTCCTATTTTAATGACCTCCATCAATTCGATAGTCTAAACAAAAGGGGGCGTTTTAAAACCTGAATTCGTACAACCAAAAAACATTTCGTGTTTTTCGTGACTTTCGTGACTTTCGTGGTGATTGTTTTACTACTTCTCTTCCTCAGCAAAAAAGCCCTCAACATCCTTAATATCCCTTGTTCTGCGCATCGCTGGCACACTGTTTAAAAACATATGCCCATAGGATTTTTTTAATAATCTCGGGTCGCACAGTAATAACACACCCCTATCATTGACATCGCGAATCAACCGCCCTATTCCCTGTCTTAATGCGATGACAGCAGTCGGTAACTGGTATTCGACAAACGGCTTTCGGCCTTGTTTTTCCATCGCTTCCAGACGCGCTTTTAATACCGGATCGCCCGGTGATGAAAAGGGTAATTTATCAATAATTACGGTTGATAATGCCTCTCCACGCACATCAATCCCTTCCCAAAAACTAGCCGTGCCCAGTAACACCGCATTCCCTTTTTGTTTAAAATCATCCAGCAAAATGGCTTTGGGCTTATCGCCTTGCACGAGTATCGGGTATTTGATTTTCTTGTCTAATATTTTCGCAGCGGCTTGCAAGGCTCTATGGCTGGTAAATAAGAAAAATGTGCGCCCCTGGCTGGCATTAATAACGGGTATAGCCACCTTGACGATTTCGTCTACAAAGTCTGGTGCATTGGGTTGCGGCAGTCCTTTCGGATGATAAAACAAAGATTGATTAGGAAAATCAAACGGGCTTTCCCAGCTATAGCTTTTAGGATTACTGATCCCCAGGCTGTTAGCGAAATGATCAAACTTATGCGCGACACTTAAAGTAGCCGAGGTAAATATCCAGGTCGCACTATGTTGCGCCATAAAAGTCTTGAATTCTGCAGCAATGTCCAGCGGGGTAAGACTTAAGGTAAATGATTTTTTATGGGTTTCATACCAGCGCACCCATTTGCCACTATTGTCCTGCAAGATATTTTTAAACTGCTGCTCTAATTCTTCTGCACGTTTAAAACAGCTTTCCAGTCCTTTGCTACGCACAGAAGCCAGTTCCAGTTGATCGGCTAAAGCATCCAGATGCTCTTGCAGGCGAAGCAATCCGTCGTTTACTTTAGGGTTGCCCTCTATATCATGCCAGTCACCTCGGGTCATATTCATGCCAAAGGCCAGGCGCATATCTTTAACTTCATGTTCCAGATTCTCACTGGCAACGCGCAAATCAGGCATATCAGAAGCGTCCTGAAAATATTCCATCAGTGCATCTTTGGCTAAATCGCTCAATTGCTTAGAACCCAGAGACATCCCTAAAAAGTTGGATGCCGTATCGGCTAACTGATGGGCTTCATCGATAATCACCACGTCTGCATTGGGCAGTAATTCGCCAAAGCCTGTTTCCCTGATCGACCAGTCCGCACAGAGCAAATGGTGATTCACCACAATCAGATGAGCATCCTGAGCTTTCTTACGCGCCTTCATTAAAAAGCACTCTGTATATTCCGGGCAATCTTGTCCTATACAGTTTTCGCGAGTGGAAGTTGCCTGGCTCCAAACTGGATTGGATTCCATTACATCTGACATATCAGCAATATCGCCCGTACGCGTACTCTTAGACCATTTCTTGATGCTCGCAAGATCAGCCGCCTCTTCGCGACTAAAGCCCAGGTTTGAGTGCACAGCTAGCTCTAATCGGTAAGTACACAGATAGTTAGCGCGGCCTTTTAATAAAGCGGCAGAAAAAGGCACGGTCATCGCATCTCGAATAAGTGGAACATCTTTGTTGAATAACTGATCTTGCAGGTTTTTTGTGCCCGTAGACACAATAACTTTTTTCCCGGACAAAATCGCCGGGACCAGGTAGGCAAAAGTTTTCCCTGTGCCAGTTCCGGCTTCAACGATCACATGCTCTTTATTTTCTATACTTTGCGCAATGGCTTCTGCCATTTCAACTTGAGCCTCTCGCGGCAGGTAGCCAGGAATAACTTTTGCCAGTTTTCCATCGGCAGCAAAAAATTCCTCAATTTGATTTTGATTATCCATTATTTTTTAATAATCTCATTTGTATACATGTCCTGTTATTATTTAACAGCTCATCACTTTGTCACTATTATGTCATTAAGATAATTACAGCCATAAGAAAATTATGCCGTAATAAATGACGCTTTACCAATACGTTACACTGAATTCCTAACAAAAGTGTACATTTAACCAAGGCATTCATCTAAGTTAACAGTTGACTTTTACCTCAAAATCATTAAATTTACTAACCTGGAGTGTTTTAATAACCCGTAGCTCGGGATCAATATTACTTACATTTCGATAAAAAGCTTAAAACTAATATTAGTCTTAACAACAACAAACACGGATCTATTTTTTAAATAGAATCTTTGGAGGAATTATATGAAGAATCCATTAAAGGGTTTACTACTGGCTTCATCGGTAGCAGCTCTCCTTGCAGCACCTGCTATTTCAACAGCGAATACCGGTGTTGAAAATTTAACCCAAAACCCGGCTAACTGGGCAACACCATTAGGTAACTATGCTGGAACTCGTTATAGTGAACTAGATCAAATTAATGCCAAAAACGTTAAAAACCTGCAACCAGCATGGTCTTTTTCTACAGGGGTATTACGCGGACACGAAGGTGGGCCATTAGTTATCGGTGATGTAATCTACATCCACACACCTTTCCCTAATACAGTTTACGCACTTGATCAAGCAACACGCTCCGTCATCTGGGAATACACGCCCACTATGGATGCTGATGTAACGATTCCTGTTATGTGCTGCGACACGGTTAACCGTGGTTTATCTTACGGTGATGGTAAAATATTCCTACAACAATCAGATACTGTTTTAACAGCATTAGATGCTAAAACAGGTAAACGTATCTGGAGTGTACAAAACGGTGACCCTAAATTAGGCATGACTAACACTCAAGCCCCTTTAGTTGTAAAAGATAAAGTAATTACTGGTATTTCTGGTGGTGAATTTGGTGTACGTGGTTTCTTGGCAGCGTATGACATTAAAACTGGCCAGCTTGTATGGAAAGGTTACAGCATGGGACCTGATGGCGACACAATCATCAACCCACGCAAAACTACTACATGGGAAAACGGTAAAGTCACTAAAGTTGGTAAAAATTCAGGTACAAATACCTGGGAAGGCGACCAATGGAAAATTGGTGGTGGTACAACCTGGGGTTGGTTCAGTTATGATCCAGATTTAAACCTAGTTTATTACGGATCAGGTAACCCATCTACATGGAACCCTGTACAACGTCCTGGTGACAACAGATGGTCTATGTCTTTATGGGCTCGTGATGCCGACACTGGTGAAACTAAATGGGTTTACCAAATGACTCCACATGATGAGTGGGATTATGATGGTATCAATGAAGTCGTTCTAGTTGACCAAAAAATTGGCGGGAAAATGCGTAAAACTGTCGTGCATTTCGACCGTAATGGTTTTGGTTACACTTTAGACCGTGTTACTGGTGAATTATTAGTTGCTGAAAAATTTGATAAAACAGTTAACTGGGCAACCCATGTTGATATGAAATCAGGTCGCCCTGTTTTAGATCTTAAATACAGTACAGAAGCTAATGGTGAAGATGAGAATACAGTCGGCACTTGCCCTGCTGCATTAGGTTCTAAAAACCAACAGCCTGTTTCTTACTCGCCACAAACCAAATTGTTCTATATCTCTGCAAACCATCTTTGTATGGAATACGAACCATTTGAAGTTTCATACACAGCTGGACAGCCATACGTTGGCGCTACACTAACTATGATGCCTGCTGGTGCTGACGCTATTACTGGTAAGCCTGATCGCTCTACTAACTTAGGTCAGTTCACTGCATGGGATGCGACTACCGGTAAAATCGTCTGGTCTAACAAAGAAACTTTCTCTGTTTGGTCTGGTTCGGTTGCAACAGCGGGTGGCGTAGTATTCTACGGTACACTTGAAGGTTACCTAAAAGCAGTTGACGCTAAAACAGGTAAAGAATTGTATAAATTCAAAACACCTTCTGGCATTATCGGTAACGTAAACACTTGGTCTTACAAAGGCAAGCAATACGTTGGTGTACTTTCAGGTATCGGCGGATGGGCTGGTATTGGTATCGCTGCAGGACTTGATTCAGGTGAAGATGATTCTAACACTGAAGGTCTAGGTGCTGTTGGAGCATACAGAAGCTTAAGTGCTTTCACAAAATTAGGTGGTGTATTCACAGTATTCGCATTACCTAACTAAGCTAATCTAGCTTTTAGATTAACTTAAACCCGAAAAAGCCCCGGCTATATTATTTAGCCGGGGCTTTTTTGTTTCTGCCATACTGTAACCAAATTAACAGCTGTAGGGCATGGCTTTAGCCCGCCTTTTTGCTTACCCAAGGCGGGCTAAAGCCATGCCCTACAAAATAACCACCTAGTGATTGATGCGCTTCGTACCTCAGCACATCCTATATACTGTAAAATCATTCAAGTACCATATAATTCAATTATCTTAAAGATACTTAAAGGGAACTCATGTCAGTTTTACACCAATCTAAATCACTGCTTGCCGCCTTATTATTTAGCACATTAACTTTTTCAAGCTATGCCACTGAAAAATTCAGAGTCTGTGCTGACCCGTTGAACCCGCCCTACTCCACTAAAAAACAGGACGGTTATGAAAATAAAATTGCTGAACTCTTCGCCCAGCAATTAGGCCAGGAAGCTGAATACTACTGGTTTCCACAACGCATAGGCTTTGTACGCAACACCTTAAAAGCAACTATTGGTGATACTGATCAATATAAATGCGATGTCATCATCGGCGTACCGGCAGGTTTTGATTTTACTGCGACAACGAATTCTTACTATCACTCCACCTATGTATTATTAATTGCCAAAGGCCGTGGCTGGGATAATATCACTATTCCAGAGCAACTAAGGTCGCTACCACTGGCTAAACAGGATAGTTTAAAAATAGCCATGTTTGACCGCGGACCAGGAACTGCATGGCTACAGCAAAGCGGCTTATTAGAACAAGGCGTACCCTATCAGACCATGACTGGTGATGATAAAAACAACACTGCGATGATGATTGAAAAGGAGCTACAGGCAAGTAATATTGATATGGTAATTCTATGGGGCCCTATGGCAGGCTATATCGTCTCTCAAAACCCAAATGACTATTTCATCCTACCGATGAAATCCACCCGGGCGATGAAATTTGATTACTCTATGGCAATGGGCGTTCGGTATGGCGATAAGGCCCGTAAAGCCCAGCTAAACGATTTAATCAGCAAGAACCAACAGGCAATCAATAAAATCCTGGAAAGTTACCTTGTGCCTTTACTACCCACTCCAACAGAGAAACCCCATAAGGATGATGATTAATTGTATTGGTTTGGTATCTAAATAACAGCTATCCAGGTCATTTATTCAGCTACAAAATATCAAACAGAGCTGTTGGAGCCTAATTGATTCGCCGCATGGCGAATCAATTTTTGTGACATGAAGTCCCAAAAGTATCTACTATAAATTACAGGGGAAAGTGTTTTTTATGAGAAATTCAGCAAAGAAGGTCATCTATTTGGCTATTCAGGATGCCTCAAAGAAATGGACCATGCCGATTAGAAATTGGAAATCAGCCTTGAATCGGTTTATGATTGAGTTCGAAGAACGCTTAGTCGATTATATTTAAACCAGGCAGTTACACAGAATTATTTACAGGCCCCATTAAAATATCGCTGTCAATTGAATCTGAAAAATCACTTGCTCGGGGTTGAATCCTGCCTCTTAATAGATAACTACTATGAAAGCAAAAAAACACCACCTACTAGTTCCTTATTTATTACGCTGACTTTTATCAGTGCCCCTACCAGCTCTACCCTTGGAACTAATTTGGCAACAAGTACATTGATAAAGCTACACGGTGACCTTCCAGTCATTATTGTTACGTTTTGATTTATATCAGAGGGATTCTCTCGTCCTATTTTGCCTGAAACAAACACAGCTGTTTCATACACTAATAGGTTTTAATTTTGTAACTACTCAGCGTATTTTAATATCGTAATACATTAACATTTAAGTAGGATAGGCAAAATTTACGTGCCTATCTTAACAGTTGTTGATGGGCATACTGCATTTTTCCTACCCTACTCCCCTACATCCATTTGATTTTTATACAAAAAATATACTGGACAGTTACATTTCTATTATGTAAGCTGGGTTAAATTATAACTCTTTATAGTGGCATCCAATATGCGCCCAATGACTTAAGCCTACTCGCTAACCAATACCGTTCTTTAGCTTTTGCACTTGTAAGTTCTTAGACCTCCTTACGACTTATAACTACTCAATAACTTATTCAAACAAAAACACTATGACTTCTTCACGCATTGTTTTATTGACTTTAATCGCTGCTTTTATTGCGGCCTTTTTTTACTTTGATTTGGGGCAGTATTTGACTCTGGATACTTTAAAAGCACAGCAATCAGCAATAGAGAACTATCGTACGACTAATCCAGTTTTGGCGGTTGCTGTTTATGCTTTGGTTTATATTGCCATAACGGGTTTATCTTTACCTGGGGCCTCTATTTTAACCTTGGCAGGGGGTGCCATTTTTGGTTTGTTATGGGGAACGCTTATTGTTTCATTTGCCTCTACCATTGGCGCAACGTTGGCCTTTTTAGCCGCGCGTTTTTTATTTCGTGATGGTGTCAAAGCTAAGTTTGGCGACCATTTGCAAGCAATAGATGAAGGTGTTGCGCGTGAAGGGGGCTTTTATTTGTTCACCTTACGCTTAGTGCCCGTGTTTCCTTTTTTTATGATTAATCTATTAATGGGCTTAAGCAAAATGAAAATAGGGACTTTTTATATAGTCAGTCAGATAGGTATGTTAGCAGGGACAGCCGTCTATGTGAATGCGGGGACACAGTTGGGTAAAATTGATTCTTTAGCAGATATTTTATCGCCTGCATTAATTGGTTCATTTATTTTATTAGGGCTTTTCCCTTTGTTAGCCAAGAAAATTATTGTAATGGTCAAGTATTCCTGTAGGCTTTTAAAGCCACATTGAGTAAACTTTGTCTTTTTTGCACGGGCGTAATAT
>DUBW01000017.1 GCA_012960135.1 Methyloprofundus sp.
TATAGGAATAGGCTATCCGGCTATTTTGATACTCAGACTGAAAAGCGGCTAAAAAACGCTGGTAATTCGCCTCAAATAGAGTGGGGTTCATCAGGTAGAATGAATCACCGTATTGCTGAGCTATTTCGTCGATTGTATTCCAGGATAAACTCATTATTGTCGTTAATTACTAGGTTTGAGGTCTGATTCTATGCTTAACTGGAATGCGTCTTGCAGACGTGTGATCATGTTTTGGTAATTGCTTTCAGGTGGGCAATAAAACAGCGCATAGCCCAGGCTATTGCCGCTGTGCTCAAAGGCAGGGATATGGTCACCAATCTGGTAGTTATAGCGGCACTCTATCAGTTCGGGGAAGGTGTTTTTTAAGTCCTCAACCGGAGTGATATAGTTCAGTTTTCCTGCTGTTTCACTACCAAAAATCAGGGAAGCACAAGGCGTGAGTGAATCAGGCTGTTCCGGAATATTGCAAGGTTTGCCCAATGCATAGTTAATGGTCATACCAATTACGTCTATGCCGGAGCTATAGTAAATTAATTCGGGTATACCATTACCGCCTAATCGCGGGCTCATTTCAATAACAGTTATACGATCGCTAGAAATTTTTACATCAAAATCAATAGGGCCATCAAAGTAGCCGATGGCATGGCAGTTTTTTTCGATTTCGCTAAAAATACGTTGCTGGTCTACCGGCTTGATATTAGTCGGAAAGTAGTGACCCGTAGGGATAAAGCCTTGTTTAAATTTCTGGCTAATTAGTGCATGCAATTGACCATTAATTAAAAAGCCATCGCCGCTAACATCAATGCCTTCGACAAATTCCTCAATGCTGACAGTATTTGCACGCGAAAAACTCTGCGCATACGTAAATGCATGGTGACAGAGGTCTGGGTTGAGTGTATCAAGTTTGACCAAGCCGCGTGAGCCAGAGGTATCGGCCGGCTTAAATATTACGGGCACTGATAACTGGCTATAGTGCTTGTTCAGGTGGTCAATATTTTGGGCAATAAAAAACCAGGGGCAGTCAAGTTGCTGCCGATCCTGAAATTGGCGAAACAGTGCTTTATTAGATAAGGTTTCGGCAATACTCAGTTTGCAGGCTGTCAAATTGAGATGACCGGCAACATAAGCGACTGTGGGAGTAGCAATATCGGAAGCAAAAGTGACAATGCCATCAATCTCCAAGTCCTTTGCATAGGCGAGGACAGCTTCGCGATCTGCGGTACTGCAGTTGATGCTCTGATGGGAATGTCGGTGGCCAATATTATCCGGGATATTGTCTACAGTAATAACAAAGCAATTGAGTTCCAGCGCTTTTAAAATGATAGGTAGCTGAGTATTGCTGGCACCTAAAACTAATAATCTGGGTTGCTTCATTGATTCTGTTAAATAAGGTTAACTAGGTACAAGACTGGTCGAGGGGCTAATAGTATGATTGACTGCAAATTATCCCATATCTAAACTTTTATAACTATTGGGCATTAAAATTCAATTGCTTTAAAATGTCTGTTTGCACTTGAAAATAGGGTTTAAGAAATATTGAAATACAGTATGATATTTTTCAATTGATTCCAGTTCTCCTGCTTACATCGTCCAAATACTGAATTATGCAACTTTCCATCGTAAGTACCCTATATTATTCAGAGCCGTATCTAGAAGAGTTTGTTGAGCGTATTTGCGCCAGTGTAGAGCAGATAAGTAACGATTATGAATTGATTCTAGTCAATGATGGCTCACCCGATGATTCCCTGCACAAAGCTTTAAGCTTACAACAACAGTATGCGCGGCTGAAAATTGTCGATTTATCACGCAATTTCGGACATCATGAAGCAGGTATGACAGGTCTGGAACAAGCGCAAGGTGAGTATGTTTTTCTGATTGATTCCGATTTAGAAGAAGCGCCCGAATTAATGCTGGATTTCTGGCAGGCTATGCAGAATGATCAGAATGTCGATGTTATTTATGGTGTGCAGGAGCAACGTAAGGGGAAGTGGTTCGAGCAGTTTACAGGGTATCTGTTTTATATTATTTTTAATAGGCTCAGTCCTGTGAAAATATCGACTAATGCTCTAACCGTTCGATTAATGAAAAAAAACTACGTCCAGGCGGTTACTCAATATCAGGAAAGAAGTTTGTTTGTCGCGGGCATTATGGCACATGCGGGTTTTAATCAACAGCCATGGGTGGTAACAAAAACATCCAAAGAAAGTAGCAGTTATACCTTTGCCAAACGACTCAGGCTGTTTCTTACCTGTATCACTTCATTCTCTACAAAGCCATTGGAATATTTGTTTAGCCTGGGCTGTGGTCTCTTGTTGCTGAGCATTCTTGCAATGCTCGTTGTTGGTTTTAACTATTTAATCTTTTCTGCTAGTATTTCTACTATTACTGCGATTTTTCTAGCGGCGGGCCTAGTAATAGGGAGTGTTGTCAGTTGCACTGGTTTACTCGGCCTATATCTTGCCCCTATGGTGACTGAAATAAAACAAAGACCGCGCACTCTGATTAAGACGATTTTCCCGGGTGTGGATTGATACGCTCTTGTTATCGGGCGGGCCACAAAGCGTACCCGATAACGTGACGCTCAAGAGTGTTTTTGAGAGTGTTAAGCGGAAAATAAACCTGATGTTAAAAAAGCGAAGGTGGTCACTGTGAGGCTAGGCTCTACTAGAGAGAATGAAGTCAAATTACGGAGTGCATAAGCTTGCGAAAAGTAAGGTTTGACGTGGAAAAATATGATGTTTCTTTTCAAAGTCTGTCGGGGGAATAAAAAAATCAGAATGATCAAAAGGGAGTCCCCGACGCTACAATATTGAGTGCTGAGAAAGGAAGCTTGGATGGCTACCACGAAAATATCTTCATAATTCTGACCTTTACTACTTAAAAATGAACAGAGCTGTTTTTCAAGGCCCTGAAAGTTATGAACACTGCGTAATGCAATTGGAATATTAAAGCTTATTTCTCAAGGATAAGAGGACTTTAGAAATGAAAAATTCATTTCTAAAGAGGATGTTTTTTTCTGGGTTGGAAAAGTTAGTAGATTCAGAAAATGGCTAAAAACTATAATGTTATTTCGGCTAAAATTGCGAACGAAGATTTGATAGAGATCATTAAGGTTATTAAATTGGATAGCCCTAATGCAGCAAAAAACACCCTTAATAAGATTAAAAAGAAGTCATTTTCACTTGATTCCTTCCCTCAAAGAGGCCAAGATGTTCCTGAACTTAAAGAACAAGGAATCTTTCAATATCAAGAATTAATCATTCAGCCATGGAAGGATGATTTATAGAGTTTGTAGCAGTACGGTTTATGTTTTGTCCATTGTTGATGCTAGAAGAAATGTAGAAGACATATTATTAAATCGATTTATTAGGGATGGTCGTAAGTAATATGTTTAGATGTTTTGGTACAAAGACCACCACATCAGGATATATCGCACCCTTTGATGTATCTGGAGTTACGCACAATCAACTACTTTAAATATATTAAATGCTGTTGAAGAGTCAAGAAAAGGCTAATCAGGTTTGCAGTTGATCATCGGTAATATTACTCATTTCAAAGGTCTTTTTTATCCTGGTTCTGAGCGTTGCCAGAGGTCATTGAGCGTCTGCCCGCATCAACTGAACTTGGTGTGATCTATGTTGCTGGTATATAAACTTTTCATATTTGAGATTAATGCATAAGGAATCTAAGCAAGCACATCAAGCCCACCTGGATTCTCTGCGTGGTATAGCAGCAATAATAATTGTCATTACCCATTATATTGGAGCTTTTTTCCCTTTTGCAGCCTTTGCAAATCAGGGGAGTTATCAGCAAAAGCACTTATTAGAAGAAATTTTCTTTTATCCTCCTTTTGGGCTGGTTATAGCGGGTCATCTGGCTGTTTGTCTGTTTTTTATCCTGAGTGGTTATGTGCTTAGTTATAATTATTTGGGGACTCCTGGAAAGAAAATAAAATTGTTGGCCGCGATTGCAAAGCGACCTATTAGATTAGGTGGGGTTGTTTTAGCGACTACCATTTTAAGTGCCCTACTCTGGGCGAATAACTTATATTATAATGCTCAGTTGGTTGAAATAACTACGTCGAAGCCCTGGTTTTTTGATTTATGGAGAGGGCAGTTTGCCTTAAAATATTTCCTGATTAATACGGGTAGTTCATTATTTGATAGTGCCGATATTTATAATATTTCACTATGGACCATACAGGTTGAATTATATGGATCTATACTGGTTTTTTTGACGCTGATATTGTTTGCTAATTTTAAGTATAGGTGGGTCGTTTTTTCTATATTGATACTGGTTTTTGCAAAAAGCTTTTATCAGGGGTTTTTTTTAGGGATGCTACTTGCGGATTTGGTTAAACATAAACCGGTTGAACTTTCCGTTAGGCTGAAACAAACGATAGCCGTTTTATTAGGGTTGATGTTTTTTTATCTGGGCTCCTATCCGCATTACGCAAATATAGAATATATAAAAACCACCGTGTATCATTGGCTGCCTGCTGATACTGGATATGAAGGCGGCTATCCTATGCTTGCAGCTTTATTGTTGTTCTGCTTTATCTGTTTGAATGATCGAGTAAAAAAGGGCTTGCAGTTACCTGTATTTAAATATCTAGGGAAGGTATCTTATGGCGTGTATGGTGTGCATATATTGGTGATTGGTTCGCTGTCATCCTGGTTGTTTTTATTGTGTTATCAGCAGGTAGGCTACCTGGGGGCATTTATAATCGCTTTTGCTGGGGGTTTAACTGTCATCATTGCAACAGGCCACTTAATCACGGTTTATGTGGATAAGCCAGCTATCAGACTGGCTAATTATGTCGGCAATAAATTCGTGGCTGCGTTGCAGGCTTTTTTTAAAATATAAAAGAATCTAACATCATTACTTATTTGGAAAGGAATATGCCAGAGAAAATTGTTATTTATGGAGTGAGTGCATTTGCAGAAATGATGTATCACAATTTCACGCGCTATAGTGAGTATAGAGTCGTCGCCTTTTGTGTAGATCAGGAATATATGCAGGAATCCTCTTTTTGCCATCTGCCGGTGGTTGCTTTTGAAGAGATGGCGGAATTATACCCGGCAAAGGATTATAAGATGTTTGTTGCCATTGGTTTTAGTCGTATGCGTAACCGGGCATTAATGTTTGATAAAGCCAAGGCTAAAGGCTATCAACTGGTAAATTATATTAGCCCTCAAGCCATTATTCGTGAGGACTTAGTGATTGGTGAAAATAATGTTATTCAATCTAGTACCGATATCGATATTTTTGTCAGCATAGGCAATAACAATGTTTTCTGGACCGGCTGTATACTGGGGCATAATGTAGTCGTGGGTAATCATAACTATGTATCGGGTAATTGCGGTCTGGGCGGGAATTGTGTGATTGGTGATGCCTGTTTTATCGGTAATGCGGCGTGTATGGTAAATAATATTAATATTGCCGATGAAACCTACTTGGTGGCCGGCGCTATTATCGTTAGAAGTACCGAAAAATCTTGCCAGTACCATGGTAATCCCTCCAAGCGGGTTGCTCGCCATGCAGATGCCGGTATTGTTATTACATAAAGCTGGTGCAGCAGTTTCAGACTTAAGCGCGGCTGGTAATCACGATACCTAATACGATCAATGTCAGGCCGATGATTTTATAGGCATTGACCGATTCTTCAAAGACAAACACCGAGAACAGGAATACCAATACAAATGCCAGGCTCATAAACGGATAGGCATAGCTGATTTCAAATTTAGTCATTGCCAGGATCCAGAAGAGCGATGCGATAAAGGCAGAGGCTAGGCCAGACATTAAAAACGGGTCGAGAAATAATTTGGCCAAAAACAATAGTTTCTCGGTTAACTGCAGGGGCACGGCATCATATTGCGCAATACGCCATTTCAGCATTAACTGGCCGTAGACAGTAAATGCAATCGTGCCGAAGATGTAGAAATATCCGATCATGGTATAAAGTTTATTTAGCTAAAAAGGTAGTTTAAAGCGACTACTCTGAATGAGTAAAATGAAAGTACCATTAAGGTAATGACACTGCTTATTAACACTGCTTTTTCCATACGATTCCACAGGGGGAGCATCTTCCAGAAAAAGACCAGTAGAATTGGAATAATCGGAAATATATAGCGGCCCTGAGGCTGAAAATCATAAAGCCAGGAAAAAAGTATACTCATCAGCAGACCACCAGCAATAGCGGTGATCGTTACTGCAGTGAATAGTTTATATCGCCAGTTGGCCTTGAAGATGGCATGCCGTAACACTAATAGAATGACGATGCCGTAGATAAGCATGATATAGGTGTAATACCATTTTGGTGAGTATTGCGCATAGTAACCATAGAGGCCTGTAAAGCTTTTGAATGTCATTTTATGCCACTGCCATTCTGGCTGGAAAATTTCCGCCAGGCTAACCCCTTTTGCCTTTAAGCGTAAGCCCGGATAAGATTGTTCTGTTTCGGCAATCGATGGCTTAAAGTCAGGTGCCGCATGTTGCTCGGCATAGGCGATGCGCTGTTCCAGCTTGTTGCTGCCATTGATTGCATGATCTATCCCGTGACGGGCAAAAAAGATCGATGCGCCGATTAATGAAAAAAACAGGCACTTATAGATAAATGTTTTTTTCTGTTTTACAAAGAATAACAGCTCCCATAAAAGCAACGAGAATACAAATAATATAAACAGCAGATAATTGGTTTGCTCTATGCTTAGTATGCCTAATAGAACCCCTGGAAATACAGCATCTTGCCAGCGGGCTAAAGCTCTGTCTGTATTCAGAAACCGGTTTAGTGAGCTTTGTTTGTTCGCCAGTTGCCATGCCAGTAATAGACTAATAAAAAGAACAAAACCACCGCGATTGGCATAGGCGTATAGATACCAAGTTTGCGGAGTGCACAGTAGCGGCGTTAGGAAAATCAGTAAGCGCTTGTTGCTCCAGTTCATGATGAATAACAGTAAAAATAGCAAGGCATTGAAAGCTCTGTTGATAAAGGTTTCATCAGCAAACAATTGTTGTACAAGCAGGCTGAATTTACCGGCAAAAAAATAACTGATACCCAGATCATCCAGTCGCGAGGTTGCCCAGGGTTTCTGGTAAGCTCCGGTTGCGCGCGGGTCGCCAACTGTTGGGGGTAGCCAGTATTGACTATAATACTTTGTGGACTCTATATGTGCGCCTTCATCAGGATGAATATTATAATCAGCCTGCCAGGCGAGGCAAAATACTAGTGCAGAGGCAAATAAAAAACAGCTTTTGATAAAGTTTTCGTAGAACAAATTCCATGTATAAGGCTTCTTTTTTTTGTAATACCAGACACTATAGAGCAGTAAAAGGTATATCCCCAGAAAAACAGCAACAGAGGGTACCAAAGTCACAGCGTTACTTTGTTTGTTGAGCATAACTTCTGATTGCTGATAGCTTTGTTCTTTAAAACCGGGGGCGCGTATAGTTAAAGTATCCAGATTCTGTAAAGCCTGATTATTACCAGATTCTAAATAGAAAACGTCAATATTGCTAATATCTGCACTGGCTACAGAGGTTTGATTTGCTCCTGATGGAAGCTCTATTTTCTGGGCTCTGGTCGTTGATATCTTTTGTCCTTTATCACGCCAGAAGAGCTTTGCTGTTTCTGGGTTTTTCAGGTGAGTGTCCAGAGAGATGGTGGTATCGTTAAAGGTAAATAAATAGCTTAACAACACCGAGGCTAAAATCAGAAGAATCGCTTGAGTGAGTGCTTTTTTGCGAAAAACAGTGATTGTTATCAGAGCGAATAATAGTAGATAAAAGCTGGGGTTAATAATGTGAATGACTCTGAATTCAATTTGTGGGTCATTGCCTAAGCTCTGAAATTCGATATAAGGCCGAGAATCATCGGGTTTGTTGATTATTTTTATTTCATTGGATTCTGAACGGTCATTAACGGGGTTTAAATCAACAGGGAAATAATGCAATGAATAAAGTTGAGTACTATATAGCTTGATGAGCGCTTGTTGATTGACCGGGTCTATTCTAAAGCGAGTTGATTGATTAAAACCATCAATCCAGAAATGATAGCTATGCCTGCCTGCTTTTACCTGGTCAGTCCTGGATTGTGACTCAGAAAAGGAACCCAGTTCATTTGCCCAGAATACCTGTATCTCACTGTTGGTATCAGCATCCATATCAATCTTGATTAGTGAGACTGTTGATAGGTAGCCGATAAATGACAAGATAATAAATAATAACACCAGCCATACACTTTGTTTGAAGGGGACAATACCCCGCAGTGGTCTTAGTTTTGGTTGGGTAGAAGACGTTGATGCTGCAGAGTCAATGCTAAGCATAAAAACTTTCTATAGTTTTGGTGATATGTTTTACTTCTGCATCTTGCAGGCTAAAATACAGCGGCAGGCGAACAATGAGCCGGCTAGTTTCCAGAGTATGCTGATCATTACCGATAAATTCCCCGTACTGTTTGCCCATTTCGGTATTATGCAATGGTAAATAGTGAAAAACGGCATGAACCTTATTTTGTTTTAAATAGGCTAAGAGCTGGCCTCTAATTTCAGCCGATTGGGTTTTTAAATAAAAAATATGCCCGTTTTGCTCACAGGAGTCGGGTATTACGGGTAAAGATATCAGCCCTTTATTTTCCAAAGGTTTAAGTGCTTGATAATAAGCAGACCAGATAGCACAGCGCTTTTCTTTGATTTTTTGAGCCTGCTCCAGGTTAGCGTATAAAAAAGCGGCCTGTAATTCGCTCATTAAGAAACTGGAACCGATATCCTTCCAGGTATATTTATCTACTTCACCACGAAAAAACTTGCTCCGGTCGGTGCCTTTTTCGCGTATGATTTCGGCACGCTCGACAAAGCCTTTATTGTTCAGGACGATTGCGCCACCTTCACCGCAACTATAGTTTTTGGTTTCATGAAAGCTAAAGCAGCCTATATCGCCAATAGTTCCTAATGCCTGACCTTGATAATCTGAAAACAAACCATGGGCCGCATCTTCGATCACGAGTAGATTATATTTTTGCGCTAGCCTCATGATGATGTTCATATCACAGCTAATACCTGCGTAATGCACTGGAACTATGGCAACGGTTTTATCACTGATCGCTTGCTCTATCAGTTGCTCATTAATATTTTGCGTATCGGGCCGGATATCGACAAACACACACCGGCCGCCTCTGGAGACAAAGGCATTCGCCGTGGAGACAAAGGTATAACTGGGCATAATCACTTCATCGCCGGGCTTAATATTTGCCAGAATTGCCGCCATTTCGAGTGCGGCGGTACCAGAGGAAGTCAGTAATACTTTATTAGCGTTAAGCTCGGTTTCCAGTAGGGTTTGACAGCGCTTGCTAAATAAGCCATCGGCAGCAATTTGATCGGAATGAATAGCCTGTTCTATGTATTTGAGTTCATTGCCGGTTAAGGCGAATTGATTAAAAGGAATTTGGCGCATTAATTAAGAATAATTAAAAAGTAACAATAGTAAATATTGTAAAGTAAATTGCAGGTATTTACTTTTTTTGTTTTTTAATACTATCGTTTGCTTTATTCAGTCGTGTCATTCAATCGCTGGCAGTGAATCAGGCCTTTAGCGTTCTACCTGTTTCGGTCTGCAGGCGACTTATATGATTCGCGGTTAAAGAATACGGCTAATGGCCCCGTCTTCTGAAATACATTAAATGATAAGCGTGAGAGTAGTAAAATAATAAACAAAGCCTTGGTGCCTGTGTATAATTCAGTGTAAACATGAAAGAAGAGTCGGGTATCGCTATCAGTAGTAAAAAACCAGTTTTCTAGTCACTAAGAAGCGTGCGCGAAACAAGTTGAGCAACTGACTTGTCTTTTTATTCGTTTTTTGTGTTGCAGAAACAGTTACGTAGCTAGCTATGCTCCAGTTTCTACGCCTTGAATACGAATAAAAATCCTGCGCCAGATGCTCAACTTATTCCGCGCGCGTCCCTAACAAGATAAATAAGTCTGCAATATGGAAGAATTAACATTAATACAGAAAATTGTAGTCTGGGTGATCCCGGTTATCTTTGCTATTACTGTGCATGAAGTGGCGCACGGCAGGGTCGCCAAATATTATGGCGATAATACCGCCTGGATGCTGGGACGTTTAACTTTAAATCCGCTTAAACATATCGACCCTATTGGGACTATTCTAGTGCCAGGCTTAATGCTAGCCTTTACCGGCTTTGTTTTTGGTTGGGCAAAACCTGTTCCAGTTAATGTCAGAAATTTGCGTAATCCAAAGCATGATATGGCTATTGTTGCCTTAGCAGGCCCTATGGCCAATATGATTATGGCCACAGGGTGGGCCTTGTTTGCCAGATTGGGTGTGTTAATTAATAGCAATGAAGTCTCAATTCCTATGATTTACATGGGCATTGCAGGAATAATGATTAACCTGGTTTTGGGTTTGCTAAATTTATTGCCTATTCCACCTTTAGATGGCAGTCGTATTTTATCTTGGGCCTTACCGGGTCGCTGGGGGTATTATTACAATCGATTTGAACAATATGGCTTTTATCTGTTGGCACTGTTATTAATGACCAATAGCCTGGGCGTTATTTTAGGCTACCCATTAAGTATTGCTAAAGGCCTGTTTTTTACTTTAGCCGGATTGCAATAAGTTGAATATGGAAGCCGCTTCGGATAATGAAGCAGCTATTGCCATTGTTTCGGGTGAGCCGTTTCTGCAATTACCCGAAGATTTATATATTCCCCCGGAAGCGCTTAAAGTTTTTTTAGAAGCCTTTGAAGGACCTTTAGACCTGTTACTATATCTAATTAGAAAGCAAAATCTGGATATTGTAAATATACCCATCGCTCAGATTAGTAAACAATATATGCGCTATATTGATGTGATGAGTAATTTTCAACTGGAACTAGCGGCTGAATATTTGCTGATGGCGGCTTTGCTTGCAGAGATAAAATCACGTATGCTATTACCCAGGCAAGTGAATCCTGAAGAGGAAGAAGAGGATCCGCGAGCGGTTTTAGTGCGTCGTTTACAGGAATATGAGCGTATTAAAAAAGCGGCAGAAGATTTAGAGGAAATGCCGCGCATGGAGCGGGATATTTTTATTGCTACAGTAGATACCTCGACAGTCAATGTCCATAAATGTCAGCCTGAAGTTCAATTGCAAGATATTGTGCTCGCCTTACAAAGTGTATTGAAGCGTGTTGATCAATTAAGTCATCATATAATAACTAAAGAACCTTTATCTGTCCGTGAAAGAATGGCCCTCATTATGGGAAGACTCGAAGATACGAGTAGCTTCCTTTTTACACGACTCTTTACCCAGCAAGAAGGAAAAGCAGGGGTTGTTGTCACGTTTCTTGCCATTCTTGAACTCAGCAAAGGAGAACTTATCGAAATTCTCCAGGCAGAACCCTTCGGAGAACTCAGAGTCCGGGCTAAATCAGCAAATACCGCCTGATATCATTGAACAGCAGGTTTTGACCGAACTCGAGTTACCAGTCGATCTTCAGACAGAGCCTAAGCAAAAACCCAGGACTCCGCCCAAGCCGAAGTCAATAGAGCTTGCCGTAAAAAAAGAAAAGCTTAGGCAAACTGAACAGAAAGAGAAAATGACTGAGCTAGTTGCCAAAGTCGCTGCTTTGCAAGCAGAGCTGGATACAGTCTCTGAGCAATCGAAATTACAAGAAATCAATGCAGCTTCTGAGCGGTCGCGTTTGCAGACAGAGCTTAAAGCAGTGACTGAACAATCAAAATTATCAGAGCTTAACGTCGTTTCTGCCGCGGCGAGATTGCATGAAGACGAAGATCTTCCAGCGCCTGAGCTATCTAATTTGCAAGAAGAGCAAGAGATTATCCCCGAGCAGTCGAGTATTAACCCGCCTGCTCCGGTTGATGCGAATACTAAAGTTAAGCGCATTATTGAAGCGCTTTTATTTGCTGCCGAACAGCCGATGACAGTCAAGCAATTGCACGCGGTCTTTCCAGAGCTGGAAGCGCCTGAAAAGCAGGAAATTCAAAAAGCAATTGATGCCTTATGTGATGACTACCGGCAACAGGCAATTGGCTTGCATCAGGTTGCCAGTGGCTATCGCTTTCAGGTAAAAATGGATATGGCTCCTTGGGTAGCGCGGTTATTTGCCGAAAAACCACCCAAATATTCCAGAGCATTATTAGAAACTATTGCGATTATTGCCTACCAGCAACCTGTTACCCGGGGTGATATAGAAGAGATACGCGGTGTCAGTGTTAGCTCGCAGATGATCCGTACGTTACTGGAAAGAGAATGGGTTAAGGTCTTGGCGCATAAAGAAGTTCCCGGCAGGCCAGCTCTGTATGGCACGACCAGACAGTTTTTAGATTATTTTAATCTCCAGTCCCTGGATGCAATGCCGGCATTAGAAGAGTTACAGGCATTGGCTATAGAAGGTGAACTGGAAATATAAATATGTGGACCGATATACTTATGATCCTGTTGTTTACGGCGGGATTTTTATACTGGCAAAGTACCCAGAAAATAAAAGAAATTGCTCTGGCAGCAACAATACGACATTGCCAAAAGATGGAATTGCAAATGCTGGATGGCTACATCGCTTTTAATAAGCTTTCCTTGAAGCGCGATAGTAGAGGCAAGATACATATCGCCCGCGGCTATCAGTTTGAATTTTCCTCGACGGGTGCCGAACGCTATAACGGCCAGATACAAATGTTAGGTAGACGAGTGGAATTCATACGGCTAGAACCTTATCGAATTCAGGAGTAGTAGTGCCAATTATTTCATATTTTTTGGTATATACGTGCGTATGTACCACGACGACCATAAATCACCTCATATCCATGTTGAATACCAAGGCCATGAGGTGTTAATAGTGATAGATAGTGGTGATATTCTGGTTGTCTCGTTACCAGGAAAAGCACATAAAATAGTTTAGGAGTGGATGCAGGCACACCAAAGTGAGTTGCTGGATGATTTTCAGCGTGCAATCGCATTGGAGCCATTGCCGAGAACTCCTGGAGCAGGTAATGATTAAAATCACTCGAGCAGAATACCAACGCGATAAAGTCATTCAGTTGCACTTTTTTGATGGCAGCTGGGGAGATTATGATTTGTTGTGTTTAACTGAAAGGAAAGCTGAATTAAGCGCAATGTTACAAGATGATGCATTTTTTAAGCAGTTTTATCTGGAAATGGGAGCTCTTTGCTGGCGTAATGGCTTTGAACTTAGTTCTGGGAATATTCATCTGAAATTACAAGCTCAACATAAATTACATAGAAAAGTAAAAGTCGCTTAGGAAATATCTTCATGTTACGTTTAGTCAATATCAAACTCCCTCTAGAACAGACTGGCTCTGACCTACGCTCGGCTATTATTACAAAGCTGGAGATTAACGACAGTGAATTGCTGAGCTACACGGTTTATAAGCGTAGCTATGATGCACGCCACAAGAAAAATATCTTTTTTATTTACAGTCTTGATGTCGATACCAGTAAAAATACGCAGTTATTAGAGCAATTTTCTGAGGATACGCAAGTTAAAGCCAGGCCTGATGATCGCTATCAGTTTGTGGCGCAGGCGCCTGAAAATATTTCTGAGCGACCCTTGGTTATCGGCTTGGGGCCTTGTGGTTTGTTTGCCGGATTGATATTGGC
Organism: Methyloprofundus sp.; assembly: GCA_012960135.1. Lineage (GTDB taxonomy): Bacteria > Pseudomonadota > Gammaproteobacteria > Methylococcales > Methylomonadaceae > Methyloprofundus. The sequence goes on from DUBW01000017.1 coordinate 13,634, forward strand.
ACAGATGGGCTTTAAGCCGATTATTCTGGAACGGGGTAAAGAAGTGCGTGAGCGCACGGTAGATACTTTTGGCCTCTGGCGTAAAAGAAAGCTGAACAGCGAATCAAATGTGCAGTTTGGTGAAGGTGGGGCGGGGACGTTTTCTGATGGCAAGCTGTATACGCAGATAAAAGATCCACAACATCATGGACGTAAAGTCTTGGAAGAATTTGTTGCTGCTGGAGCGCCAGAGGAAATTCTATATCTGAGCAAGCCCCATATTGGTACGTTTAAGCTGGTCAGGATGGTCGAGAAAATGCGCCAGACCATAGAGTCTTTAGGTGGTGAAATTCGCTTTGAGCAACGTGTTGATGAACTATTAATTGAAAACCAGCGTGTGCAAGGCGTGATTTTAGCGAATGGGCAAAGCATCAGCAGTCAGCATATAGTCTTTGCAATCGGGCATAGTGCACGAGATACCTTTAAAATGCTGTATGAAAAAGGTGTCTATATTGAGGCGAAGCCCTTTTCTATAGGTTTTAGAATAGAGCACCCACAGTCATTAATTGACCAATGCCGCTTTGGTGATTATGCAGGCAATGAATTACTCGGTGCCGCAGACTATAAACTAGTACATCACTGTAAAAATGGTCGCTCAGTCTATAGCTTCTGTATGTGCCCCGGCGGTACAGTGGTTGCCGCGACTTCGGAAGCAGGGCATATAGTGACTAATGGTATGAGCCAATATTCGCGTAATGAGCGTAATGCCAATAGCGCGATTGTGGTTGGCATTGATCCCGAGCAGGATTATCCGGGGTATCCTCTGGCAGGGCTGGAGTTACAAGATCGATTAGAAAAACAGGCTTTTGTTTTAGGGGGAGGAAGCTATGATGCTCCCGCGCAATTAGTGGGTGATTTTATGGCGAATAAGCCTAGCAATGAACTCGGCAGTGTTCAGCCCTCTTATAAACCGGGTGTAAAATTAGGCAATTTAAGTCAGAGTCTACCCGACTATGCGATTTCTGCAATTCGTGAAGCTATCCCGGTATTTGATAAAAAAATCCGTGGATTTGCCATGCATGATGCTATCTTAACAGCAGTAGAGACGCGCACTTCATCACCCATACGCTTAAAGCGAGATCGTGATTTACTGCAAAGCATCAATACCCGTGGTCTTTATCCGGCAGGTGAGGGAGCGGGATATGCAGGAGGCATATTGTCTGCTGCCGTAGATGGCATTAAAGTTGCTGAAGCACTGGCATTAGATATGGTAAAAGGTATGGACAGCTGCTAAAGTGCTCAACTTTAAATTTATTTTGCCTGTTTGAATCTTTTGCTCGTTGTTAACCCTATTTTGACTTTAGTTGTGGATGGTTAATGGCATAACTTTTTTTATAATTCCTCCAAAAACTACAAAGATAACGGCTAGATTTTTTTTAACCTAGTGTGTTTTAATTTTCATCATATTTTATTAATTTTAGCCATTTCAGCTCAAGCAATCCCTCCTGTAACTAAATAGCCGTTATTCCAAATGCTTACTCAAAAGTCAGGTGTCCCTGACAGAAATGGGTTGCAACTTATTAAACATGGTTGAAGAGCTTTCTAAAATTCAAGAATCAGAATTGATTCACCCGTCCCTGATAAAAAGTACACCGAAGTACTTGAGGAAAGACAGTAATCTGCTAAAAAAAGGAGAGATTGGGAGTGCATTATTTTTAATGAAAGAATCGCGCGGATAACCCCGCCTACTATTCGAGCTGCTTTAATGCGCAATAATGACTGAAAAGTCCACTGAGTAGCTTTATCAGTGCGCTTGTTACCATATTAGCTCCGGATCACCTATGTTTTTTATTCCCTATGAAACCTGCGGGTATTATTAAGCCTCTGTCTTTTAGTAAATATCAAAGAGCGTAGATTTAAGTGGTTTTTTATTCTTAAGTGTTATAAGAACTTGAAAGAAAAGTTTAAATTTAATATAATGCACGGCTAACTTAAAATCTTAATAAAAGATACGAATATGAAAACATTTAGCGCAAAACCAGCTGAAGTGAAGCGCGATTGGTATGTGGTCGATGCAGAGGGAAAGACGCTTGGACGTCTGGCTACCGAAATTGCACGACGCCTTCGCGGTAAGCATAAGCCAGAATATACATCTCATGTAGACACAGGTGATTATATTATCGTCATTAATGCCGAGAAAATTGGCGTGACAGGTAATAAAGAAAAAGACAAAATGTACTACCACCACACAGGTTACATTGGTAACTTGAAAAGTGTTAGTTTAGGTAAATTAAGACAAACTTTTCCTGATCGTATTATCAATAAAGCAGTTCAGGGAATGTTGCCAAGAAACCCTCTGGGTCGTGCAATGTTTAAAAAGTTAAAAGTGTATGCGGGCCCTGAACATGGTCATCAAGCTCAACAACCTAAAGTTTTAGAACTTTAGGCAACTAACAGGTTAAAATCATGGCAGAAACTCAATATTACGGAACAGGACGACGCAAAAGTGCAATTGCACGTGTTTATGCAAAATCAGGTTCTGGACAAATTACAGTTAACGATAAAGCAATTGACGTTTATTTTGGTCGTAAAACTGATGAAATGGTTGCTCGTTCGCCGCTAGAATTAGTAGAATTAGCTGATAAATTTGATATCAATGTTACGGTTAAAGGCAGCGGCCCTTCTGGGCAGGCTGGAGCTATCCGTCACGGCATTACGCGTGCTTTAATGGTGTACGATGAAACATTGCGTCCTGAGTTAAGAAAAGCAGGCTTTGTTACTCGCGATTCACGTTGCGTAGAACGTAAGAAAGTCGGTTTACACAAAGCGAGAAAGCGTCCTCAGTACTCAAAGCGTTAATCGTTTATCGGTATGCACCGTTTATTATCGACTTGTTGATAATAAACGGCGTATCAATCGATCAGCAAAAAAGGGCTGTAATTATTTAATTACAGCCCTTTTTTTATGGGAATTTCCGAGGGCGACCTAACTAACATCAGCACATAGACTGAACATTAGTATATAAATAACTTTACCGCTAAGCGGTAAGTATTTATACTGATCTCATAAAAAAATCATTTGCTGATTCGGATACTGAGTCGCTATTTGGTGGTCAGTGCTTTGGCGTGTTCAGGGCATTTAGGAAAATTGCAGAACGCAAACTTCAGTAATTGGATTTTGCCGACACGATTGATTTCTTGCGCAGTCCACCAGGAAACTGTTTAGAAAAGTTAGCGGGTAACAGAAAAGGGCAGTTTAGTATTCACATCAACCGTCGATACCGGGTTTGTTTTACCTGGAAAGATTCTCATGCTTATGACGTTGAAATAGTTGATTACTACTAAGGTGACGACTTATGCCAAAAAATAATATGCGCCCTATCCACCCAGGAGAAATTCTAAAAGAAGATTATCTAGTCTCTTTGGAATTGACCCCCAATGCACTCGCGAAAGCGTTGCATGTTCCTGCGTCACGTATTAATGATATTGTACTGGAACGCAGGGCAATCACACCAGACACTGCATTACGTCTTGCGCGGTACTTTGGCAACGATGCCCAGTCTTGGATAAATTTGCAATCAGCGTATGATTTGAAAATGGCCATTCAAAAGCATGGAGAAGAGATTAATAAGTCTATTTCACCGCTAGCTACTTAGATGCAAGGTTAGTAATTTTTATTATTTCGAATTGAAGTAGATACAGAAAGCGATATTTTAGTTTTGCATTAGGTGTATGACTCGCCTGTATCCCCCCTAAAACAAGCTCCTATAAGAGACGCATTTATGGTAGACACTGAATTTAGAAGCCGCGACAGAGCAGTAGATTCTTTAAAAGTACCTCCACATTCAATTCAGGCTGAGCAATCTGTATTGGGGGGCTTAATGCTGGACAATGAACGCTGGGATACGGTTGCCGATAAAGTCAGTGAGGTTGATTTTTATCGCAAAGATCACCGCCTTATTTTTCAGACTATTTCGGGTCTGGCCGAAAAACAAATTCCGTTTGATGTGGTCACGATTTCTGAATCGCTGGGAAAAATTAACGAACTTGAAGATGCGGGTGGTCTGGCTTATTTAAGTGTGTTGGCAAAAGATACGCCAAGCGCAGCAAATATCGTTGCTTATGCCAATATCGTGCGCGATCGCTCGGTATTAAGGCAGTTAATTCATGTGGGGACAGATATATCTGAATCCGCCTTTAACCCTGAGGGCCGGTCGACTAGCGATTTACTGGAAGGGGCAGAAAAGAACGTTTTTGAAATTGCCGAGCAGCGTCAAAAAGGGCAGTCGGGATTTATACCGATCAAGGATTTGCTGGGTACGGCGGTTGAAAAAATAGAAACCCTGTTTGAACAAGAAGGAAATATTACCGGAGCCGGAACAGGTTTTACCGATCTGGATGAAATGACATCGGGTCTGCAAGCGGGTGATTTAATTATTGTTGCCGGACGACCCTCGATGGGTAAAACCACGATAGCCATGAATATGGCAGAAAATGTTGCGGTAGGAAGTGGTTTGCCGGTTGCTGTCTTTAGCATGGAGATGCCGGGAGATTCACTGGCAATGCGTATGATGTCATCACTAGGGCGCATCGATCAGCATAAAGTAAGAACTGGTAAGCTCGATGATGATGAATGGCCGCGCCTTACTTCAGCCATTAACTTATTAGCCGAAACCAAGCTGTTTATTGATGACACTCCTGCCTTGACGCCAAATGAAGTACGCTCACGAGCAAGGCGCTTGACCCGTGATCATGGGCAGCTAGGCTTAATCGTACTGGACTATTTACAATTGATGCAGTCGCCCTCGAGTGGCGAAAGCCGGGTTGCGCAGATTTCGGATATATCGCGTGGCTTAAAAACATTGGCCAAGGAAATGAATGTACCAGTGGTTGCCTTATCCCAGTTAAATCGTAATCTGGAGCAGCGGCCTAATAAGCGTCCTGTTATGTCTGATTTACGTGAATCTGGAAGTATTGAGCAGGATGCCGATGTCATTATGTTCGTTTACCGGGATGAAGTGTATAACGAAGATAGCCCGGATAAAGGCATGGCGGAATTGATTATTGGTAAACAACGGAATGGACCGATTGGTACGGTACGCTTAACCTTTTTGGGTAAATACACGCGCTTTGAAAATTACGCTCATGATCCTTATACCGATGGAGATTATGAGTGATACCCGCAGCCGCATATGTTGAACTAGATATCAATGCCTTGCGGCACAATGTAGGTCGAGTAAAAGAGTTAGCTCCGAAATCAAAGATCATCGCAGTAATCAAAGCAAATGCTTATGGCCATGGTTTGGAGCTGGTAGCCAGCAATCTGGCGGCACAGGTTGACGCTTTCGCGGTGGCACGTATTGATGAAGCGCTGCGCTTACGAGCGGCGAATATACAAGGAAGAATTCTAGTATTACAGGGATTTTCCGGGCCTGATGAGCTGCTGTTAATGCAACATAATCAACTGGAAGCAGTTATACACAGCGAGCAGCAGGTTGATTTGCTAGAGACTGAAAACTTACCCGCTGGGTTACCTGTGTGGATCAAAATAGATACCGGAATGAACCGCCTGGGCTTTCGGCCTGAGCAGTTTTCTGATGTGCTACAACGATTACTGCAATGCAGGAATGTTCAAGCTGAAATCAACTTTATGACTCATTTTGCCAATGCGGATGATCTGCAGGATGATAAAACGACGCGGCAATTACAACTATTTAACGCAACGACCAAAGGCTGTGCCGGCCTTAGAAGTAGCGCCAATTCAGCAGCAATTATCGCCTGGCCAGCGACGCACCAGGACTGGGTGAGACCTGGTTTGATGCTATACGGTGCATCGCCACTATTAAATCAGAGCGCAAGGCAACTTGAACTCTTAGTGGTAATGAACTTCTATTCGCGGATTGTTGTGATTAAACAAGTTAAAAAGGGCGAGGCAGTTGGATATGGCGGTAGCTGGGTGGCGACTAAAGATATTCTGCTTGGTGTGATATCCATAGGTTATGGTGATGGTTATCCACGTTATGCAAAACCAGGCACGCCAGTATTAATCAATAAGCAACGCGTGCCTCTGGTAGGTCGTGTGTCTATGGATATGATCACTGTTGATTTAACGGGACATACAGACATCAAGACAGGAGATCAGGTGTTGTTATGGGGTGCTGGATTGCCAGTAGAGGAAATTGCAGGCTATGCAGATACGATTCCTTATACCTTGCTTTGTGGTATTACCCGTCGAGTGCAGGTGATCGTTAAAAAGTAGTTGAATCCAAGGTTTTATATCAACCATGTATGAAATAAGTTCGAAAACTAACGGGTCTTTTTATCCGTCTTCTGCGTTGTCGAAACAGTTGAGTAGGTTGCTATATACTTTTTTCAACGCCTTGAATACGAATAAAAATCTTATGCCAATTGCCGAGCTTATTCCGTGCCCCGTTCCTGACGCAAAATCAATTAGGCGGCACAGACTGATAATAGGATTTTGAAAAAAAACATGCAGATGATCATCCTAATACTGAAAAAAATTATTTTAATAGTTCCAGCTATTTTGATTTATGGCTGTGCAGTTAACCCTGTGACGGGCAATCGTGAAGTAGTCTTTATGTCGATTGAAGGTGAAAAGGAACTTGGGGCAGAAAATGCCAAACAAGTAGAAGAGAAAATGGGCCTGGTGGATGATCCCAATCTAGTTAGTTACATACAATCGATTGGTCAGCGCCTGGCGAAGTACTCGCCATACCGGGACGTGACTTATCAATTTCAGGTTGTTGATATGGACATGCCCAATGCGTTTGCACTGCCTGGCGGGTATGTTTATGTCAGTCGCGGCCTGCTGGTATTGGTTAATTCGGAAGATGAGCTGGCTGGTGTCATCGGTCATGAAATTGGACATGTTGCTGCGCGTCATTCTGTACAACGTTTAACCCGCGCCGCGCCGATAGGTTTGGTGACAGGTGTTACTTCTGCGGTCGTTGGGATCGTCAGTTCCTCTCTTGCCAACGCCGTGTCTGGTACGGGAACGGTGCTTAACTCTGTAATTCTTGCTCCCTATAGCCGAGAACAGGAAAATGATGCTGATGCCATAGGGCAGAAAATGGCGATTAAAGCGGGCTGGAACCCTGAAGGAATCACCCGTTTTCTAAGTACTTTGGATCGCGAAATGATCAGGCAGGGGGAAGAAAGCGGTATTTCTTTTCTGGCGACCCACCCGTTCACTCCGCATCGTGTAAAAGCCACAGCAATAAGAGCCGGTGAGTTAAATGCAGAAAATAGCTCAACTCTACCAGTTAGCGCCCAGGCAAAAAAACACCAGGATTTTCTAGATAAACTGAACGGCTTAATCGTCGGGATTGATGCCAGACAAGGCGTCTTTCTAGGGCAGGAGTTCCTACACCCGACAATGGATTTTGGCCTTGTATTTCCCGAAGATTGGAAAACGACTAACCAGTCACAATATGTTGCTGCTGTATCAAAACAAGAAAATGCACTGATATTATTGCAACTCCAGAGTGAGGGAGACGACCCGGTTGAAGCGGCCCATGAATTTCTCAATGAAGCGAAGCTGGAAAATAAGACGGTGACTAAACTGAGAATCGGTGGACTTCCTGCTAGCCAAGCCAGTGTGAATAGTTATAAACAAGAGTCAACGGTTAGCTGGATTGCCTATGATAATCAAATATTTCGATTGACTTCAATGATTACAAATTCAGGCGTAAAGTATCGAGATGCTATTAATAAAACAATCTCAAGTTTTCATCAGTTAACGGCAAAACAAAAGACTAAAATTCAGCAGCAAAGATTGCGTATTTTCTCGGCCAGAGCAGGGGAAAACTTGCCTGCATTATTGAAAAGGGTGGGTAGTGACTGGGATGAAGAAAGTTGTGCAATAGCCAATAATCTGCAATTAGGCGCTGTCCTTAAAAAAGGACAGCTTATTAAAGTGGTAAATTCTGAGCCATTTGAATAGATTCTATTGAGTATGCAAATGATTTTTTCTAAAAATATTCGGAATAACAGTCGTTTTTAAATATTAAAAACACCATAGCAATTATGTTGTAAATTATTATGATGTTCTAGAAAAATACACGGGTTCTTAGATTTGGTTAGAGTATAGTTTGAATATGAAAGTTTATGAAATGCTTCGTAAGCTACAAAGTGATGGGTGGTATTTACCACGCCACTCGTGGAACCCTCCGTCAATTTAAACTGGGCGAGTTATAGTCCCTGGCAAGCCTGGCGATGAATTAGCTCCTAGAGCATTGAATAGCATTTATAAGCAAGCAGGTTGGAGGTGAATATAATATGAAATATACCGTTGTTATTGAAAAGACCTAATCAAATTTCTCGGCTTTTGTTTCTGATCTTCCGGGATGTGCTGCAACAGGAGTAACGATTGAGGAGGGTGAAGAACAGATGCGAGAGGCAATTGAGTTTCATATTGATGGTATGTGACAAGATGGTGAGGATATTCCGCAGCCAAACTAGAAACCTGAATTACAAAATTTATTTTTCGGCCCTCTCTATTAGCAAACGCTGATCGTTAATCAGTATTTGTTTATTGCGTGTTAATCGCTCCTGCTTGGCGCGTAGGATATAGCCACTTAAGCCGCTGCCTGACGCGACCAGGAACATAACACCGACGGTCACTAGTTGGCTGAAGATCATAATGCCACCTGCGCCGACAGCGGTAGCAAATGCAGCGCCTACCTTGAAATTTGCTTTGGCATGGGCTTTGCGGGTTTCTTGTTTGATTTTCTCATAACTTGCAACCATAATATTACTTTTCTCCCGTTCGGTATCTAGTAGTATTCTCTCGCGCTCACGGGCATGCATATCCTGCATTTGTGATTTTTCTTTTATGGCACTGGCCTTTTCTTCGCCTGCTTCTCTTAGGAAGTTTTCCCTATCCTGTGCGTGTTGTTTGCGTAGTGCTGTTTGCTGGTCATGGAAAATATTACGCGCAATGGATGAAAACCAGAATGCTGTCAGAATAGCACTAAAAAATGCGATTATGCCAATCACAATAACCAGTTGAAAATCCTGTGACCAATTAAGTGCCATCACTACCAGAGCGCCAGTGACTAGTTGTATCAAGATAATGCCGGGTAAAAATTTAAACATAATATTTATTATTTATCCACATCGGATAACTTGTGTTTCACCATGAAGATAATGAAGGAAAGAGAAAAAACTGTTTATTGCATAAGGGTAATCGAAGTTCATAATACATCAATAATATCTTCAGGTACTGCCTGCTTTTCATGGTGAAGCACAAATGACATTGTATACTTATTTAAATAAAACTTTCATCCACAAGCTCTATCCAGTGTTTAACCGGAACGCTGGTCTGTCTCTGCAAGTGTAATTGACAGCCTATATTAGCGCTAACTATTAGTTCAGGCTGATGTTTTTGCAGTGCGCTGAGCTTATTAGTTAATAGTTTTTGTGCTAGTTCAGGCTGTAATATGGAATAGGTACCGGCAGAGCCACAGCATAAGTGTGCATCATCAACTGGGCTAAGATTAAAGCCGCAGCGAGTAAGGATAGACTCGACCATGCCATCGAGTTTCTGGGCGTGTTGCAAAGTGCAGGGGCTTTGGAATGCAATATTGCGCATAGATGGTTTAATGCGGGTTAGGGGTAATTCTTCTGCTGCTAGAATTTCACTGATATCTTTAGCGAGTTCACTGACTTTTCTAGCTTTATCGGCATAGTGGGCATCCTGTTTTAGCAAATAGCCATATTCTTTGATTATAGCGCCACAGCCGCTGGCAGTAATAACAATAGCCGATACGCCTTGCTCGATATAAGGCCACCAGGCATCAATATTACGGCGCATAAAATCCAGTGCTTCCAGCTCTGCGGATAAATGTTGGCTTACAGCGCCGCAGCAACCTGCTTGGGCAGGTGTAATAAGCTCTATGCCGAGTTTATGTAAAATATTCGCAGTGGCGCTATTGGTATTAGGAGTAGCTACAGACTGCACGCAACCTTGGAAGATCAGCATTTTCGGTACTTGAGTTGGTTTTGTCAGGCTATAATCAGGCAGTGATCTGCTTACTTGCCTGTCAGGAATATGTTGTTTTAATTTGCAGGGAAGTAAAGGCTTAAATAACTGCCCGGTTTTTACTAACAGCGCAAATCGCTGTGGAAAGGGGAGCAACTTGCGTAGTGTATAACGCATGAGTCGAGATAATGCCGGGCGAGTAGCCTGGTCATTCATCAATTGACGGCCTATATCGACTAGACGGCCATACTGCACTCCTGAAGGGCAGGTAGTTTCACAGGCTCGGCAACTAAGACAGCGGTCTAGATGGGTCTGAGTTTTGTTGCTAACCGCCTGACCTTCAAGTATCTGTTTTATTAAATAGATACGGCCTCTCGGGCTATCTCGTTCATCACCTAATAATTGATAGGTGGGGCAGGTCGCGTTACAGAATCCGCAGTGCACGCAGGAGCGGATAATATTATCGGCTTCCTTGCCAGTTGCTGTGTTTAAAAAATGTTTTGTTGTTTGGGTTTGCATAAAATGGCTCTTCTAAATTTCGAGTGGGTAAAATAAATTAAGTTACCCAAAGGTTTATTATGGAAATCCTAATATGAAACAAAGAACTCATAAAATGAGGTTAGCTAAGGCAATCTTATCTGAGGGCTTTAAAATTCAGCATACATACGGCCGATATTAAAAATACCGTGCGGGTCGAACGCCTGTTTTAAGCGACGGTGTAGGGCTAATAAAGGGGCGGGTAATGCCTGGAAGACAGCGTCACGTTGAGCGTTACTACAATACAGTGTTGTGTGGCCATTTAATAGTAGGTCATTGCAGCGAATTTCTTGCGATGATAAGTCGCTTTTAAGCCAGCGCAAAGCACCACCCCATTCATATAGCATGTCTCCTGTCAGAGATAAAGCAGGCGTGTTAGATGCTAATGAAAAACGCCATAAAGCATGCTGACTTTGAAAAAAAGGGTGGGTTTGATTGCATATTGATCGCCAGAATTCATGCGCATTATTTAACTGCTCACCGCCTATAAGCTGGCCAGCATTATTAATCGCTTTTTCTATACCGGATAGGCGAATATAAAGCCTATTCTGATAAAAACAACTGGCGCTAATGGGCAGGGGAAGCCCAGACCACTGATGTAGTTTTGCCAGAGCTTCAGTAATAGTAATAGATTGCACCAAGGTGATCTCAGCTTCTGGCATAGGCACGACCTTGATCGATGCGTCCATGATGACACCTAAGGTACCTAGGGCGCCAGTCATTAAGCGGGAGACATCATAGCCGGCAACGTTTTTCATGACTTCACCGCCGAATGATAATAATTCAGCCTTGCCATTAATTATGGTTGTGCCTAATACATAATCTCGGGCAGCGCCCGTATAGGGCCGACGTGGGCCGGAAAAGTTACCTGCTAAGGTGCCGCCTAACGTTGTTTTCTCATTATAGACAGGCGGTTCAAATGCCAGCATTTGCCGGTTTTCTGCCAGCGCTTGTTGAATGTCTTTTAACGGCGTGCCTGCTCGCGCTTTTATTACTAATTCTGTGGGTTCGTAACTGATAATCCCCTGGTGTTGTGCAAGACTTAATACACTATCTGCACTGACTTTGCGGCCATAAAAATCTTTTGATCCACCTGCTTTAATGGTTAAACTATTACCCGTAGAGATAGCTTGCAGGACTTTGGCTTGCAATTGCTGGCTGATATCGTTATCTATAACAGACATTAAAAGCGTTCCAGTTCCGGGTGAGTGAGCTTGCCCTGATGTACATGCATGGCACCAAATTCGGCGCAGCGGTGTAAACTCGGCACTGCTTTGCCTGGATTTAACAAGGCTTTGGGGTCGAATGCTGCCTTTATTGCATGAAACTGAGCTAGCTCGATTGTCTCAAATTGCACACACATCTGGTTTAATTTCTCCATACCGACGCCATGTTCGCCGGTTATGGTGCCACCTACAGCAATACACAACTCTAGGATTTGAGCACCAAATTCTTCGGCACGTTTCAGCTCGCCGGGAATATTGGCGTCATAAAGTATTAAGGGGTGTAAATTGCCATCGCCCGCATGAAAAACATTGGCTATGGCAAGGCCATTTTGTTGCGACATTTCTGCCATCGTCTGTAAAACTCGAGCCAGGTTTTTCCGGGGGATGGTGCCATCCATGCAGTAATAATCGGGAGAGATACGACCGACGGCAGGGAACGCAGCCTTGCGACCTTTCCAGAAAGTGAGGCCTTGTTGTGCATCTTTTGCGGTGCGAACTTCAGTGGCTCCACTGTTATTTAAGAGTTCGCGTACTGCATCGGTATGCGTGGCAACTTCTATTTCGCTGCCGTCTAGTTCGCATAATAAAATAGCGGCGGCATCGACTGGATAACCGGCATGGACAAAATCTTCTACCGCTTGAACAGCCAATTTATCCATCATTTCCAGGCCAGCAGGAATAATGCCTGCGGAAATGATATCGGCAACGGCTGTTCCTGCTTTGCTGATATCATCAAATGCAGCTAATAAGGTTTGCGCGCATTCTGGCTTGGGGAGAAGTTTGACGGTCACTTCGACAATAACTCCTAGCATGCCTTCGGAGCCGGTCATTAAGGCGAGTAAATCATAACCAGGGCAGTCTAGCCCAGTACTGCCTATAGTAATTAGGTCGCCTGCTATGCTTATGATTTTTATTTGCTGAATATTATGTACCGTTAAGCCATATTTTAAGCAATGTACGCCGCCAGAATTTTCCGCGACATTACCGCCGATAGTGCAGGCAATTTGTGAAGAGGGGTCAGGTGCATAAAATAAATCAAATTGAGCCACCGCTTGTGAAATAGCCAGGTTTCGTACGCCAGGCTGAACTCTAGCCGTGCGTAATTCGCTATTGATAGCAATGATGCTATTTAATTTTGCAAGCGAAAGTAACAGCCCATTCTCATTAGGTAATGCGCCGCCAGACAGTCCTGTTCCAGCCCCTCTGGCGACGATGGGCAGGTTTATTTTATGACAGAGGCGTAATATGCTTTGTACTTGCTCGGTTGTATCAGGCAAGACAACAATTAAAGGCATTTGTCGATAAGCCGAGAGCGCGTCACATTCATAAGGTCTAAGATCCTCTGGTTGCGATAAGATAGCATCAGCGGGCAGAACATCTTGTAGTTGTTGAATTAATTGCTGGCGATTTACGCCTTCAATTGAAGTATGGCTCATAAGTAGGCGAAAAGTTCAGGGTAGAGTGCATTTTTATTTATTATAAAGACTGTCAGCAGTTAAGCTTTAATTATTTGTGAATGATCTCTGGCTTAAGCCTTTCATGGTCTGATATTTCTGGCTTACAAAGCTTTAAGTGCTTATGGTATTAATGCCCTGATCGGTGTGAGGGTTTCAGATTAAGCATATATCTGTCTAAATTATAAATTATTTCTGGTAAAATGCGCGGAATTCTCATATAGTACGCACAGCTACAGATTTTGTAATTGGCAGTAATGGTTGTTCCCTCCGTGTTACCCCCTTCTGATTTTCCGTTTCACTAGCTGTACGCAAATCCCTATTTGTTTAATTTAATTCAGGTGTAATTTACATGGCTACAGGTACTGTAAAGTGGTTCAACGAGGCTAAAGGTTTTGGTTTTATTTCTCAGGATGGAGGCGGTGATGATGTATTCGTACATTTCAGTGCTATTCAAGGTGATGGTTTTAAAACATTAAATGAAGGCCAGCCAGTTAATTATGAAGTAGAAGATGGTCCAAAAGGCCCTCAGGCTACGAGTGTTACGGCTGCCTAAAGCATCGCGCTTTAGAACAGCAAAGACCCCGCTCAGGCGGGGTTCTTTTTTTGTGGATTGTTATACATGGCCACTTTGAAATACTCCTAAAGGGAAAACAGAATTGAAAAAACTATTTATTGGAAATTTGCCTGCCAGCACAAGTGAACCAGAGCTTGAAGCTTTGTTTTCTGAATTCGGAAAGGTGCGCTCTCTTAAGCTTATCACGGATGTTTTTTCCGGTCAGTGTAAAGGTTTTGGCTTTATCGAAATGGAAGGTCATGAGGCTCGTGCAGCAATAAGCGGCTTAGACGGTAAAGATTTTAATGGTAAGCCCTTGCGAGTTGGGTTCGAGACTGCTAAAGCAGGGCGTCGCGGCCGTTAAGTCATTGATCTGTTGATTAGCCCTGGACACTCAATTCCCACCTTGCCTGATTGGCAATACCAGGAATCTTCGGATGTGTATGGGGCGTAATCAATAAAGTCCAGAAATCTCAATTTTACTGTTGTGCTTTTTTCTAGCGCACTACATTAATTTTAATAGCTCCTCTAGAATTGTGCCGTTACTGGCCAGGATTTGTTTAGGAAAGACACCCTTGTTGCCTTTAAAATCCGTCACCGTTCCCCCTGCTTCCAGAACTATTAGCGCACCTGCCGCAATATCATACAGGTTTAATTCCTGTTCCCAGAAAGCATCAACCTGACCATCAGCGACCAGACACAAGTCCATGGCGGCAGAGCCAAAACGGCGTTGTCCTGTTGTCTTTTGGGCAATGCGGCAGAAACGATCCAGGTTATTTTCTTCCAGATATGAGCGTAAGCAGGCAAACCCCGTAGCAATCATGGAGTTGCCTAGATCAGTTTCATTAGATACGCCGATTTTCTGGCCATTTTTAAATGCACCCTGATCTTTTTTAGCGCAGTAATAATCATTGAGTGCTGGCGCGTAAACTGCGCCGAAAATAAGCTCACCATCAATTTCCAGCGCGACACTGATAGACCAGAAGTATTGCCCCTTGGCAAAAGAGTGAGTGCCATCGATAGGGTCAACAATCCAGCGTTGAGCTTGATTTTCGCTTTGTCCGCTTTCTTCTCCCCAAAAGCCATATTCAGGAAATTGCCCGGTAAGTGCCTGTTTAAGGAATTTTTCTACTGCAATATCGGCTGCAGTCACAAAATCACGCGGGCTTTTTTGCGAAACTTCCAGGTTCTGTAAATCATTAAATTGATTTAAGGCGATATCTCCGGCTTCGCGGATGATGGTTTCTAGCGTGTTTAATGATACAGGCATGGATGGGTGCTCATGTAATTATTAATAAAGTTAGAGGGTCGTTCGCTATTGGTATCGGCAAGTAAAGCTTTCCCAGCGTACTTTAGGGTTTGCGTAGCAGAAGCAAGAGTCTAAAGTATCTGCAATTATAACATAGCAATAAGTTGAATGAGCTTGTTACGGAGCCTTGGGGGAGTACAGGTAGGTGCTATTAGTTGTCGTAATATATTTGAAGTTTGCTGAAGCCCATTTTCACCCTGACGATAATAAAAATCCTAATTTTATATAGCCTGTGCATGGACTTGAGTCGGTATTTTTCTTTATTATGCGTGTTAGATCGAATTGAATGGCGAAAGAGGCTGATATTTAGTACAATTAAAGAATTTCCATGCTAATTACTGTATGGATAAGCCTTGTTATATTTATCTTTAGGAGAAACTGGATGGCGATTAAAGTTGCAATTAATGGTTATGGCCGGATTGGTCGTAATGTTGTGCGAGCTGTATATGAAACAAACCGTACAGGTGAAGTTGAAATTGTTGCAATCAATGATTTAGGCGATGCAGAAACCAATGCACATTTAACTCAATACGACACTGTGCATGGAAAATTTCCTTTTGAAGTTAGTGTGGAAGGCGATTATATTGTTATTAATGGCGATAAAATCAGAGTCTTGGCGGAAAGAGATCCAGCAAAACTTCCGTGGGCTGAGTTAGGTATTGATGTAGTGCATGAGTGTACTGGTTTTTTTGCGAATAAAGAAAAAGCGTCAGCGCATTTGGCAGCAGGTGCAAAGAAAGTCATTATTTCTGCGCCCGGTGGAAATGATGTTGATGCAACGATTGTTTATGGTGTGAACCATGATGTTTTAAAGGCATCTGATACGGTTATTTCTAATGCTTCTTGTACTACAAACTGTCTTGCGCCATTAGTTAAGCCGCTGATTGATGGTATCGGCATCGAAAGTGGTTTAATGACGACTATTCATTCATATACGAATGACCAAGTACTAACCGATGTGTATCATCCGGATTTACGTCGTGCGCGTTCTGCGACTCAATCTATGATCCCAACTAAAACAGGTGCGGCAGCTGCAGTTGGTCTTGTGCTACCTGAAATGGCTGGAAAACTGGATGGCTTTGCCATGCGCGTACCAACTATTAATGTATCAGTCGTTGATTTAACCTTTGTTGCTTCCAGAGCGACCACTAAAGAAGAAATTGATCGGTTATTGGTAGCGGCATCAGAAAGCACATTAAAAGGCGTATTGAATATTAATACTAAGCCTCTAGTATCAATGGACTTTAATCATGATCCAGCATCAGCAACTTATGAAGCCAGTTTGACTAAAGTGGTTAATGGCACATTAGTTAAAGTGCTTGCCTGGTATGATAACGAATGGGGCTTTTCAAACCGCATGTTAGATACTACTTGTGCCTTAATGAACGCAAAATAAACACTTTATATGCTGGTAACGGGTACAGGGCAGACTTTGGTTCGCTTCGTCTCTCGGACAACTACAGTTAATTTAGAGTAATAGCTCAGATTTTATAAGATCTGACATTATTCGACCTTTTCTGTGATTGAATTACTACATTGTTTAGTTAACTTAATAACCCTTACCCCCTCCCATATATGCCTGACATTAGAAGAACGAAAATATTAGCAACCCTTGGACCTGCAACAGATAAGCCTGGGGTATTAGAAAAACTGTTTTATGCCGGAGTTGATGCGGTACGCCTGAATTTTTCTCATGGCAGTGCTCAAGATCATATAGATCGTGCGAACAATGTGCGTGAAATATCGAAAAAAACAGGGCGTCGTATAGGTATTCTTGCTGATTTGCAAGGACCAAAAATTCGTATCGCTCGTTTTTCTGATGATAAAGTCTGGCTAGATGAAGGGCAAAGCTTTGCCTTAGATATTAATTTATCTGAAAATGCGGGCGATAATACCCACGTTGGTATTACTTACGAAACATTAGCACGTGAGGTGCAGCAAGGAAGTCGCTTATTACTTGATGATGGGCGAGTTGTATTGGATGTTGTTGATGTCGTTAATGGGCGTATTAACTGCACCGTTGTTGTCGGTGGGTATTTATCCAATAATAAAGGCATAAATCTGTTGGGCGGTGGTTTATCAGCCGCAGCATTAACGGCTAAAGATAAGGAAGATATTTTAACCATTGGTAAAATTCAGGCAGATTTTGTTGCTGTTTCTTTTCCGCGTTGTGCGGATGACTTGAATTTAGCGCGTAAACTATTGGCCGATGTCGACTGCTACCCTGGGATTGTTGCCAAGGTAGAGCGAGCTGAAGCCATGCAAAAAGATGTCATGGATGAGATTATTCTTGCTTCTGATGTCATTATGGTCGCACGTGGAGATTTAGGTGTAGAAATCGGTGATGCTAATTTACCAGCAGCGCAGAAAATTCTTATTAGTCGTTCACGAGAGCTAGATAGAGCGGTCATTACTGCTACGCAGATGATGGAGTCAATGATTGAGAGTCCTATTCCAACGCGTGCAGAAGTCTTTGATGTCGCGAATGCTGTACTCGATGGTACTGATGCCATTATGCTTTCAGCAGAAACTGCAGCGGGTAAGTATCCAGTACAGGCAGTCGAAGCCATGGTGCGTGTCTGTATGGAAACGGATAAACAGAGAGCCGCTAAAACCTCTAAACATAGGGTTGACACATGCTTCAAACGTAAGGATGAGGCGATTGCCTTGGCAGCAATGTACATGGCTAATCATTCTGATGTGCAAGGATTGGTGTCGCTGACAGAATCGGGTGCAACTCCTTTGTGGATGTCACGTATCAGATCAGGTTTGCCTATCTTTGCATTTAGTAGTCGTGAAGCAACTTTGGGTAGAGTGACTTTGTTTCGTGGTGTAATCCCTATTTTTTATGAATATAAAAATCAAGATCATGTGCAACTAAATAGGGATATTATTGCACTGTTAAAAAAATTCAATTATGCCGCAAAAGGCGATACCTTTATTATTACTAAAGGTGATCTAACTGGGCAGGAAGGTGGTACAAATGCCCTTAAAATAGTCACTGTTGGTGAAGGGTTGATCCCTGAATAAAGAGAACAGTTATATCTGGATTAGTTTATTTTGATAGAATATTCGACAATAATTAGCTATAAATAATAACCATAATATTTTAAGTGATTAATATTTAAAGTGATTACTGGTCTTTATTTATGGTATTATAGGCAATGTGCGTACGTTTTAATTATGCATTAACACTATAATAATCATTTATATAAGGTGAAATCTACGATGGATTTATTGAAAAAATTAGTAATGGCGTTTTTTGTTAGCTTTGCAATGCTTGCTGTAGCTCCTTCTGCTATGGCGGCTGGTAAAACAGAAAACCAGACTCAGGCTGAAGTCGCACAGTCTCTTACTGACACTGTTACAGTAGCTGAGGAAACATTAGCTGCTATGAAAGGTGGTGCTGATAAAGAAACTGTTATGGCGTTAATAAAAAAGACTAAACAAACTGCGAAAACAATTGAAAGCTCAGTTGTTTTAGCGCGACGTGATAGAGCACTTGCAAAAGTTTCTAAAGCCCGTGGAGCTTACAAAAAAGGTCAACAAGAAAAAGCTGAAGATTTGATGGAAAAAGCAGTTAAAGGTTTCAAAGACGTAAAAGCAATGTACCATAACTTCTAAAGTATTTATTGTATATGGTAATTTGATATAAGTTACTAAATCAATACTAGGCTCACTGCTTTTAGCAGTGGGCCTTTTTTATATCTGCTTTTTGAGTGTTTATAGAGCTGTGTATTGCTCTTTTATTTCACCAGTTCGGGTTCGAAATGTGACCCTGCTTCCTTTTTTAGCAGATTAATAGCATCCGCTACCAGCCATGCGTGTTTATATGGTCTGGTCATTGTAAGAGTATTAAAAGTATCCACAATTGCAACGATACGTGCTAAGTTGAGTAATACGGAGCTATCACTGCCTAATATTTCGGCACCCATTTGCGTATGTGATTTCATAATCACCCACTCAGCGGCATCTAATTTTTGCGGTTTTTACAGGATTCTATCTGGAATCCCGATTTTACCTATATCATGCATAAGTGCTGTATTAAGTAACAGTTCAGTTTCTTCTTTAGACATGCCATCAGCAAGCCCCAGTAATTTTACATAGCGGCTCATACGGATGACATGCATACCCGTTTCGGTATCTCTATACTCAGCGGCGCGACCCAAACCAAACGTTGAATACTTTGTAATCGGCTTTTTTCCAGCTCTTTAATTCATTCTTTATCACCATAAAGTGGATAATGTTTTTTAAACGCGGGCTTTACTAGGAAATTGTCGAGTTAACTTTGCCGTAGAATTTCCAGTCTAAGCTCGATAGTCATGTTAATTATAGATACTTTGCCAAGCTGGAAGCAGAAGCCATTAGCTAACAAGAAGAAATGCGGACAGAATGGCTTCTGCGTTTAATCTATATAGTAATCACAGTTCCCTGGGTCGCCTACTCGATTATTGCTGCTTAGCAAGCTTATTTCACAGTTTAGATCAGATGATGTTAAAACAGACTCACGCTTAAAGTAATTATCTAAAAACAAACTCATGGCAGAAAAAAGCTGCTCCAATGACATTGGTGCAGCGGTCTGATACTGATTAACTCCATATTTAAATAGAGGAAGATATTCAGCAATATAGCCAGCTGTCTCCGAAATTTAGGGGTGGGGGGGCTGTGTAATTAAAATGAAAAAATTTGTGGATAATTCCTTACAGGGTGCTTATTTAAATGATGCTGTTGTAATAGCACTGAGGGATTTTTTAATCAACAAAAACAAGCTTTGGTATGGGTTAATTTCTTTTAGTAATACTCACGATACAAGTGTTCTGGAGCGACCGCGATTTACACGCATCTTTTAAAGCAGCGTGGGGAGGTATGCTGAATCCGCTTAATTAAGTGAGCGATTCTGAAGTCTAGCAGGTATTAGTTAAGCTTAGCAGGACTTATTTCTCGCACACACCGCCTTTACAGCCGCAGTTTTTACCGCAACCTAAGCCTTCTTCTTTCATGGCGCCAAATTCGGGGTGTTTGGCAGCATATTCTCTGGCAATTTGCTGGATATAAATCCAGGCGAGCATTAGCCCGAATATAACAGCCATTGCGATAATAAAATTTAACATAGGTTTCTCCTGTTTTGGTTCAGTCTTGTATATGAACCTAGAACTTTCCGTGTTCAATTGATTTTTCTAGGTTTAGCGGACTGTAGTCCGCTCTACAGTTTTTTGCCTTATGCCGTTGCTCCGCCAAGGCCGGCAAAGCCCATAAAAGTCAGGGATAAGATCCCCGCCAGCATCATGCTTAAAGCAGCTGCCTGGGTGATGTTGGGTAAATTAGATAATTCCAGTTTCTCGCGTAGTCCTGCCATTAAAACGATAGCCAGGCCAAACCCTGCTCCGGCTCCGAGGCTGAAAGATACCGATTGCAAAAAGTCATACTCACGAGAGGTCTGAAACAGAGCTACGCCTAAAATCGCACAATTAGTGGTAATTAAGGGCAGGAAGATCCCAAGGGCTCTAAATAAGGCTGGGCTAAATTTCTTTAATACCATTTCTACTAATTGCACTGACGAAGCAATTAATGCGATATAACTAATCAGACGTAAAAACTCCAGATCGAAAGCCGTTAGCACCAGATTGATACCATAAGCACTGGTAGAGCTAACAAACATAACAAAAGTAGTTGCCAGGCTCATATTAAAAGCGGTATCACGTTTAGCCGAGACACCAACGAAAGGACATAGCCCTAAGAACATGGCGAGCACGAAATTGTTGATAAGAAATGCGCTGAGAAATATATAACTGAGAGATTCTGGGTTCATGATTAACTAACTTGTCAAGACAATAAAGGTAATTGTACAGGTTTATTTAGCGTAATGGTTTTGAATATTTATTCAATTAGGAATATAGGTTAAGCGACAATAGAAGCTGTGCGGGACGGGGTAAAGAGATTGAAGAATAGGAATTCCAAGCCACAAAGTCAAGGTATTATGAAATGAATGATAACAATTAGCCTGTCAACTGCATGCAAATAAAACAAAAGAAGGTGAGATTTAATCCACCAAACTAACGTGCTTGAGAAAAATAATGAATGGCTCTGAATTTTCTCTTTCAGATTTTTCAGCACATAGAAACGGCTTGCCTGTTCTGAAAGAACTTGCAGATTCAGTCTGTTATAAGGCTACCAACTGACGGATTGATCAAACTCATCATCTGTTATCGGCTTAACTGTATTATCATCCCAATACTGCGTTTGATCTATCTCTCTGCATAGAATACTGTAATGGTTTAATAAACCTGTAGGGTTTGATAGCCTATTAATATCAGAATAGGATACGACATGACCAATACAACTA
>DUBW01000018.1 GCA_012960135.1 Methyloprofundus sp.
CCAAGGATACAGGGTCTTTATTAGTAAATGCTGCAGCATAGGCTTTTAATAGCACATCGACACCTTTACGCGGAAAACACGAGGAGACATGTAAAAAACGAAAGGGCTTAGCTTGTATTTTATAACTGGGATCTGCTTGTATAGCATCCCAGTGATCGACGCCACAGCCTGAGGTGATCATAGGTATATTGACACCATTATCACGCATTATTTTTTCTACATGTGTGGATAAGCAACTCATACCTTGTAAATAAAAATTAAAGTCATCTACCCAATCTATAGGAAAGGCGGACTCCTCCCATGCGTAGTGGTGCAGTAAATTAATGGGTGCATTCATATCATGCACTCTGGGAGGGTATAAATTTCTGCTGAGAATATCGATAGGCGTTTGCTGGGTATTTTTTTGATACAGTGTATTTATATCGGGGTGCTGTTGTAAGTATTGTGCATCAGCTTGATAATCTCCCGGTCCTTCTGTGGCATAAAGACTGACATCCTGATGCATTGCGGCTAATGCTTTTGCTGTTTCTCGGTTGAGTAGTGCTAGGCTGTAACTTGAGTCAAAGGGCCCCGCGATTTGCCACGTCGGTTGAGCGCTGAGTGTTATATTATGTCTTAGCTGGTATCTTAGGGTGTGTTCGTTAGCCGCTAGATTATTGGCTATTTGTATTTTATCTTGGTCATTTAATGAGAGCTGCTGTAGTGCTGAGATAAGTTTTTGGTAGCTTTGCAGATTCTGCTCTAGGCCTTGCCATGCCTGTGGCTGCTTGTTGCTTTTTGTAACGCATTGCTCCATTGCGGTGAGTGCGACTTTTGCAGATTTTTTCCAGCTGAATTTTTTTCTTTGTTTGCCGGCATGTGCAATTAAGCGCTGACGAAACTCAAGGTCAGTCAATGATTTGTCCATTAATTCAGCCATCTGTACGTTGTTATCGGGATCAAATAACGCATCTTCTAAGCCGATGACTTCTATCAGACTGGTCCGCTTTGCACCTATTGTGGGAATACCTAAACTCATTGCTTCTAGCGCTGGCAAGCCAAACCCTTCGTGAAATGAAGGAAAGACAAATAAATGTGCATATTGATATATCGCGACTAAGTCATCGTCGCTGACGTAGCCCGTTAAAATGACTCGGTTTGTGAGTTTAAGTTGGCTTATTAAGCTTAATAAGCCTTCCTTGGTTAAACCACTGACCTTGCCTACCAAGACTAGCGGATGTTTTTCTTGGCTAGCTTTAGGTAGTAAAGCATAGGCATGAATTAATCCAATGACATTTTTACGACTATCAAAACCACTAGGCGCATAAAGTATGTAGTCTGGTTGTAGCTTGTGCTTAGCCAACAGGCGTTCCTTATGATGCCTATCATCTGCTTGGCTTATTGTGAAATTGGCTGTTACAGCACTGCTGACATTGATGATTTTTTGCGCAGGAATTTGTAATTGCTCCGTTGTTTCCTGCTTTGAATAGTTGGAAATGCTGAGGATGAGGTCGGCTTTTTTTAAAAAGCTAATTATTTTTAAATAATTAGCTTTTACCTCGCTATTGCCTAGATAAATATCTGGCTGTATATAAGGTATCAGATCATATTGAGTCACAGCAACGGTAATGTTTTCAGTAAGCTCACCTATGCTGGTCGTTGCATGATCAGTGATACCTTCAAATAAACTTGTGATATATAAAATATCAGGCTGTAAGGACGCTATAAAATATTCTCGAATGTATTCTGCGGCACTTTGTTTTGCTTGGTGAATGCTCTGCGCATTATTGGGCGTAGGCACTTGATAGCTGATAATCTGTGTTGGTGGCAATAAGTCGGCCAAACTGGAGCTGATCTCAGGGATCGTTTCTGGATTTAACTGAGCATTTAATAGAACCCATATTTCATGCTTCGCTTCTGATAGCTTTATTATTTCGCGCACTATCGCCATCGAGTAACGCCCAATACCGTGGTGTCGTGAGTTGGATTGACAAGATTGCAGGTCAATTGCTATTTTCATGTGGGTATCCTGGTCGGTTCTATTGGGTCTTTTTTTTAGAGATATTAGTTAGGGGAAATCTCGGATAATATCTATTTATTTTAACTTGTTTTTGGCACGATCGCTGGAATCGCACTTTTTAAGTTAGTCGCTCAAGTAAATTGGAAATAGAGTTATGTGGCTTGCTTGCGCTTATTATGATTGTTTACGCTTTATCTTTTACTAGGTCTTGCCATATTTTTAAGGCTCGAGGTGAGTCTAGAGTGAATGCTTGCTGATCAACTTGTTTGCTTTTTGCAGTTAGAAGGCGGTTTCTTAAATAGGTATTTAAGCGTGGCGTGTACTTTAGTATTTTAAGTGCCCGCTGAGTATTCTTAGGATTCATTAATACCCTTGCTCCTAGCTTATTTAGCAACCGACTATAGCTATGAGTTATTGTGTTTTTTAGGCCAAATTGCTTATAGTATTTTAAAATCAGACTGAGTTGACGCAGTGGTTTTGTTATCCGCCAAGAGAGACTGTTTTTAATCGCGTCCAGTTCTGTTTGATTTTGTTGGATTATCAGAATCTGCTGTTGCTGATCGTCCATCTGCTGTTGCTGATCGTCCATCTGCTGTTGCTGATGGTCATTTATCTCTGCTTGTTTTTGAGCGCTTTGCACCATACGTTGATGGGTCTCCTCTACGTATCCACGAGCAAATGCATAAAATGCAGGGTAATGAGACTCTGATTCACCTATTTTTTCAAGCTGAGCAATAGCGATGACGCCACTTTTCTTTTGTGCAACTAAGGCATAATCTAAATTCGCTTCTAGAAACCATTGTATATGATCACCAAAAGCCATTTCATTTTCAGGCTTAAGCGCGCCATTCATACGCCGGATATCGACCTGCAGAAAACCTTGTTCTTGTGCGCTGAATTGTAGCAGTTGCGGGGGGAGCGGATGTCTATGCGAGGGATCCATATAAAAGGTATGCGTCCCTACCTGCAGATTCTCTGGGTTAGGAGTTTCTAAGACTAATACGCCTTGAGGCAATAATACCCGATAGGCTTGTTGGATAATCTCCAGTAAGCTGTCAAAGGATATATGTTCGGCGATATGGAATCCTGTAATGAGGCTTTGTGACTGATCAGGCAACGAAGTTAAATAGGTAAGTGCATCTTGCTCCTGTGCATTTAAACCTTGTTTTTGGCATGATTCTACCATTACTGCATTTAGGTCAATCCCAACGGCTTGCCATTGTCGTTTTCCGAGTAAGCCAAGCCATTCACCTCGACCGCAACCTATATCAAGCGCAACTCTGCTCGTGTTTTTCTCTAATTCCTCTAAGAGTGGGACGTACTGTTGTAGTCGCTCTGTTATCTGTTGTTCTGAACCTCGAAAACGGTTTTCTAGCTGCAGGTAAAATTGATTTTTCATGGATTTAATCTCTTTGAATAATAAATTTTGGCTCTAACCAATTGGTGCCGATAAATTCGGTTTTATTTATATTCAACACTTTAAAGACTAGGGCCAAATCTATCCAGTGGTAATTCTCTTGTAGGTGAGTTGCTCCTCCTGTGAGCGCTAACGTACACGAGTAACTGCCTACACCTAATCTTGCTGCAAATTGAATCTGATAATTTATTCGTTGCGGCTCGGTCACGTCAGTTAATACCTGCTCAGTAAACCACGTATTAGTGCCATAAATCACCTGCCCTAGTCGCTCTTTTAGCATAAACCCGCAGACTAATTGTTTAATTGGCTGTAGGACCTCAACCTGTATATGTAAGCTCGCCAGTTCGCCGACCTGTAAATCCTGTGTTTCGATACCTTGACTATTGTAGAGTTTCACTTCGGTGATTTGCGCCTTATGATTGCCTGATATAGTTTGTAATTTACCTTCTTCAGTAGGCTTTAAGACGATATCTTCATGTGATTTGGCTACGATTAAGGCATTGTAATAATCCATCACTTCAACGGGTGAGCCTTCTTTTTTTATACTGCCTTGATCTAATAGTATCGCGCGATTACAAATACTTTGTATGGCTTGCTTGTCGTGAGAAACAATAAGCAGGGTGGTACCTTGCTTCTGTAATTCACGTATACGATCAAAGCTCTTATGCTGAAAATAAGCATCACCCACAGACAAGGCTTCATCAATAATCAAAATCTCTGGTTGAAATGTGGTGGCCACAGCAAAAGCGACGCGCATTTGCATGCCACTGGAATAGATACGCATGGGCTGCTCAAAGTAGTCGCCTATTTCACTAAAAGCTTTTATTTCTGGAATGGCTAGTTCGATTTGTTCTGGGTGATAACCCATAATGCTTAATGTATTTCTAGCATTTTCTGCACCGGAAAAATTGGCATCGAAGCCCATTCCCAATTCTAAAATTGCTGAGATTTTGCCGTTGACCTGAATATTGCCTGTACTCGGTGCTAAAATCCCCGTGATCAATTTTAGTAAGGTGCTTTTTCCCGCGCCATTTTGTCCTACAAAAGCAATGGCTTCACCCTGCTCTACGCTAAGGTTGATATTATCTAGTATGAGGTGTTTTTTTAGACGCGGGTTTTGTCTGCCAAACCAGCTCAGAAACCGGTGTCGAAAATTGGGGTATTCTATATAGGCTTTG
This sequence comes from Methyloprofundus sp., assembly GCA_012960135.1. GTDB lineage: Bacteria > Pseudomonadota > Gammaproteobacteria > Methylococcales > Methylomonadaceae > Methyloprofundus. The sequence continues at coordinate 4,595 of DUBW01000018.1, forward strand.
CTTACTGAGCTTAATTGCAAGATACTCATAACTCTTCCACTATTTGGTTATGTGCTTTCCGATACAAGGTTAAGCCTATGATGTTGGCGATCAGTGTCATTAACCCTAATTTCGCCATGCTTTGCATGGACGGGGCTGTTTGATAAGCCAGGACGTCATGATACATATTAATAATGTCGAAAACCGGATTTAATTCCAGTAAGTATTGAACATCCTGAGGGATAATATTGATTGTATAGACTATAGGTGTTAGCCAAAATAGTAGCTGTAAAATGATAGGGACTACTTGTCCTATATCGCGTAAAAACACATTAAGCACTCCGCAACTAATGCCAATCCCTAGTGCAAATAAAGCGGTCAGTATTTCTAAGGGAATTAGCCATAATAAGCTACTGCTAGGGTAGAAATTCAAGATCAGAAATATGGCAATCGATGCCAATATAAAAATACCGCTGTTGATTAAGCTCGCACCTAAGACGATAAAGATTAAATTACTACGCGGAAAGGCGAGTTTTTTTAAATAGTGGCCATTTTCTATAAAGACCATCAGCGAACGAGAAATTACCTCAGTAAAGAGTGTCCAGCCTATAATGCCTGAAATAAGATAGATAGGGTAGGCGTAGCTACTTTCTATGCCGGGTAGCTTTGCTTGCATTATTTTCGATAAGATAAAAGCATAAATAGCGACCATCACCAATGGATTTAAAATAGCCCATACGCTACCAAATAGGCTTCTTGAAAAACGTGACTTAAAATCCATCTTTATCGCGGTTAGAATAAAGAATCGATTTTGCCAGATTTGTTGTGTTTTTAACTGTAGTCTTGTCATTTTTAAATTATAGTGTGTCCGTCCAGCCGCTGTTTAATTTGCCAGCATCCAGCTCAAAGTTTGTTCGAATTCTATGGGTGCCTGTAACCCTTTTACGGTTGCATAGAGCTGGCTATTGTCGCCTCGCTGCCTTTGTATGTCGGCAGCTCTAACGAACTCAGGATTAATTTCAATTTGTACCTTATGGTCAGCTACTTGTTCAAGCGCCTCAATAATGCGTCTAATACTGAGTAGTTTTCCGGAGCATAAATTGACTGTTTTTATGGTTTGATCCTGCGGTAAAGCTAATAAGGCCGTATACGCTTGCACTACCCAGCGCACATCAGAAAAATCACGCCATATATCGATATTTCCCAACTGTATCGTTTCGGCCTTTTGTTTAAAATGCTGAACTATTTTAGGAACTAAAAATTTTTCTGCCTGCCCTGTTCCGGTGTAATTAAAAGGCCGGGCAATCAGTATATTGAGTTTGTCATGATAGGTTTTAGCTATTTGCTCCATCGCCCATTTGCTGCAGCCATAATGATTAACCGGATTTACCGAACAGCTTTCATCAAT
>DUBW01000019.1 GCA_012960135.1 Methyloprofundus sp.
GGTTTATGATTGAGTTCGAAGACCGCTTAGTCGATTATATTTAAACCAGGCAGTTACACAGAATTATTTACAGGCCCGGCAAAAGGACAAATCAAGATCCGAATATTATTAAATCCTTGCTCCTAAAGCTCTTAGGATTTTTTAAATTTATTCCAGAAATATGAAATAAGAACCAAAGCTAAAGCGATTATTACGATTAGCCATATATACTCTTCCATATATGAAATGATAAGCACCGAAATAGCTAAAAGAATCCCGACAACAGAAAATTGCCAACCTATATGTATTCCGGCCAGAAATGTCGAAAGAGATAGTATCAGGACAATGGCCAGTGAAACAGTTTCATTCTGAATTTGACCCGAATGTAAAAAAGCATAGACGATCATTACAGCTACCATGGTACTTCCCCAGTGTATCAATTGAGAAGTAATCAGCTTTGTGTGTTCTTTTTTAGTCTGAGCTTTATGCCACCCGGTAATAATTGCGCCTATGGCAAATACTAGGTTCATAACTAGCCAGTATACATGCGCTTCAGCAGGGGAAATATTGGTGATAGCAACACCAACCAGAGTAAATATGATTAGTGCGATAAAAATTACTTTGTCTATTATTCCTAATTTGCTGGAGGTAGTACTCATTTTTTTCCCTTTTAGTTGTAAAGAAAATCATATTATATGACCATTTGATTATGACTAACTAAGAAGTTATAGAATTATCATGGCCATTAATTGTTCGAACAATAATATTAACACATAACAATAATCGATAATTTATAAACGTAGTTCTACAAGATCAAGATAAAACACGCTGAAATATGAATTAGTGCAGCATGATTACTGGAATTGCACTTCAGAATTGAAACCGCCTTGAATTTAAACAAGATGCGGCTAAATTAGTTGTTGAGCAAGGATGTAACCACCAACAAGCTTGTTAATTTCCGTGGTAATCGTTCGAGTTGCTCAACTTTGCACACACTATCACTCAGATTTTGATCTTTTTGCTCTGTTTTGATGTGTTTGAATTGTACAACTGAGCAATATTATTTTTCCATATGTTGCTGAATATCCATTCGGGCATGCAAGACGCGAACAATCTGTAATGGTCAAGTAAAGCAGGGCATGGAACGACAACGATTGGCCAAACAAAAAAAGCAAGCTGCCTAAATTTTTTTAAAGAAGTGAACTCACTTAGAGGTGGGTACGTTTAAAAAGTGGCAAAATAGCACTGCACCGAGAAAACTCGTAACAATGAGTGGATTTTAATCCCAACTGAGCCAATTTGAAAATTAGTTACTCGATTGGGTGTGATATGTATTTAAAAAACGGCTTTTTCGTTTAAGTACTAATTAGTCAAAATGCAGAAGTTCATAGGGCAAACTGGGTTCCTCTCCGGCAATAATATCACTTAGAAATGTCCAGAAAACATCACCTGATGGAGGGCAACCGGGCATATAGTAATCGACCTTAACGATTTCATGGATTGGATGCACCTTATCTAATAATAACGGGAGTTCGGGGTCACTGGGGATTTGTGCATTTTCTACGCCTAACCCATCTATATAGGATTCATTTAAGCAGTCTTCCACTTTAAAGTGATTGCGCATAGCAGGTAGGCCACCGTTAATGGCGCATGCTCCTACGGCAACCAGTACTTTGCAATTTTTACGGAATTCGCGCAGCACATGGACGTTGTCTGAATTACACACGCCGCCTTCAATCAAGCCTATATCACAGGGGCCACAGTGTTCTATATCGGTAATGGGTGAACGGTCAAATTCAATATGCTGGGCTAATTCGATCATGCGCTCATTTATGTCCAGAAATGACATATGGCAACCAAAGCAACCGGCTAATGATGTGGTTGCAACTTTTAATTTATCGGCCATGCTGTTTATTCTCCTTGGCGAGAGTCACTGCATCTATTTTAGTATGATCATAGGTACGCTGACCTATAGGCACTTGATAGCCAGTACGTTTTATCAGGATGGCACCTGTTGGGCAAATATGTACGGCATGATCAGCAATATCGATATCGCTATCTTTTAATTGTCCGCTAATCGAGTTGACGATTAAATGCTTGTTAATGCCACGGCCACTGATAGCAAAGACATTTTTACGGTCTTTTTCCTGACTGGCGCGGACATATAAATTACAGAAAATACAGCGGTTTTGGTCAATTAGAATATCCGGGTGTGAGGCATCCATTTCACGGTTGGCAAAAAAATGCGGGAAATGGTTGTCGTGCATATTCAAGTAACAGCCGATGCCTTGTAACTGACAGTTGCCGGTTTTTTCACAAGAGGGACAGAAGTGATTGCCTTCGACAAACAGCATTTGCGTAATACGCTTGCGGTCTTGTTCTAAGTCGACACTGTGATTGATAATTTCCTGTCCTTCCATGGCCGGAAAGGTGCAGGCTGAGCAATTTCTGCCATTCACACTGACCGTACAGAGTTTACAGCTGCCATGCGGTTCATAGTCAGGGTCATGACATAAATGTGGGATATAGATATCCGCTGAGATGGCTGCATCCATAATAGTTTGCCCTTCTGTGTAGGGTATTTCCTGGCCATCAATAGTAATTGTTTTGCGCATGTTTAATCCTCCTCTACTTGTGCCAGATAGGCGCCGGGGTCGGTACGTTTAGCAAGACGTCGGGCGGTTTCCAGTGACGCATCTAAATCAAACCCGGGTTCATAACTGATTTTTTTCAAGCGTTGCTGATAGTTTTCTGGATAACGCTGTAATGTTGATAGAATCGGATTGGCGGCGGTTTGTCCCAGACCACAATGGCTATGATTTTTTACTAATTGACAGAGCTCTTCTAAAGCAGCGACATCACCAGCAGAGCCGTAGCCATCGGTAATTTTACCCAGCTGTTTTTTTTAACAGGGAGGTGCCCACTCGACAGGGGGTACAAAAGCCACAGCTTTCATGTGCAAAAAAATGGGTAAAGTTTTTGACGATATCTAGAATACTGCGTGACTGATTGAAAATAATAAACGACCCACCCGTAGCAAGGTCTTCAAATGCCAGTGTACGCTGTAACTCATCCAGGCCGATAAAGGTACCAGAAGGGCCGCCAACTTGTATACCTAAAACATCTGTTGCACCACAGTCTTGGAGAACTTGTTCAATGCGGGTGCCAAATGGATATTCATAGATGCCGGGCTTTGTGCAATCACCACTAATACTCAATATTTTCGTGCCTTGAGATTGTTTTGTGCCGACATCGGCAAACCATTGTCCACCTTGCGCAGCGATTTTACTGGCGGCAAAAAAAGTCTCGACATTATTTACGACTATGGGTTTACCCAGATAACCCTGAGAGACAGGGTAGGGTGGCCGATTCCGAGGAATACCGCGCTTACCTTCTAGCGATTCGATTAATGCAGATTCTTCATCACAGATATAGGCACCGCAACCCAGACGTATCTCGATATCAAAGTTTAATCCTTGATCTAGAATGTTATTGCCTAATAATCCTGAGTCACGTCGCTGTTCGAGAATATCTTGTAATTTTTCGACTAAATGTAAATATTCACCGCGTAGATATAAGAATCCCTGTTCAGCTTTAATAATGCTGGCGCATAAGGTCATGCCTTCAAATACCTGGTGGGCATAGGAATTTAATAAAACTCTATCTTTAAAGGTGCCAGGCTCGCCTTCATCGGCGTTACACACTACATAACGCTCAGTTTCAGCTTCTTCGGAGCAAAAGCGCCATTTCATGGCGGTATTAAAACCCGCGCCGCCGCGACCACGCAGCCCAGAAGTATTAATCTCTGCCAGGGTTTCTTGTAGCCCTTTTTGATAGCGTACCTTTAAAGCATCTCTGGGTGTTATTGGATGTTGTAGTAGTAAACCGGGCAGGTAAATATCATCGCTAACCGCAAAAAATTCGGCTGGCCCTGATCACACATGCCCGAGCAAGAGGTATTATTTAAGCTGACTAAACCATCGGCACGAAGCTCGCCTATAGTGACGTGTAACTGGCTGGCAAAGTAGCTCATTAAATCCTGTTTACCCAGCATATGATCGGTAATCGAATCACTGACTAGCAGCGAATATTTACCCTGGGGCGTCGCATGCAGGAAGCTGTAAAACTCGATGACACTGATGATTTGTGTGCGCGGAATATCGAGGGATTTTGCAACATATTCAGTGGTTTCAGCTGAAATATGCTGAAATTCGGATTGTAACTCTCGTAAGATGTCGAGTAATCGGACAGGGGATGCTACATACCTGTCAATCACTGCCTGGATAAACGATAGCATATTTTTCCCTTTGCTAAAAGGTAGGTTGGGCAATTATTGCTTAAACAAACCAGACGTAGGGCGCGGCTTTAGCCCGGCAATCTTTACATAAGCAGATGGCGCCCTACGTCTAGACAATAAGATTATAAACCTTATTTAAAAAAGCGTTTTAGATAATAGCCTGTATGCGAATGATCTACTTTGGAAACTTGCTCGGGTGTCCCTTCAGCAACCACCTTTCCACCGCCATCGCCCCCTTCAGGACCAATATCAATCACCCAGTCAGCGGTTTTGATAACGTCCAGATTATGCTCGATCACGATAATGGTATTGCCGTGGTCACGTAGCGTGTGCAAGACATTGAGTAACTGCTGGATATCCTGAAAATGCAGCCCCGTCGTTGGTTCATCCAAAATATATAGAGTTTTGCCAGTATCGCGCTTGGATAGCTCTTTGGATAATTTAACTCGCTGCGCTTCACCGCCAGATAAGGTGGTCGCATTTTGCCCCAAGGTAATATAGGTCAGACCGACATCCACCATTGTTTGTAGTTTACGCGCTAAAACCGGCACTGGCTTAAAGAAGACATAGGCTTCTTCGACTGTCATTTCCAGCACTTCATTGATAGTTTTACCTTTGTAGCGTATTTCCAGAGTTTCACGATTATAGCGCTTGCCGGCACAGACATCGCAATGCACAAAGACATCAGGGAGAAAGTGCATTTCTACTTTGACAACGCCATCTCCGCGACAGGATTCACAGCGCCCACCTTTGACATTAAAGCTAAAGCGACCAGGTGTATAGCCACGCGAACGAGATTCTGGGGTGGCTGCAAACAGCTCCCTGATAGGAGTAAATAAACCAGTGTAGGTTGCCGGGTTTGAGCGAGGTGTTCTACCAATCGGGCTTTGGTTAATGTCAACGACTTTATCAATCTGCTCTAGGCCCTCGACCGAGTGACACGGTGCAGCCAAGGTAGTGGCGCGATTAATAGTTCGCGCAGCATACCGGTATAAGGTGTCATTGACCAGAGTTGACTTACCCGAACCGGATACGCCTGTTACACAAGTAAACAGACCTATAGGGAAAGCAACGTCAATATTTTTTAAATTATTACCTTCTGCTTGATGGACAGTAATCAGATTCTTGGCATTACGCGGCGTTAGTTTGTTGGTGCCGGTAATCGCTAATTTTCCAGATAGGTACTGACCGGTTACAGAGTGCTTATTATTAATCACATCTTCAGGCGTACCCTGGGCGATAATCTGTCCACCATGCACACCCGCGCCTGGGCCAATATCAACCACATATTGTGCGGCACGGATAGCATCTTCATCGTGTTCTACGACGATGACGGTATTACCCAAATCACGCAATCTAAACAGCGTTTTGAGTAAGCGATCATTATCACGTTGATGCAGGCCAATAGAGGGTTCGTCTAAAACATACATAACGCCCACTAGCCCCGCGCCAATCTGGCTGGCTAAACGAATGCGTTGTGCTTCTCCCCCTGATAGGGTGTCGGCACTGCGATCCAGGGTAAGATAATCCAGGCCGACATTGACCAGAAATTCCAGGCGCTGTTGAATTTCAGTAACAATTTTATCAGCTATTTGTCCGCGTTGACCGGGTAGGTTGAGTTCTTGAAAAAAGCTCAGAGTTTTGCGAATGGGCAGGCGGGTAATTTCGTAAAGCGGTTTCGAATCTACAAATACATGACGTGCTGCGGTATTTAAACGTGAGCCCTGACAACTGGGGCAGGAAATATTAGTCAGATATTTAGCAAGTTCATCACGGACCATTTGCGAATCGGTTTCGTGATAACGGCGCTCCATATTAGCAATGATGCCTTCAAAGCTATGGCGCTTTTTACGTTTTTTGCCACTGCCGGTGACAAAAGTAAAGTCTATGGCTTTGCGGCCACTACCATAGAGAATAATGTGCTGGATTTCGTCGCTTAATTCCTGAAAGGGTGTTTCCGGGTCAAAATCATAATGCACAGCCAGTGAACAAATGATCTGATAATAATAGGCATTGCGTCGATCCCAGCCCCGTACAGCGCCAGCGGCGAGGCTGAGTTCATTATTATGCACTACCAGATCAGGGTCAAAATGTTGCTTGATTCCTAGTCCGTCACAGGTAGGGCAGGCACCTTTTGGATTATTAAAAGAAAAAATGCGCGGCTCTAGTTCGGCAATGCTGTAGCCACATTTTGAGCAGGCATATTTTTCAGAAAAAATCAGCTGATTGGGATGCTTGCTCTGGTCATCCATGCAAACTGCCGTAGCCACACCTTCTGCTATTCTTAAGGCGGTTTCAAACGATTCTGCCAGGCGCAGTTTCATGTCCTGACGAATTTTGAAGCGGTCAATGATGACTTCAATATTATGTTTTTTCTTGCCATCTAACTCAGGTAGTTCATCTAGTTCATAAACGACACCATCAATACGCGCACGAATAAAACCTTGTGCCTGCAAGTCTTCCAGTAACTGGATATGCTCACCTTTGCGCTGGCTGACGACCGGGGCAAGCAGCATCCAACGATCACCTTCGGTTTGCTCAAGCACATGATCAACCATCTGACTGACTGTCTGAGCTTCCAGAGACAAACCATGTTCAGGACAGCAAGGTGTACCTGCACGGGCATATAAAAGCCGCAGGTAATCATATATTTCGGTAATCGTACCGACGGTAGATCGGGGATTATGTGAGGTGGATTTCTGCTCTATGGAAATAGCGGGGGATAAGCCTTCGATATGATCGACATCGGGTTTTTCCATTATCGATAGAAATTGCCGCGCGTAGGCTGATAAGGATTCTACATAACGCCTTTGGCCTTCAGCGTAAATGGTATCGAAGGCAAGTGATGATTTTCCAGAACCGGATATGCCGGTAATAACAATCAAGCTATCTCGGGGTAAATCGAGGTCGATATTCTTTAGGTTATGCGTTCGTGCACCACGAATACTAATGGTATTCATTTAATTTAGTCGAGTCGGATAGCGAGGTCTTTCAGGTAATTTTTAAAGTCATCTTTTAACTCATGATGCAATAAGCCATGTTCTACCGTGGCAATCAGGAATCCCAGCTTGGAACCACAATCATAACGTTTACCTTCAAATTCATAGGCAAGGACCTGTTCATCATTAAGTAAGGAACTGATGGCATCGGTTAGCTGAATTTCATTACCCGCTCCTCTGCCGGTTTGTTCGATTTTTTCGAAAATCGCCGGGGTTAATATATAGCGACCAACAACTCCCAGGTTGCTAGGTGCTACTTCAGGTTTTGGTTTTTCTACGATAGACTCAACCTTATTCAATGCTGGGCCAGCAGGCGTAGACTGTACAATTCCGTATTTGTCAGTTTGATCAGCCGCAACACGTTCTACACCAAGAATAGAGCAGTGATGTTTTTCATATTGCTGGATCATTTGCGCCATACAGCCGCGTTCAGCATCTTCTACTAAATCATCGGCCAGGATCACCGCAAAAGGCTCATCACCAACAACAGGCTTGGCGCAGTGCACAGCGTGTCCCAGGCCTAAGGCTTCCGATTGACGAATGAATACGCAGGAAACATGAGGTGGAATAATGTTTTTGATTAATTCTAGGGCTTTTAATTTATCTTTATTAACCAGTTCGACTTCTAATTCATAAGCTTTATCAAAGTGGTCTGGTATCGAGCGTTTATTCCGACCGGTGATAAAAATCATGGTATCAATACCTGCAGCAACTGCTTCTTCTACCGCATATTGAATCAGAGGCTTATCTACTATAGGTAGCATTTCTTTAGGACTTACTTTAGTTGCGGGTAAAAAACGTGTGCCTAATCCTGCAACCGGAAATACTGCTTTAGTAATCTTTTGAGTCATTAATCAAGGTCCTTATTGTTTGACTGTATTAATGCAAATAATGCCTAAAACCAAGAATATAAAAATCAGCAACTGAAATTATTATTGGGCGCTGGCTTTAGCCTGATTTTTTATAGTGCCCGAGTATGGCTAAGCCTGCCCCGCAAAAATTAAATTAGCTTATTGGCTCTTAGTTTTTATTGAATGATACTTTGTTCTTTTAGTGCTGAATAAATCTGATCTATGGAAAACTTGTCTGTATCAAAATCAAGATCACAAGATGCATTAGTAGTACATAGGCATATTAAGCCCGCGTGCTTAACGACTGCAATGGCTTCATCAATATGCTTTATGTCGGCTGTTAATACCGTTGCCGCATGGCCATTATCAAATAATTTTCTTTCCAGTTGATAAGCGACTTGTTCACCATGAGTCCCAGTTAGGGCAATAGCAACAGCTTTTTGACCGTAGCGTGCCGCATGGTCATCGCTACTCACATCACGTAATTCAGTATCAGAACTATGCCCAGAGATCATTCCTGCGCCGACTGTCACATTGGTAAGACGGTCGATTATTATAAATGAGCCAGTACCTTTGCTGCGGGTATAGGCATCAAAAACGACAGGGGCATTAACTGAAACAGTACATAGGCCTATTTCATTGAGTTGTAACTGTGTTGCATCATGATAATCCAGGGTATTGACATCAATCCGGTGCTGAATATTAGCTATCGAACCCGAGACACTACGCGTTGCCAGCTTGATGATATATTGCTTGCCGGGGACTAGGGCACTTTCTGTCATCCATACTATCTTGGCATCAAACTTATCAGCAACACTGGGCATATTATTGCTATTGACAAGGGTATCACCGCGACTGACATCAATTTCATCAGTTAACGTCAAAGTCACTGCCATGGGAGGGTAAGCTTCATCCAGTTCGCCGTCAAAAGTGACAATGGATTTAATAGTGCTGGTTTTACCTGATGGCAGGGCAGTTACAGTATCACCTTTATGGAAAATACCTGAGGCTATCGTGCCACAGAAACCGCGAAAGTCTAAGTTAGGGCGGTTAACATATTGCACTGGGAAGCGAGGGTCCTGGAAATTATCATCTTCAGCAATTTCCACTGTTTCCAGCGTTTCCATCATGGATTCACCCGCATACCACGGCATATTTTCACTCTTATTAACGACATTATCACCATCCAGAGCCGAAAGAGGAATAACATGTATATCGTTCAGACCATCCAGGTCCTTAATAAAGTCTAAATAATCAGCTTTGATTTTCTCGTAAGCACTTTCACTATATTCAATTAGATCCATCTTATTGATGGCAACAATAATATGCTTAATACCCAGTAATGAAGCAATAAAACTATGTCGCTTGGTTTGTGTCTGTACACCATAGCGCGCATCAATTAATATCACGGCTAGATCACAAGTGGATGCGCCGGTCGCCATATTACGCGTGTATTGCTCATGACCTGGTGTGTCGGCAATAATAAATTTACGGTTTTTGGTAGAGAAATAGCGGTAAGCAACATCAATGGTAATTCCTTGCTCGCGCTCTGCCTGTAAGCCATCGACTAATAATGCTAAATCCACTTTACCTGCACCGGTAGTACCGGATTTAACGCTATCAGATTGTACGGCAGCAAGCTGATCTTCATAGATCATTTTTGAATCGTATAACAAGCGGCCAATAAGCGTACTTTTACCATCATCAACATTACCACAGGTTAAAAAGCGTAGTAATTCCTTACGTTCATGTTGCGCCAGATAAGCGTCTATATCGGTACTGATTAAGTCTGATTGGTGAGACATTGTGTTTTTCCTGAAAAATATATAAGCGAAAGTTGTAGAGCGGACTTTAGTCCGCTGTAGCATATCGGCATTAGCGGACTAAAGTCCGCTCTACAATAGGGGGCTAAAAATAGCCTTCGCGTTTTTTCTGTTCCATAGAGCCTGATTGGTCGTGATCGATTAGTCGACCCTGGCGTTCCGAGGTGGTTGTTAATAACATTTCCTGAATAATTTCAGGTAAGGTAGTGGCTGTTGATTCCACCGCGCCCGTAAGTGGGTAACACCCTAAAGTCCGAAAACGCACCATTTTCATCTCTACTTTTTCATCAGGACCAATCGGCATACGGTCATCATCGACCATGATTAACATGCCATCTTTATTAACAACAGGGCGCTTTTTGGCAAAATAAAGAGGCACAATTGGAATGTTTTCTAAATGGATATACTGCCAGACATCTAGTTCTGTCCAGTTTGAAATAGGGAATACACGGATGCTTTCACCCTGGTCAATTCTGCCGTTGTATATATTCCATAATTCAGGACGCTGGTTTTTAGGATCCCAACCATGATTTTTATCGCGGAATGAATACACGCGCTCTTTGGCACGAGATTTCTCTTCATCACGACGCGCACCACCAAAAGCGGCATCAAATTTATATTTATTCAGTGCTTGTTTTAAACCCTCGGTTTTCATTACATCAGTATGCTTTTTACTGCCGTGCGTAAAAGGCCCGATACCTTGATCGATACCCTCTTGATTTGAGTGAACCAATAAATCCCAGCCGAGTTCCTTGATGTATTTATCACGGAATTCAATCATTTCCTTGAATTTCCACTTAGTATCTACATGCATTAGTGGAAAAGGCGGCTTTCCCGGATAAAATGCTTTGCGTGTTAAATGCAGCATGACTGCTGAGTCCTTACCCACTGAGTAAAGCATCACCGGACGGTCAAATTCCGCGGCTACTTCACGAATAATATGGATACTTTCAGCTTCTAGCTCTTTTAGGTGGGTTAATTTATGCTTAGTCATCAATTGTACTTAGGGTATATATGCAGGGTAATTAAGGGGATCAAGTGGTGTAAAACAAAAATATCCTAATCCTTTAAAAAATTATTACTATTTTAATTTGAATGAGCGTTTAATGCTAGAACCATTACTAAATAAACAATTGCTAATGAAAGAATGGAATCCTATTAACGCCTAAAATGAGTGACAAAAGCTAAAGTCATTATAAAAAAAATAAGCATATTGCTATATAATGATGCAAACATTAAGAGTAATGCGCTTTATGTATTCATCAAAGTTCGAATACCAATCACTAAGAGGAAGAGTTTATGCGTCACTACAATAAAAATAACATAATCAAAGCAATACTCATCACATCAATTACCAGCCTGGTGTTAGTTGCCTGTGGTGATCAGCAAAAAAAAACGCCCACTACCAAGGTTCCGGCACAACAGTATAAACAAGCTAAGGTATTGAAAGGCAATGTAGTCGATGACAAAGGCCCAGTACGGGATGCTACGATCAAGGTTGCTGATAGCCGTGGACGTATCATTGCCAATACTAGCCTGAAAGATAGCAATAATTATACGCTAGAAATTCCTGCAGGTACGAGCTTGCCGATTGTCATCACCGTTAAACCTAAAGGGAGTGCCGAGAAGTTAAAAGCGGTAGTAATTTCCACAATTGTATCCAGATATGATATCAGCCCGTTAACCACAAAAATTGCCAATCGTGCTAAAGAGCTAGGTGGCTACACTCGCGCTCATATGGTAATGGCAGCGGATAATACTGTGGGAGTGCCCGATGCCAATAAAACCTCTACCGGTTTTCGTGGTGACCCCACCAAGCAATATGGTGGATGGCATTAAGCTTGTTTACCTTGACCTTATAAATTTTATCACCATGAAGGACACGGTGTTAATGAAGGCATTACAATGTGATTAGCTCCTCATGGGAGTGAACGACAAAAAGCGACACCTAAAATAGTATCCAAAGTAGATTGATTGTATACAAGCGCCATAATTAAAGTAGCAGACCCTTCAAGTCTTTTATGGTAGAAGCAATGAAATGCAGGGATCACTAGGTTTCATCACTCAAACTGTTCAAGACTGCCGCCGCAATATTTACAAAAATCCGCATCGGTATCATGACCGATTTTGCCGCAATTAGGGCAGGCTTCATTGGAGATTTGCCACGGTCGATAAGATTTAATCAGTTCCGCACTATAAATACCCGTTGGGACCGCAATAATGCCATAACCCATAATCATAATGGCAGCAGCTATTATCTGACCTAACGGTGTCTGCGGGGCAATATCACCATATCCTACTGTGGTTAGGGTAACAATAGCCCAATACACCGACTTGGGAATACTGGTAAAGCCAGATGCGCTGCCTTCAACCACATACAGTATTGAGCCAAATACTGTGGATAACGTTAATACAGCATACAAAAATACTAGAATTTTCTGACTGCTATTTTTTAAGGCCGTTATCAGGGTTTCAGCCTCATCTACATATTCAGCCAGTTTAAAAATACGAAAGATTCTTAATAAGCGCAAGATACGAATAATCAGCATGTATTTGATACCTGGCAAGAGCAGACCAATGTAAGTAGGCAGGATAGACAGTAAATCTATTATTCCGTAAAAACTGCACGCATAAAGCTTAGGCTGGCGGACCGAGATCAGGCGTAGTATATACTCGCAGGTAAATAGCAGGGTAAAGCCCCACTCTGTATAGAAAAATAACCAGCTAAATTGCTGGTAAAATGCTTCTACACTACTGAGCATAACGGCTAATACACTCAACGCAATGGTAATGATCAGTACAATATCGAATGATTTTCCGGCGCGTGTTTCTGCGCCAAAAATAATGCTATTGAGCGACTCACGCCAGGGTGATAAACGTTCACCGCTATTGTAATTCACCTTTTTTTTTCTGGGTTGGTTCGCTTGCATAGGTGTAATTTAATCAACTCGAAAGAATAGGGCGAAGTATATTCGCGAAGTATATTATGGTATCTTAACGCCCTATAACACAAGATGACATGTATTATAAATAGACCGGCCAGACATGATACCTTTTCATGCACCCTATAAACGGAGTGCGTAAACAAACAATTGATTCACAATACTCAATGTCAACAACTGAAAATATCCCAGCTACAAATTTTATTCGTCAAATAGTTACCAAAGACCTGGCAGAGAATAAGCATACTAAAGTAATTACCCGTTTCCCACCAGAACCGAATGGTTTTTTACATATAGGACATGCGAAATCTATTTGCCTGAATTTTGGTGTTGCTGCTGAAAATAATGGCCTATGTAATTTACGCTTCGATGATACCAATCCCGAAAAGGAAAGTATCGAATATGTGCGTGCTATTGAAAAAGATGTACATTGGCTTGGTTTTGAATGGGCTGAGCTCTGTCATTCGTCAGACTATTTTGAAACACTGTATGGCTTTGCAGTGCAGTTGATAGAAAAAGGTCTAGCGTATGTCGATAGTTTGAGTGCAGAGCAAATGCGTGAATATCGTGGTTCATTGACTAAGCCAGGCAAAGAAAGCCCAGACCGCAGTCGCAGTGTCGCAGAAAATCTGGATTTATTTAGTCGTATGCGCGCCGGTGAATTTACCGATGGGCAATATCTATTACGTGCCAAAATTGATATGGCATCATCAAATATCAATATGCGTGATCCTGCGCTGTACCGCATACGCCGTGTGCATCATCAGCGCACCGGAGATGCTTGGTGCATCTATCCAATGTATGATTATACTCACTGTATTTCAGATGCACTTGAAGGTATAACACATTCCTTATGTACACTAGAATTTGCAGACCATCGCCCTTTATATGACTGGATTTTAGATAATATCGATGTAGACTGTCATCCACAGCAAATAGAATTTGCACGGTTGGAACTGGAATACACGATAGTCAGTAAACGAAAATTAAGACAACTGGTCGTCGATGGGCATGTCAGTGGCTGGGATGATCCGCGTATGCCTACTATTGCAGGGCTACGTCGAGCAGGTTTCACTCCTGCCGCTATTCGTGATTTTTGTGAGCGTATAGGTGTGACCAAAAAAGACTCATCGATAGAAATGGCAGTGCTAGAAAATTGTATCCGGGAAGATTTAAACAATACCGCTGCTCGTGCGATGGCTGTTTTAGATCCATTAAAAGTAGTGATCGAAAATTACCCTGATGATCAAGTTGAAGAGTTAGAAGCAAGTAACCATCCACAAAATGAAGCAATGGGTAAGCGGGTAGTGCCATTTGCTAAAGAAATTTATATCGAACAGGATGATTTTGCTGCTATTCCTCCGCCTAAATACAAGCGTTTAATTGAAGGCGGCGAAGTTCGTTTACGCGGCGCTTATGTGATTAAATGTCATCAGGTCATTAAAAATGCAGAGGGTAAAGTCGTAGAACTTCGCTGTACCTATGATGAAAATACCCTGGGTAAGAAACCTGAAGGCCGTAAAGTAAAGGGTGTGATTCATTGGGTCTCGGCTGTCCATGCTCTGGATGCTGAAATACGCCTGTATGATCGGCTATTTAATGTACCTAATCCTAGCGCTGAAGAAAATTTCTGTGATGCCTTAAACCCTGATTCGCTACAAATTATTAGCCAGGCAAAAATAGAGGCAAGTCTTGCGCAGGCCGAATTAGGTAGTCGTTTTCAATTTGAACGGGTAGGCTATTTTTGTCTGGATTCAGAAGACAGTTCTGCAGGAAAGA
Organism: Methyloprofundus sp.; assembly: GCA_012960135.1. GTDB lineage: Bacteria > Pseudomonadota > Gammaproteobacteria > Methylococcales > Methylomonadaceae > Methyloprofundus. Next base: position 14,671 of record DUBW01000019.1, read on the forward strand.
TTGTGTTTAATCGTACCGTCACTCTCCGTGATACCTGGGCTTAGCAACGTAATTATTGACTTCTCATGCATATGACGCAGGATAAAACCTTGTGTCGTAATAAATAGAACATGAGCGTCGAACAAATAAAGAGGGTTTTCTTATGATGTATGCAGTTTTTTTTGTAGTGATTTTGTTAGCGATTTTGCTATTACTCGAAAATAAAAAAAATCAGGAGAGATATGCACAGCAATATATTGAGGAGGAGCCGTACCCCTTAACGGAAGAGCAAATAAAATATATCCACAATTCCTGGCGACGAATTATGCCCATTAAAGAAAAGTTCGCGGAATTATTTTATCAGCGCTTGTTTGAATTGGACCCAAAGGTTAAAACATTATTTCGTGGCAAGCTAGATTTTCAAGGGAAAAAAATAATGACTACCTTGAATGTTGTCGTCAATTCTATTGATAATATAAAAGCCGTGGAAGCCATGCTACAAGCTATGGGTAATCGGCATATAATCTATGGTGTTCAGGCTGCGCATTACGAAACAGTGGGAGCGGCTTTGTTTTGGGTGTTAGAACAAAGTCTGGGTGATTATTTTACCGATGAAGTGGAAGATGCCTGGGTTACTACATACAACATTATTGCCTCGACCATGAAAGAAACGGCTTACCCGTAAACAGATCGACTTACAATTTAACGCTTTTTTCCGTCTTTTGCATTGTCAATCATGGGAGCATCAATGAAAAATACACGAAAACTTACTCAGCGAGTCATAACTTTAATAATGCTAGGCTATGTCTTGCCAGGCTACGCAGAGGGGCAACTAACGCGCTATCGAGGAGCCTATACATACGCGCATGTAGTTAATACATTTTGTCCCAGCATTAATTCCCAATGTTACTGGTTAAACCCTGCGACTAGTGAACAAATTCGTCAGCAGTTAAAGCAACTATCAGCAACACATGCCGATAGCCCCGATCAATCAGTCTGCGTGGTTTTACGTGGGCGAATTGATAGAGAAACCAAAAGCGACGGGTTTGCCGCTGACTATGATGGTTTAATCAAGGTCGATAAAGTTTTTGGTTTATGTAGCCAGGTAGATAGAGTGACTCAGTAAGATTTGCAACACCACCGCTGGGTACTGGCTGTCATAAACAGTCGGGTCAGGCGAAGTTACGTGAGTAATATTTCTCTATCAGCATTACAATATCGACTCAGCATTCTTGCACACAATACGACCAGAAAATTAAGCAGTCAATTGATACAGTATTAGGTAAGGAATCCGTAATATCAATCGATGGTCGACAGTGCGTTTGAAAAATGGCAATAGCTATTGAAAAACTGAGTTCATTAGCAATACGCTGACTAAGAAATTCCTACTCTAGTTTTGCTGACTTTATTTGGACTCAATCTAAAGAGCTGTTTATGCAAATAAGGTTAAAGACAAATCAGTTAAATAAAGCTTAGAAAACAGAAAGCGACTAATATTCTAAGGCGGGACACCTCTGAGGTGAGTATGCTTTAGCCTACAGGTACAATCCACGCGTTACACATGTAGGCTAAAACCTATTTCCCTCTATACGTACTGTCTTAAGTTCGTAGCCCATAGTGCTATATAGCTAAGCTGAAAAATAATTAGCTGCGCCGATAAGGGGGGTGTTTGGGTTAAGCGAAAGTTTGATAGACATCTGGCTGAGTAAGGGCTTAAACCTGCCTTTGGCGGTAAAGGCGCGCAGGAAATCCGCATGCTCCAGTGCCGGGCGAATTTTAGGACCGATACCACCACCAATAAACACGCCTCCTGTAGATAAACATTTCAAAGCCAGGTTGCCGGCTTCTGCAGCATAGAGTTCTGCAAATAAGCGCACCACTTCAAAGCAAAGTGGATCTTCATTATTAAGACCCATGCGCGAAATAATTGCATTTCGATCACCACCAGATGCGTTATTTCTGTTAGAGGGTACCGTAGCACAGGCAGGTGCAAAACCAGTCTCTAGCAGAAAATCATAAAGCTGGCTGAAGCCATCGCCGCAAAGGACACGCTCCCAGCTAACGTGATCAGTAAACTGTTTTCGTAGATAGCTTAGAAATTGGTCCTGCTGTAGGGTTTGCGGGGCAAAGTCAGTATGACCGCCTTCGGTTGCCATCGGCTGATGCTGTTGCCCATCCCAATATAAAATTGCCTGACCTAAGCCAGTTCCTGCCGCGATAACAGCAATGTTTCCGTTTTTAGTTTGTGCATTTGGGTTAAGTTCTAGTAGATCAGTTGGCGGGCTATTTAGTATCCCGATGGCCATGGCCTCCAGGTCGTTTAATAATCGTACTTTGTTGGTACCTAATTTTGCAGAAAGTTCTCGCGCATCGATAGTCCAAGGTAGGTTAGTGGTCTGGCAACGCTGGTCTACGATAGGGCCCGCAATACCAAAACAGGCGGCATTAATCGGAGTGTCCGCTTTTAGGAAAAGTTCTAGGATATCATTAAATTGCGGGTAGTCATTGCTGGCAAAAGTCTGTTCGACTTCACATTGCATTTTACCCCGGCTATTTTTACTATATAAGGCTAGAGCAGTTTTGGTACCACCTATATCGCCTGCTAATATCATTTTCCTGGTTCCCTGTTAAGTTGTTTAAATTTATTATACTGCGCATTGCTTTTGTTTGTGCCAGGATTCACTTGGGTCTGATTTAGAATCAAGCACCAGAAAGCACTCAGATATAGCGTTAATCAAGATCTCCGAATGTTTTTCCTCATATATAAACAAACAATTGCATCCAGAGCATCTTCATTAGTTTTTAGCGCCTGACCTTTTAAAGTCTGGATTATTGATAACCAGTTTCAGAATTTTGCTGTCGTAAAGTTAACGTAATAATGCAGCGAGTTTTATTTGCCAGCTTTTTTTTCTGCCACTTTGACTTTTTTATATTTAAGCCGCTTACTTAGCGAGAAAATTTCAATCAGGGCAGGGTGAGGGCAGTATTCTATTTGCCATTACTTACTATCTAGGTGCTTAAAACCCCGCTTTAACAACTGTTCTGATAAGTACACGCAATCAGTATTGGGATATAAAGTCGTATTAGTGGCGCGGCAAGTTACCATGCGGACGCATCGATGGCGATACCCTTAAGCTCATCTATTGCATTAATAACAGCGAGCACAGATTGAATTCCATAAACAGCAGAGTATATAGAAGTAACGCTCAATACATTGTGGGCAATATCTCCACAGGCGATCGCTATCAGATTTTTGTTACTTTGCCAGGCTAAATCTATCCCCGCTAAAACCATATTGAATCCATGCGTGTTGCTGTGTTATAAAGATGCTGGATTATCCTAGAAACGGCAATTGAGAATGGGGTTTATACAAAATCTGTCAGGCAGTATTTCGTGTTCAGATTTATTCATAAAGCCGTGAAGCGGAGTATGCCCACCCAACAGGTGATAAGTATTTACGATGATTAATTTTAATACTTAGGTACTTACAGTGTTTTATAGCGGTCAACTGCGGTTTTTAGGATTACGCATCACGTCGCTAGAAATTGTATATTAGAATCTATAGCAGATTACAACTATTTTACATAAAATCATCTCAGTTTAAATGAAGAAACAAGTATCTATTCCGGGTCTGGCGGAACAGGCCCAGGCATTGCACAAGTCGGGAAAATACAAAGAAGCGATAAAACTGTATGAAAAATTATTACAGACACCTGATGCTGACCTATGCCGGGAGCCATTAGCGAACTGTTATGTACAGCGAGCCATAGGCTTTGCAGCAAAAGACATGTATAAGGAAGCGCTGGCGCTATGGGAGAACCACACCCAGTTTACCCAGCCGCCTTATGAGGCTTACGATCAATATATTACCTGGGTGGTGCTAAGCAATAACCCGGTTAATATACAGACCAGCTTAGCATCTCTTTCGGCACGGCAACTGGATAAACAATCCCCCGCATTAGCCACTGTTTTAGGTTTTTTGATGCTGACCAGGCACCCGGAATTTGAGCAGCTTTTGGCGCAAGATTCAGTGTTGATTGCCCATTTTAAGATTGTCAAAACTGCAGTATTAGCTTTGCAGAATAATAATACTGAAAAATTTAATCAGACCTTAAAGCAATTACCCTACCGCTCTGCCTTTAGAGATTTTCGTATCTTGTGTAACGGTATCGTTGCTATGTCCGACGAGCCTAATCAAGCTCAGGAACTTTTAACTAAAATCCCTTCTGTATCGCCCTATACGCAGACTGCACAAATATTGCTTGCCTGCACTAAACAAGGTGCAGAGCTTGCAAATGAATTGCTACAACTGAGCCATCAGCAGCGCCATTTAGTCGCTGAAATCAAAGGTCTGAATAACAGGCAGCTGGATTTTATTGCACACTATAGCCGTCAGTATGATCAATTGTCCGACAAGGTACAATTTAATCTGGCGGTTCAATACCAGGATTTGCTTGGTACTGAAATAGCGCAGTCTGTTTGCCAGATATTACTGGCTAATTATCCTGCTGGAAATACACATTTTATCAAGCACTTTGGTGAACCTAGCGAATTTGAAGACAATCGAGTTAAGGCACTACGCTGCGAGCTGAGTAATAATGTTTATGATGCGGATTATTACTGGAGGCAATGTCTCAATATTTTAGCTGCTGATAAGGCTGATAATAATTTACCAGCGGCACTGATACTTCGTCATATGGCTACTAGAGAGCCAGAAGGGTTGGCACGAACTAAATTGCTAGAGGAAAGTCTGGACTATGCCCCCGAGGATCGTCATAGCTATTTTCAGGTTATTCAATACTATAGTAAGCAAGCAGCATCTGCCAAGGAATATACGCATTGGCTGGACAGGGCATTAGAGCAGTTTCCGCAAGATGTTGAGGTATTGACTCAGGCAGTTAAAGCGGCGACGAATAATAAAACCTATAAAAAAGCCAGTCAGTATGCGACTAAAATTTTAAAAATTGATCCGCTCAATACCTTTGCCAAACAAACATTATTTTCCAGTTATTTAGCTCATGTACGAAGACTGATGCGTGAAAATAATTACCGTCTGGTAGAACAAGAAATTAACCGGGCGGAACAGCTAACTCTTGGGAAAACCTATGACCAACAAACACAGTTAATGCGTGCGTTACTTTGTTTTGCCAATACAGATAAGCAACAGGGTTTGCAAGAGATAATAAATGCTTTGGCTAGTCTGCATACGGATCCCGTTAATAGTCATTTTCAGGCCATTATGGAATCCCTGTTGAACGGCCTATCTGTAGCAACTATTTTACGTGAATTACCAGCAGCAAAAGAGTATTTACTGACAGCACATGAGTTGACCAGACTTATGCTGCAGTTAAAGTTGTACGCTAATGATAGTGATAACTGGGAATATTTATATAAGGCGCTGGATGACATTAAAGCACCATTAAAAAAATCACTTTCCGATCAGGATTACCCGGAGGATTTGCTGCTTAACTTATGTCAGGTGCTGGATAGCTTTGTATATTTTGAATTGTTACGCCATTGTGCGCGAGTCGCTCAATTGAAATGGAAAAATCCAGTCTGGATATACTATCAAGTCTATGCGGATAACAATGGCGAGGCCGCAGACTGTGATTTTTGGGAAGTTCAGCGCCTGGAAAATGCAAGTAAACAGGCTGGGGAAGATAAAGATTACCCGACGGCTATTTTGATAGACAAGTTTCTGGGTCGCTATTTCGAGGTACATCCCGAGCGAATTTTTGGGGTTCTTAAAGGGCTATTTGGTGGCATAACTGAAGCAAGGGATGATATCGTCGGTGACCCTCTGGAAGAGCTATTCGGCCACCTCTCTGATCGTGTTATGATTGATCTTAATAGCAAGGCAGAATCATTATTGAAAAAACTGACACCGGAAAAATTAACTCAGGAATTAGCACAACCAGTTGCAGAGGGAAAATCTTTATTCCTTGCCATGATGGAAAACCCAGAGATTTTTTCTGCGTTAATACTGCTAAGGGCGGCTGATGAATTATTGATAGATATTGATACGGATATTTATGATGTTATTGACGCTTTTGGTATTTCAGCAAACAATAACTCCACTTCATTTCCTTTTTAATCCGCAATCATGCAAACACCATACGAAATCCTGGGCGTAGAAACTGATGCCCGTGATGATGAAATAAAACAGGCTTATTTACAGCAAGTCAAGAATAATCCTCCCGATCGTAATCAGCAGCAATTTCAAATAATCCATGGCGCGTACTCGTCGATTAAAGACCATAAAAGCAGAGTCAGTTACGACTTATTTACTCTGCCTACAGTTAATTTCAATGCGGTATTAGAAAGAGCATTAAAGACTGAGCAGACGGGTACAGTCAACGCTGAATTTTTAAGCAAATTATTAGCACTCGATATTGATGATAACAGTCTTTTGAAAGCATTTTACAGCCCTGATAACACATGACGACAGAAGCACAAAAAACTGAACTACTAGAAGATTTCCAGAAATATCTAGCACAGAGTCATCCTGAGGTACTTGCCTCAGTGGAGCAACCAGACCTGCATACTTTGCTAGCAGAATTAACCGGACTAAAAACTGAAGTTAAAGTAGAATCCAGACAGTTTAAAAATACCCTGGATACTCTTGGTTCAGCTCTCGACACAGTACAAGAAGATAATAAAGTCTTAGCCAATGAACTGGCTACAAGTGCAGAGCGCTTTAAACAACAGCAAACAGATATGATGCGCACGATGTTGCTGGAAATGGTCGATCTGTATGACCGCCTGCATATCGGTGTTGAAGTATTACATAATTATCGACCGGTCAATGCCTTGTTTAAGCATTCCAGGCAAAAGGATGTACGCTTTATCGAACGCTTTCGACAAGGACAGGAAATGACCACTAGGCGCTTTGAGCAATTATTACAACGCTATCAAGTCAGCACTGTCGACTGCATTGATCAGTTACTAGACCCTGAAACCATGACTGCCGTTGCAACTGGAGAAGACCCTAAGCTTGTCAATGGTATGGTACTAGAAGAATTGCGCAAAGGTTTTTTATATCAAGGTCAGGTGCTGCGTTTAGCAGAAGTAAAAGTAAATAAAATTAAGCATGAATAATATGAGCGACATTATTATAGGCATAGATTTAGGGACGACGAACTCAGAAGTGGCTGTCGTTGAAAACGGTCAAGTGATAGTGATCGCTGATGGCGAAAAAAAAATGTTACCGTCTTTTGTCGGTGTGGATGATAATGGCCAGATTATCATCGGTGAAACCGCGCGCAATCAGTATCTGGTCTATCCGGAAAGAACCATTAAATCGATCAAACGCTTAATGGGGCAGGATACACAGATAGAATTAGCCGGGCAGGACTATACGCCACAAGAAATTTCCGCGATTATTTTAAAGCGCCTGAAAGGGCTTGCAGAAAATTATTTAGGACAATCAGTCAGTAAAGCGGTCATTACCGTTCCCGCTTATTTTTCCGATGCACAACGTCAGGCTACTCGCGAGGCCGGAGAAATTGCTGGTTTAGAGGTTGTACGCATGATCAACGAGCCGACTGCAGCAGCACTGGCCTATGATGCCAGGCAAGCTGAATCTCGGCATGTGCTGGTTTATGATCTGGGTGGTGGTACCTTTGATGTCTCAGTTGTTAATATCGAGTCGGGCGTAGTTGAGGTGCTGTCTAGTCATGGTGATAATCAACTGGGTGGTGATGATTTTGATCAGCAAATTGTCTTGTATTTGCTGGAGCATATACAAGACACCTATCAAGTCGATGTGCGGCAACATAGTAAAGCTATGGCACGTATTACCCGGGCAGCTGAGCAGGCAAAACTTCTACTTTCCGAAGCGCCCTATGCGCAGATTGAAGAGGAGTATTTACTGGAGCATGAAGGGGTAGCCATACACTTGTCACATGAACTTTCTAGAATGGCTTATGAGGAGATGATTGATGATTATATCAATGCTACTCTGGATGCAGTTCATATCGCTCTCAAAGGGGCAATGTTTACGACCAGTGATATCGATGAAATTATTCTGGTTGGTGGCTCTACGCGCACACCTTGTATACGCGAACGTTTGCTGAATGAATTTGGCTTTGAGCCGCATAGTGAAGTCGATGCGGATTTATGTGTCACTATGGGCGCGGCTATTCAGGCGGCCATGATCGCCGGGCAGGAAGTGAATACTGTACTGGTTGATGTGACCCCTTATACTTATGGAACCAGTGCTATTGGTAGCCTGGATGGTGCGCCATATCCTTTTATGTTCGTGCCTATCATTCATAAAAATACTGTTCTGCCTAATCGCAAATCCGATGCGTTTGCCACTAGTTATGATGGTCAAGATGCGGTTGAAATAACGGTGTATCAGGGTGAAGACCCGGATGCATTGAATAATGTCAAAATAGGTGAGTTCCGTGTCGAAGGCTTACTTGACGTTGCCTCAGGAAATGTTATTACACTGACTCTGGGACTAGATCTCAATGGTATTTTACAAGTTTCAGCACAGGAAAAAGACACGGGCATGGAAAAATCCATTACAATAAAAAATGCCTTATCCCAGTTTGAAGGTTCATCATTACAATCTGCGCAGCAACGTATTAACTCTTTATTAGGCCACATGGATCCACGTGTAATTGAGCATGAGTCGTTAGCCGAAAAGGAGCTGCCTGTGGCAGCGGAAATTACCACTGCACGTGAGTTAATTACCAAAGCTGAAGGGTTGTTCGAACAAGTCTCTAGAGAAGATCAGGAAGATATGGTTGATTTGATAGAGACTATTAGCAATTGCATAGCCGCTAAAGATATTCAAGGACTGGATGCTCCGATTGTAGAGCTGCAGGATATTATTTATTATCTCGAATCCTGATGCAACGTTGCCCCGCTTGTAATGCCCGCTTAAAAGAGCGGCTGATCTGTTCCCGCTGCAGAGCCGACCTGACAGCACTGATTGGCTCTGAACAGGCGGCGCAGCAGTGGTATATTAAAGCAGTCGAATATTATTTAAGCGCTGATATTGAACAATGCATTGCTGCAAACGCTATTTCCTTAAGCCTACACAAAACCGGCTTGGCACAAATTTTCCGTGATTTTATTATTCAGCAGCAATGCGGTGAAATTCTGGATTTACTGGCACAAAGGAAATTGCAAACTGCCAAATGTAATTTATATAAGTTGCGTTTTTTATTGCCTTATAGCAAACAGTTACAGCATTTAAATGCATTTTCAGATTACTTACTAGTAATGAAGTGTGAATCATCCCCTACATAATCCTTGGCAGTAATTTAAGTTTAATATGGTAATGGCTGCTATGGTTTAGTTAATTTACCAAGTTACAGCATAATTTGAGACTTCACATTTTCATCTATTTCAATACTTTACCAATGCCGTCTATCTCCCCCAAATATCATCTGTTTGCACAGCACTTTGTTGGCTTTATAAGCGGGCACTAACTTTGTAATTAGCTAAGGAACTGATAGTGATGTATTTTTCTCTGATTAAGTTAGGTAAGATTTACCTCGATTTAAATCTTATTCTTTGCTGATTAGTGTTAATCCGGGGGGTAATGATTCACCAAATATCTGTTTTTCTTCACTGGCATCCAGTTGTTTAACTGTTTCAAGCATTTCTAGCCAGGAGCTGGGTGCTTTGCTTGTTTTTAGTTTTTCAATTACTTTTGCGCGAAGTTCAGAGTCTATATCTCTTGCTCTATCACCACTCATACGGGTAATCAATGTCGCAGCAAAGCCTGCCTGGGGCGTTTTTTTCCAGTCTACCGTAAGAATTTGTTGTACCCAGATTGATGCTGTTTCACTTGGAACGACAAAATGCGTACTCGCATGAAAAGGCACACGAGAACCCACTCGTCCCACAGCCCACCAGGTTTGTGTGGGTTCACTGGCTTTTTGCAAGCGTTTTAATAACCATTCACCGAGTTGTGTTTTCTGTGCTATCGGTAAGCGCTCTAAAACAGCTGCAAGGCGGACCATGTCATCATAGCCTCGCTGTTTACTTTGTTTTGCGGTATTTCCCTGACGTGCCGAAGCCGGGTTCAAGTATTTAGCCAGGTCGTTGAAAACAAGTTCTTGCGCCTCAGTATCCAGACCGCCGGAAATGCGTCGCCATAAAGTCCACCATTCACTCCAGTTCTGGGTTTCATTCACAAACTGAATTTTATTGCTATAGACTTTCCACAGTTGTTCGACCCGCCAGTTATCCAGTTGATAACCAAACCCCGGGCGTAAACAATAACCAATTAAGCTCAGCCAGACGCGCTCGTGATTGGCCGACCGGCGATGGTTTTTGCTTGCTTCGAGTAGTACGGTAAACAACTCTCGTAATAAATGGCTAGACCAGTCGCTACGCAAACCTAATAGTTTCTCCAGATCCGCACGCAAACTTTTAACTGCTTTTGGGTTAATGTCCTTAGATTTGGAGCCAAAAATAGCTTCGATCTGTGCGACAGCCTGGTTAAAATTTGTGGGTAATTCTTTAGCAATAGCAAACGACTGGGTTTTTCTGATTTGAAACTGCACATCCCAGCGTTGCAGTGGTTTTTCCACCGAGACACATTGAATTTGTAAAGTACCCACTTCAGATAAGCTAACCGATAATTGTACAGTGACTTCTACACTTGCTTGATTGGCCTGCTGATCAAATGCGACGGCTAAGGGGGGCAGAGGATGAAAGTCATCGCTGATCGACGTCATATCTCCTGGTTTATATTCATTGCCGCCGGTTAATGAAACTAAATGAAAGCTAACTGGCTGACCCAGGCGTAGCGAGAATTGCCGGTCTTTTAAAATTATTTCATTGCCTTCTTCACAGCCACGGGGCAAGATGCACACACCTTGCTGGTTTTTATCTTCGCCAATTAACAGAAAGTAACTGCGCGATGCGCCACCGCCAATTTTTATTTTTTTATGTTCGCGGGCAATACCATAGCTGACTGCACCGTAGGCAACTGATAGTTCAGGGTGTAGGTTATCTAGTAAGGTAGCTGGCGTATCACGCCAGGAGCTAATTAAGTCAATGGTACGCTGGGTAATCGGCTTACTACGAAACACACCGCCATTGAGCAGCAGCGCATCGGGTACCATAGTTTCATTAGCTAAGGCATTTTGTGCCGCTTGTTTGTGGGTATTTAAAAAGGCGGCAATATGCTTGCTTATAGCCGGTTCTGAAGCGTAGGGCAGGCCGAATTCAACGACGCCACTGCGCTTTTTATCGGGTAGGTCTGTCAGACTGGATAGTGGAAAAAAACCATCTAAAGCGATTTTTTGTACTTCATCTCTGAGTAAACTGACCGAACGCGAGCCTCCGATTAATTTAGCACCGCCACCTAATAATGTGACATTGTACTGTTCCGGCGCATCGTCAGCTAACAGGCGTTCTTTGGCAATACGACATTGTTCCAGCAAATGGGACAGGTCAGCGGCGGACAGTTTTTTATGGTCGCTACTTAAACGTGATTCTGCCAAGTGCGCTAGAGCCAGGTCGATATTATCACCGCCGAGCATAAGATGATCGCCGACGCCGATACGTGATAGTTGCGGCTCATGCGCACTGTGATCTATTTTAATCAGGGTTAAGTCTGTGGTACCCCCTCCGACATCACAGACTAATAAGAGCTTGATATTATTCAGGGTATCTTTGAGGTTGCTGCTATGCCGGCGTAACCAGTCATAGCACACTGCTTGTGGCTCTTCGAGCAGGCGGATATGATGCAGACCTGCTATTTTTGCCGCCTCTAGCGTTAAGGATCGCGCTGATTCATCGAATGAAGCAGGCACGGTAATGACAATATTCTGCTGCTCGAATAACTGGTCTGGAAATTGATGATTCCAGACCAGGCGTACATGTTTTAAATAACTGGCACTGGCTTGCAGTGGAGAGACTTTAAGTACATCGTCTGTGCTACCCCAAGGTAAAATGGCAGCGGTATGATCGATAGATGGATGAGATAACCAGCTTTTGGCGCTACTGACAAAACGCCCCTGGGTTTTAGCGCTTAAAAAGCGGGCAGCGGCACCAATAACGACTTTTTCACCCGCTGGTGAGTATACAAAATCAGCATCAGACAACTCTCCTTCTGCAGGGTGATAGCGTACCGAGGGTAATAAATTCTGGGTCGCGACTTCACCGGGAGCAACCAGCTGTTGTATTTCAAAAATATGAATAGCTGCGTTTTTCTGCCCGGTTCTGGCATAGGCTACAACAGTATGTGTGGTACCGAGGTCTATGCCGATATGGTATGAAGCTGATTTATTGTTCACGATAGTGTAGTTTCTCCCTCACGACTGGCTTCACCAGTAATTCCTAGGTTTCTAATAACGCATCTTGGAGCAGTTCATTTTCCAAAAAGGTAACTTCATCTGTATCTTCAATATAACGTTGTATGCACTTAATTGCCTCTAAGATATGTTGAAGAAAATCAAACAGTCTTTGCTTATCCTCAGGAGCAAGGGTTTAATAACCTCCTGATCTTGATTTGACATTTTTGCCCGTTTTCTGCGAGTTGCGTCGCTTGCTATGTGCCTATTGCTACGCCTTTAAAACGAACAAAATTTCTACGTCAAACTTCCGCATATTATTAAATCTACACTCCTTAGTCATACGATAATTGAATCATTTAATACTTGCTTTCGAAAGGATTCAGGTAAAGCATTAGGAGTTACATCATCAACACCGAGTAAAATTTTTAGCTCATGACGAATTGCAGCTATATCCATTAGGGACGTTTTCTCTGTCAGTTCAATGAGTAACTGTTGTCTGTATCTTCGCCGCGAATCTCATAGCTATAAACTCTTGCATTTTTAGCATGATGTGTAGTAATAATGGTCTTAATTTGATTACGGTATGTGTTTAAATCAGTTGAGGTGCGCATAAATTACTGACCTGTTGTGTAATTTACTCTTCACCAGAACGCACATCAAATTCAATCTTCCAGCGGTTATCATCCTGATTGGAAATTGCCTGTAATGCTAAAGTCCCAATTTCAGTGACGGCGACAGAAAGATGCACCGGAATTACTTCACCTGCCTTACGATTTTCTTCAGGCAAGGTAATTTCTATTTCATCCAGCTCCTCTAATTCATCGGCTGACCAATAATCAAGACGGGTGCCTACTTTGTCTTCTCTGCGAGTTTTAGAACCAAAAAAACGGAAGCGTACCGGTTCACCTACGATCACGCCAAACTCATCATTGGGTAATTCGACTTCTGTAGCTTCTTCCATGCCGAAGGGTGCAATGCATAGGGCTTGAATCTCGGGAGACATGCCTGGGACAGCAGGCATTGCGCTTTCAACGCCGACATAATAAGAAGCAGCAGTACCACCTTTGATACGTACGCCTTTACCTTTGCGCACATAACCATAATAAGAAGCCCCCCGTGCCACGGCCAGATCTAGGTCAAGTCCGGTTAATAGTCGTGCGTCGGGTGCCTGTTCAGCGCTTAGCCATGAATTAATGACATTCATCAATCGATCAGCAAAACGAGGGGCTTTTAATACGCCGCCGTTAAATAGTACGGCAGTCGGGTGTATAAAGCTTGCATTTTCAGGCAGGCTAATATCATTAAACTCATCAATTGCATTCAGTTGACGGGTTAAAAAGCTGGCTAAATGGCGTGTGATAGCAGCATCTTGTGCATAGGGCAGCCCGGCTGTGCGTAAACCAGTTCGAGCGCGGCTGACAGGCTGTTCATTACTAGTGACTTCAGGTAGGAAGCCTTGTAGTAATACTGTATTGACTTCATCACGATTCAGTTCTGTACGTAGCGTCCCGCCTATTAAAGATGATCCACGATTCGGCACGACGATAGGAATATTGTCCGCTTCATCATTACTCAGAATACTTTCTTTAGCGGCGCGGCAGGCATGAGTTAATGCCTGGATTTGCCAGCCTTCAAGGCGCTTACCACCCTCTTGTTCCAGTTTGGCTTTTAGCGTGTAGGCTAAAGCCAGGTCCATATTATCACCACCTAATAAGATATGATCGCCCACGGCAATACGGGTTAAGCCTAGCGTTCCATCTTCTTCGGTGACGGCAATCAGAGATAAATCGGTCGTGCCACCACCGATATCAATCACTAAAATAATATCGCCGACGTTGGCATGATTGCGCCAGTCGCCTTCACTTTTCTCAATCCAGCTATACAGTGCAGCTTGTGGCTCTTCTAGTAAAATAGCATTGTTTAAGCCCGCTTTTTGTGCCGCCTCTGCCGTTAATTTGCGTGCCGCCGGATCAAAGGAAGCAGGTACAGTTAGAGTGATTTCCTGATCCTGGATAGGTGCTTCTGGGTGTTGCTTATTCCACGCAGAGCACAGGTGTTCTAAATAAGCTGAGCTGGCCTGGAAAGGTGAAATCCGCTCGATCTCCTCAGGAGCTTCATTGGGTAATATCGCAGATTTACAATCCACACCCGTATGACAAAGCCAGCTTTTCGCACTGGAAACCAGGCGAATAGGCGTTTTAGTACCTAAATTACGGGCAATCTCACCAACTAGGTAATCGGGTTTAGCGGTCCAGGGAAGAGCTGTTTCACCATCATTAATTTCAGCCTCATGAGCCTGATATAAAAAAGAGGGAAGTTGTGCTTTGTCTTCAATAACACCGGGAGCAGTAAGCTGAGGGATTTGCAGCACCTCCTGGGTGATTTCATCCGCATCAGGATCTGTAATATCCGCATAGGAAAGTACGCAATGTGTTGTACCTAAATCTATACCAATAGAATAATGTTTGTTATTTATTGCCTGCTGATCTGTTGGATTATGCTCAGACTCATGGCTATCGTGCTCATTATGTTTGTTTTCATCACTCATAACTCCACCTCCGCAGCAACAATAATTTTAGTATTATGGCCTTCTGTCAGTTTTGGTAGCTTGATTTCAGTCACTTGCCAGCCTTTATGAACCAATGTGCCAGTAAAAGGTGCTTTACCTACAATATTGCCAGTTAAGCGAACTTCAGCAGCATTAAAACCTTCGGTTAAAGTGATTCTGCTACCTTCTTCTTCATTACGTACGGTTGCTAAACTGAAATGCTCTTTGATTACTTTTTTACAGCCGGTATGTACGACTCGAGCCGCAGCACCTATATCAGCATCGCTATAGGCATTAACATCTTCTTTAATAAAATCAATAAAGCGCGCTTCTTTTTGTAATAAGCTTAATAATTGTAATGCCGCGTCAGGGGTAGATTCTTTTAAAACAATAGGTTTAGGTGCGGGTAATTCGACAATTCTCTCAACTTCTACGATTTTTTCAACTTCAACAATTTTTTCGACGACTTTTACTTCGGGTTGAAGTTTAGGGATCTGAGCAGAAATTAACTGTTCTTTATTGGCAGTATCTACTTGCGGACCCGGTTTACTTCGTCGCATTAAACCAATTAGCATGGCAAATAACAGGATAATAACGGTTAGTGCCAGGCCAAATACTGTTGCTGCAAGGTAGGCATGGATAGCATCAAATGTAGTTGGAAAAAGTTCTAAATTAATTTTATATTGGCTTGTGTTCATAAGTATTTAAATGTGTAATAAAATTAGCCTGAAGCTATGTTTGTCGTGTGCTAAAGTCAGTTTTTACTTAAATTTTATCTGTCCAGGCGGAATAATGCGTGTGAGTGTTATGAATAGCTTATTGAGTGGCCCCGGCATTACGTGCAGCTTCGGCAAACATTAATGACTGCAAGATTTTGCGGATCATTTGAACGCGTGTTTTTTTTAGGTAACGATCTGCAATTACTTCGGGGACACCATCGTTAATAAAAGTTGCGCGAATGATTGCTAATTCGGGCTCGCATTGCTTGATTACGGCATCGGTCGCGATGCGAGAGTCGATTTTTTGATAACCTTTTTTCTGCGCTTCTGTGTAGACACATTGAGTATAGTTATATTTGTCTTGCTGTACTTTTTTTATCGTAGCATCAGAAAGGCTAGTGCCATTCCATTTGCTTTTTGCAGGCTCTGATTTAGGTGCCTTCTTCTGTGGAGCTTCTTTGATGCTTTTAGTGGCTGCCGGGTGACTAGTCGTGTTATCTGTCTTGTTATCATCGGAGCATGCTTGTAGAAATAAACTACCGAAAATAAGGAATATAATTTTTTTCATGGTGTGTATTATGTAATGTAGATAAGCGCTAATTTTAAGCGATTGCAGGGTAATGGGCAATGGCTCTTATGTGGATAGAGAATTTACAAAATAGCTATATTTTTACTAAAGTGGGGTGTGGTCGATGAGATAACAAGTCATTGCTAATACTTTATTTTTGTAATAATCCAGAATTTCTTCGTTTTGCACACAATGGTAAATTTCTTCTACTGATAAAGTTAAATTTCTTGATTCAAAATGTACCTGATTGTCTAAATAGAAATGCTTGGATAACCAGTTTTGACTTCGTCTAATCACTTCTATATCAACAATATCTTGTGCTATCAGGACATATTCTTGTCATTCAGGAATATTGATATAAGAGAAGCGTTTCGTAGTTTCGTCTGGTTTGTATGTAGATTTTGATATAACTTCAACAATAACCAGCAGAGTTACAGTGTAATAGGGCTGTGCTTCGTCAAACTGACAAGCAACGATATAGTGGACCTCGAAATCAAGACAATAGTTTAAGCTAGACTCTATCAAAAAATATGGATCAAAAATGAGCGAAACTACACGAAAGGTTTTTACGGGTACACAAAAGGCCAAGATTGCTTTAGAAGCAGTTAAAGGCATGAAAACAATTAATGAGATTGCACAAGATAACAATGTTGACACATCAGTACATCCGACACAGGTCAGTCAATGGAAAAAGGATTTACTGGACAATGCAAGCACCTTATTTGAAGGTAAACGGGGGCCTAAGCGAATCAATCCACAAAGTGATCCAGATCAGACTACCGGTTTTATCTGCAAAAACTGAGTGATGCTTGTAAAAATATGATTGTGAATGACATGCGTATGTCTTAATGACTAATCATGTTCACCTGTTGATTACCCCAGATTTAGATAATGGAATTAGTAAAGTCATGCAGTATATAGGTCGTTACTATGTCCAATATTTTAATGACCAATATCAACGGACAGGTACTTTATGGGAAGGACGTTATAAAGCCACACTGCTTGATAGCGAGAATTATCTGCTAACGTGTAGCCGATATATCGAGTTGAATCCAGTTCGGGCGGGGATGGTCAATGATCCTGCTGAATATCCTTGGTCGAGTTATCATTCTGAAATATTTAAGAGTAAATAGGTTATCAATCGAGTCTGACCCTATTGTTTTTTCTATTGTTTTTTTTCTATTGGTTTTGTGTATGATTGGAATTAACCTCGAATTAAGGGGGGTTAACTTGCATTCAAATAATAATAAATTGGGGAAGTGCACATGAGCCATATTAGAATATTTTGTTTACTGATGGCGTCAGTATTT
Organism: Methyloprofundus sp.; assembly: GCA_012960135.1. GTDB lineage: Bacteria > Pseudomonadota > Gammaproteobacteria > Methylococcales > Methylomonadaceae > Methyloprofundus. Next base: position 32,061 of record DUBW01000019.1, read on the forward strand.
CTGGGGAGCAGCGGAGTGGTTTTTGCGCACGTAGCCTGTGCTAATTTAGACAATTCCTCTTTACTTTTGGACCTTCCTTGCGTTGTGTCTAGGGGTACTACTTGGAGTGTGACACTAATCCCTGAATTTAATTCTAAGGGCGAAGTGGGTACGTGGCATGCAGATAGAAATAGCATCGAGCAGGCCGACTTCGCGCCAGACAACAAGGCTTGTGCTGTATTGAATGGATCCACAAATGATTTAAAACTCAACTGTGTTTTGAGTCACGGCAAAGTGTGGCAGGCACAACTTGCAGCGAAATACCCAGGTAGTGAGCAGTTAATATGGTACCTTGAAAGTTATGGGCCAGCAACGCCTAATGGATACGCATACAGTATGCTTGCTCCTGGGAAAAACGGAAGCACCATTATTTACGCCCGCATTCTTCTGGACGCGCCGAACCAAGTTTGTCCGGTACTGAATGGCAGCGATGGTTCGACGCTGACAACGCTTTTACGACCAATGTACCCGGATTCAGTAACCAGCTCAGCCAGTTTCCCCGTCACTGTTTGTGAAGCGGTGATGGTCGAGGGTGTCTCATACAGTAGTTTTAATAACACTCTAAATATTAATGCTGCTACGCTCGCCGCATCCAGGGTGCAGGTATATGGTGACTCAGGGTGTGATCCGTCTGATTGTCCGGGTGTAACCCCATCCACCCAGTTCCAATCGCTCGCAAACATTGGTGCAAAACAATCGCCAAACCTCATTCTGCATATGGGGGATTACAATTATCGCGGCACATCTGGTGCAATTACCGGCCAGACGTATGCCTACGATGCGGGTGATGGCGATTTTGGTGGCAAGACCTGCGGCTTGCAAGAAACGTATTATAGTCAAAATGCGGCAAACAGCCCCAGACCAGACAGCTGGCCAAACTGGCAGGCCGATTTTTTCGATACTGCACAAAACTTACTGCCAAAGGCTCCCTGGGTATTTGCGCGCGGGAATCACGAACTTTGCAGTCGTGCAGGACCAGGCTGGTTTTACTTTATGGGCCCGGGTTCTTCCTTGCCTGGAGCGGGTCAAGCACAAATACAATGTCCGGATCAGGGTGATCTAAATTCCCCGCCAGCAACAGCAATACAGCACATCACTATGATTCCGCCTTATATGCTGCCACTGAGTACTATCGATGTATGGGTTATGGATACGGCCAATGCCTGCGATGATCTGGCCACTAATGATCTCACTGCACAGTACCAAACACAGTATGAGCAGCTTGCAAACACAGCAAAAAACACCACCTGGGTTATGAGCCATAGACCCATTTGGGGCTTTTGGGATGACGGTACACCCATTGTGAACCAGATGTTGCAAACGGCTTTGGCCAATTCAAAAGAGGGTGAATTACCGTCAACTGTACAATTGTCGCTGGCGGGCCATATGCATATTTTTGAGTCACTGAGTGTTCTGCAGGGCAGCACACGCCCTCCGCAGGTGGTGATTGGCAATAGTGGTGTGAGTCTGGAGTCTACGCCCGCGAACGGTAATTTTACCCAGATAATTGATGGGCAACTGACCGCAGGTAATGCCATGCTGGAGTTTGGCTTTTTATCTATGTCAGTTGGTGGCGGTGCATGGAGTGGAGAAGTACTAGGTACAGAAGGTAACATCCTGCTGAATTGTGACAGCGGCAATATCGCGAATGGGCAGCGGGTCTGCTTGGCGGCGCCTGGCAGCTAGCGGAACGGGGAGTCGCTATTTTTACGAAAGCTTGTTTTGGAAAACAATAGAAAAAAACAATAGGGTCAGACCGAATGAAATAACATATTATGCTCTAAGTTATTCTTTTGGAAATAAGCGATAGGTGTAAGAGAAATGGCACGACTTCCCCGTTTTGTGATTTCTGGGCCGCCACAACATATTATTCAGCGTAGAAATAATCGAGATATTATCTTTGTAGCTGATGAAAACTACCGGTTTTATCTGCAAAAACTGAGCGATGCTTGTAAACAATATGATTGTGAATGACATGCGTATGTCTTAATGACTAATCATGTTCACCTGTTGATTGCCCCGGATTCAGATAATGGAATTAGTAAAGTCATGCAGTATATAGGTCGTTACTATGTCCAATATTTTAATGACCAATATCAATGGACAGGTACTTTATGGGAAGGACGTTATAAAGCCACACTGCTTGATAGCGAGAATTATCTGCTAACGTGTAGCCGA
>DUBW01000020.1 GCA_012960135.1 Methyloprofundus sp.
GCTTATGAGCCAGGTGTTGGCACACACTGGACTGAGGCTTGGGCTATAGTTTCTGGCACGGCATCTGCACCACTAGCAGATAATGCACCACAAGCTAACAATGACAGCACAACGGCCATTATTGGTTTAACAAAAATTATTAACGTTTTAGCCAATGACGCTGACGAAAATAAAAATACACTCAGCATTGCTAACCTGACAACACCTGTTGCCAATGGCACTGCAAGCGGTACGGCAAATTTACGTTCAGATAGAAGTATTGATTTCACTGTTAATGTTGCGGGTACATCACGCTTTAGTTACACCATCAAAGATGCTGCAGGGCAAACCAGCACAGCAACTGTTAGTGTTAATGTTTTAGCTTTAGATGCCAAGAATGATAGCAAAACTATTCAAGCAGGTAGCAGCACTACACTGAATGTACTTGACAATGACTTAGGTAAAAACCTTATTATTACCAATGTAGATGCAGGTACGAAAGGCACCATAACTTACACAGATACTGCGATTGTTTATACCCCAAATGATGGTGTTTCTAATATTGATACCTTGTCTTACACTGCAACAAGAACCATCAATCATATTAACTATGAAGATACCGCAACCATTACACTTGACATACAAGCCGTAGCACTAACATCTAACGAAGGCGGCTTTAATCAAGACAGCGGCAAAGTAGTCGGTACCTATTTTGTTGAATGGGGTGTTTATGGCAGAGATTTTCATGTGAAAGACATTGACGCCGAAAACTTAACGCACATTCTATTTGGCTTTTTATCACTCTGCGCCCCTATTCCAAATGCTTATTGGGGTGCCATTACAGCGGTAGAAAAAGAATGCGCAAATAAGGCGCCTTATGAAGTAACAATGGTAGATAGCTATGCCAATCTTGAAAGAGCCTATGCCGCAACAGATAGCGTCAATGGCATTGCTGACAGCTGGTACGGTCCTGGCGAAATAAACCCTGCTGCAGGCGAATATAATGGTAGCTTTAAGCAGTTTCGCTTACTAAAAGAACAATACCCGCACCTACGTATCTTGCCTTCTGTTGGTGGCTGGACAATGTCTACTCCATTCTTTGCAATGGCAAATGACTCAGAAAAACGTGCGACTTTTGTTGAATCAGTAAAACAGTTTATCCGCACATACCCTTTCTTTGATGGTATAGATATCGATTGGGAATATCCAGTTATTGGTGGCGATGGCAATGATAAAGCACTCGCCTCACCAGCCGATCGTGATAATTATACCGTTCTGATGTCTGAACTGCGCACCGCTATGAATGAGCTCGGCAATGAGCTCACAGACGAAAATGGTAATGCCCGCTACTTTGAAGTAACTGCTGCGGTTGGTGCTGGTAAAGATAAAATCGATGCCATTGATTACAATACTGTCGAGCAATACATGGATTACATCTTTATGATGACTTATGATTTTGCAGGCGGATGGGATGCAACCACCGGTCACCATGCTGCTGTATATAGCACAGGCAACTCAGCCCAACCAATTGGGTTCAGTACTTATGAAGCATCACAAAACTTTATTTCTGCGGGAGTCCCCCCTGAAAAATTGGTTGTCGGCGCAGCTTTTTATGGCCGTGGATGGCAGGGTGTTGCCCCCATCAACGGAGATCCAGTTTATGCACCTGCTGCGGGCGCTGCACCTGGGACCTGGGAACCTGGCGTATTCGATTTTTTTGACATCGTAGAAAATTATTTATCCAATAGCAGTTATACTACAGAGTATGACAATATAGCTGAGGCCCCCTATGTTTGGAGCCCAACGACTGGCATTTTCATTACCTATGAAAATGAACGCTCTATTGCTGCCAAAGGTCGCTTGCTAGATGAACTAAGCCTTGGTGGTATTTTTAGCTGGGAGCTTGACGGGGATGCAAAAGACGGGCGCTTATTAGATGCAATGAACCACGCCGTCGGAAATAGCTTAAAATAATAAACGCTATTGTCTCATGTCAAAAAGCCCCGGCCTCTTAATTGAAGTTGGGGCTTTCTTTTACATAAAATCAGCGAAACTTAACTAACACCCTTTTCACCCCCCCAATAGCACTCGCTTAAATATAAAATAACTAAAAAATAACTGTTCGGGTAATAGGGGATAGACCACGTTTATTTATAGCTCATTTAATAGTGATCTGTTCCCTATTCTTTTGCTATTATTTTTCATGAACCTGAGCCATACTGCTTGCCAAAATTTTCGAAATAGCCCCCGTTGCTTTGCCCAAACTGCGACGGAGAAATGAAGATCATCACTTTCGTGACTGAAAGGAAACCAGTCGTGAAAATACGCAGGCATATCGGAGAACGGGATCATGCACCGGCGATTTCTCCGGCTCGTGACCCGCCTATATTCTGTGCGGAGATAGATCAAACTCCGTTATTGGAATGATAACGCAATTAACCCGACAGAGCGGATGATGAGTTTGATCAAATGGTAAGCTGATAGCCTTCTAAACAGGCTAAATCTGCAACCTCTTCCGGAAAATGCAACAAGTTTCTCTGTGCTTCAAAACTAATCAAGAGAAAAATTCAGAGTAATTTATCATCTTTTGCTCAAAGTATGGAATGGGTGGATTTAATCTCATTTTACTGACGGACAGTTGATAAACTGTTTGTTGCCAAAATCAAATAATATCTTGACTTTGTGGCTCGGAATTCCTATTCTTCAAAGGATGTTGTTGTGATGTAAGTCGCAGCCACGACTTTTAATGCCTTAGTTACTTTACCCCTCAATTTTTAATAAAAAATGAACAATAATTGTTCTTATTGCTTGCTGCGCATACTTTTTTTTCTGAGTTTGCCTATGCACCTTTATGCCTCAGAACTCTCGGTCGTCGATACTCATGAGATCACAGAAATACTGGAAAATGAGTTTAAGGGAGCATACCCTGAAACGATTCTTCCAACTGGAGAGATTAGAGAAATTGAATTAGTGGCAAAACCAGATATGGTGGCTATCGTGCCACCCTACAATACATCTGTCTGGGCTTATAATGGAACTATCCCAGGACCTGTTATTCGAATTAAGCTCGGCGATACACTTAAGTTGACGTTAAAAAATGAATTATCTCAACCTACAACGATTCATTGGCATGGTGTCCGCGTTCCAAATGCGATGGATGGTGTGCCAGGAGTAACTCAGCCACCTATCCAGCCAGGAGATAGCTTTACTTATCAATTTACTCCAAAAGATGCGGGTACTTTCTGGTTTCACCCGCATATTAATGCAGCAGAGCAGATTGAGCGCGGTTTACATGGTGTTTTAGTTGTTGAAGACCCAGATGAGCCGAGCTATTCACAGGATCTCGTCTGGGTTCTAGATGACTGGTTGTTTACCAACGGTGGTGAAATTTATTCTAGATTTGTAACAAAGCATGACCTGTCTCACGATGGGCGCTGGGGAAACCTCTTAACGGTCAATGGAAAATATCAACCTACGTTTAAGGTTAAAGCAGGAGAAAGAATACGTATTAGAATGATCAATGTTGCTAATGGTCGTGTCTTTATGCCTTTTTTTGAGCAATTATATCCCTTAGTAATAGCAGTAGATGGTATGTTAGCTAAGGCACCATTTGCGTTAAAAAATTTTTCCATAGCACCAGGTAATCGAGTAGATCTGGATATTATTATCCCCAAAGTAGCGGCCGGGAAAACTTTTGCTGTGCACGATGCTTTTACAAGAAATAATATCGATTTAGCATTTATCCAGGTAACGTCTGCAGAACCCATTACAACACCTTCCTTTAATTCACCTCAGGCCAAACATTTTCCGTTATGGTCTAATGCGATAAAAATACCAGTTGGACATGAGTTTATTCTTAATGCTAAACGTGGCGGTGTACATGGTATATCCTGGATGATCGATAATAAAGTCTGGCCAGAAGGCAAGGTTTATGAACTACAATCAGGTGAATTTACTCGATTACGAATTAGCAATAAATCATCGCGCTTACACCCTATGCATCTTCATGGACAGTTTTTTAAAGTTATTGCAAAAAATGGGATGAAAGTAGAGGCAGATTTCTGGCAAGATACTGTTCTCATTGGCCCTAAAGAGTCGATTGATATTGGTCTAGTGCCTATGGATAAAGGTGTATGGGCTCATCATTGCCATATATTAGAGCATGCAGAATCAGGCATGATGAGTACCATTATAGTTAAGGAATGAGCGTAGTTACCTCTGAATAAATGACAGTGCGGAACACTAAGGCCAAGAAAATTAGGCTAACTAGTAAAGTGACTTTAAGTCCTTAATTATTTTATCTTAACGGCTTAAAGCCATATTCTATTACTAGGTTTGTTTGTACTCCTAATACGCATTATATGATTTTCTGAATCCCCACTGCTTTGCGTAATTCCAGTAAAAATGGGGTACTACTAGCACGTGCTTTTTCAGCTCCTTCCTGGAGCTGTTAAAGAATATGTGGTGGTTCTTGCATCAGTGCATCATAGCGTTCTCGCGCAGGAGTTATTTCTGTATTACTCTTTTCAAACAGGGGTACTAGTGACCTGCCCCCTATTCTTTTAAAATCAAATAATATCTTGACTTTATGGATTGGGACTCCTATTCTTTCTCCTTAATACCATGCTTTAGGGATCTTCTATGAACCTAAAAATTACACATAAGCCAAGTTATCGTTTTGTCATAGTCGGGCTTTGCTTTCTCCTGTGCCTTGTCAATTACATGGATCGGGCAATCATTTCGTTTGCGATTGAGCCCATCAAGGCTGAATTCGGGTTGGATAATGCCAGCTTCGGATTACTCACCTCTGCTTTTGCGTTGGGCACTGTTTCGGTAAATGCACTGGCCGGTTGGCTGCTTGACCGATCCAATGTCCGCATTATCTGGAGCATAGGTATCTTTTTCTGGTCAATAATAATGATTTTGCTGGGAATGGCCCATATGCTGATGCTTTTCATTGCCCTGCGCTACCTATTAGGCTTGGGCGAAGGCATGAATTTTCCAGCCATGAACCGTGCCATGGCCGACTGGGTTCAACCTGAAGAATTGAGCCAAATGGTGTCGCTGGGATTACTGGGCGTACCCATGGCGATGCTGATTGGCGGGCCGTTACTGTCGCACCTGATAGAAGCCATCGGCTGGCGAAACTCCTTCATCTCCCTTGGTGTCCTGGGTGCTTTCGTGGCACTGGCCTGTGCACTGGTGTATCGCAAGGGACCTTACCATTCCTGCTCTGAAAAGCAGGAACCTGATGCCGATAAACTGAATGTTTCATGGCTGGCACTGCTAAAAAACCGGACTCTACTGGCCACCAGTTGGTCGTTTTTTGCCTTTGGTTACGTGCTGTTTTTCGCGATCAGCTGGATGCCTGGCTATCTGGAACAGACCTACAATATGAAGCTGACCACTATTGGCTGGTTCAGCAGTTTGCCCTGGGCGTTAGCGCTCGTACTCATGCCATTGGCAGGCTGGATCTCGGATCGGATCATGCTACGCACCGGCAGCACTCGAAAATCCCGAGTGCACGTGATCTGGATATGCCAATTGGTAGCGGTGGCGTTTTTTATTCCACTGATGTTCCGCCAATCACCCACGGTAGCTGTGTTCTGCCTGTCCTTTGCAATTGGTTTTTCCATGATGCCCAACAGCTCTTACTACTCGATCTGCACCGATCTATTCCGCGATCAAGCTGGCGCGGCAACAGGCATTATGGTGACGTTTTTCTCACTGTCAGGCGTTGTCTCTCCACTTCTCACAGGCTGGCTGACAGATATATTTAGTGGCTTTACAGCCGCCTTTGGAGCCCTGGTGGTACTGGTATCAAGCGCTGTGTTTGGCATGATATTTGTGGCGCATCCGGATGCGCCAGAACCTGTGTGATTCTGGAACTGGCACCAACCCTATTCTTGTCCGGAAATTTCATTTAAGTCGACAGAGGATTATTGCTGATCTACCCCTCATCCAACCTTCATTGGGTTGTGCCCTTTTTTAGTTTCAAAGGACACTAGAGTTAAGATACAAGGTCACGTTTATTTATAGCCCATTTAATAGTGGTCTGTTCTCTATTCTTTATGCCCCCTAGTCTTTACCTCTTTTTTTATGCCTAAAATATGTAAAAAAGCATTGATGCTTAAGAAGGGTTGCTCAAACATACCTTTTGTTGGTAAAGTCTGCATTCCAGCAATATGTACTTCAATTAGCCTAGACGGCGTGAAGTATATATTGCTGGATTGATAAAACTTAATTTTTAATGAATTTTAACTTAGAGGAAAGCCTATGAAAACTGTACTACTTGTATCCTTAATACTGCCACTAGTCATTACTTTAACCGCCTGTGATGACAGCACCAATACCGATCAAGGTACTGAGGTTTCCGCGCAGCTAAAAGAAACTGGTGCCACTGAAACAGAACAAGTGAGTCAGCCGGCACAAGGTGTGATTTCAGATACTGCTGAGGTAATCGAAGACAATCTGGAATCGATTCAGGAGAATCTCGAGAACAACCCTTGAGACCCTGGTGATAGACAACTGTTTATTACCTGGTACACCACTTGAATATGAATTTCTAACAGGCCTCTATTGAGTCAACTATAGCAAGGTGGATACTCATCCAAGTTGAAGTAGTAGATGCTACCTATAATGATCAGTGACATTTGAATCAATACGGTCATATATGGCCCCAATACTGCTCGGCTTGGAAAGCCAGGGAATCAATGCCACTCTCTTATGGTGGTGTTTAGAAATCGGTGTCGGCATGGGTGGTAATAGGTGCCACCTTGGATCAAGGTGCCCATGTTAATCTTATGACTTTATCTGAAAGACTGGCAAAAGATACAGGCAATCCTGACCTGACGATCACACCAGGATTACGGATTAAAAAAGCCCCCCCTGCCATGATTACCACGCTAGTGACTTCAAGTATTGCTAAGTGGGTGTGTTTTGATTTCTTTTTAGCACCACTTCACTAATTTCACAATATTTTTTAGGCTGTAATTTATATTTGCTGATAATGCATGCAAAAAACAGCAATAATTGCATTACCCGCTCCAGCTAACCATACTTTTAAAATGATGAGGATATTTTTTGCCTCCATTCAAGTGAAAGCTCTGGAATAAGCAATGCTTTTGTAATGACAGACTTGCTTTCCTGATAGTTTTTATCAAATGATGCTCTAAATAAAGAGTTTATACTTACCTTAGATGGAGTTTGCTTTGTCACAACAACCGGATTTCCTGATTCAATAAATCCTTCCTTAATGACCCGCATATAAATTCCAGTGGCAAAATGCTCAATAAATAAACGCGGCATATCTTTATTGCTAACAGCAATACCTAATTTATGGCAAGGAACTCGTGGTTGCGTTATTTCTAATACACACTCACCAATTGTCAACTGATCACCTATATGTAAGTTAGCTTCTTCTAAGCCTGAAATAGTTAGATTTTCACCAAATATTCCCTTGCTTAACTCCGTCCGCCTGAGCACTTTAGCCCAATATTCATAATGATCAAATGAGAATGCGTAGACTGCTTTATGCTCACCGCCATGCTTTTTTAAATCTGCTTGTTGATCTCCTTGCAGGTTTTCTTTAGCAACATAAACTTTACCTCTGACGGGCTTTTTAAAAATACCCGTGCTTATTATTTTACCTTGATACTCTACCTGAGTAGGTCGTGACGTATTAATAGATATGAGTCTCATAGAAAGCCCTTTTGAAGGATGTGACGGAAAAACCTGATAAGGTGGCTAATCAACTTTGTTCTACAACAATTTATCTGGTTATATTTAAGCCATTATTTTTCATAGTTATCCAGCCTTCTATCTTTACGAGCTAACTCATCGTTGTATAGTGCAGCTATTAAATTTGCCTGATAGACCATACCCACCAGACGTTGCTCTGAATTGACAATAGGAACTTGTCTATGTCCCTGAATAGACATTAATGTAATCAGCTCGGCAATATGCGCGGTATCAGCCAGCGTAACAACTGAACTGGTCATGATGAAACCAACTGATTCTGGTTTGGAAGCCATTACACCAGGCGTGCGCTGAATAAACCTGTGGAATTCATCCTGAAAACTTTCATAGGCATCCAGGTCGATATACTTAAAAAAATTATTCCAGGTAATAATACCGATGACTCGATTTGCTGTATCAACCACAGGCATTGCTTTCAGATTGTTACCACGCATAATTCGCCAGGCATGCTCTACTTCCGTACCATACTCAACGCTCATCACATCCCTAACCATAATGTCAGCACACAAGAGCCGCCCTTTAATTCGCTTAAATGAATTTATTTCTACTTGTGATAATACATGACTCAATTCTGCGTGAGTCATGTCAATAAAGACATCACTTTCTTTTAAAGTCTGCTCAAGATCTTGTTCTGAAAAACCAATCTGATGACTAGGTGCTGACATAGTATGCCGTTGATTAACCTTTTTCTTAATAGGCAAAGGACTAGGATATTCTCTTGCCATTATCCAGCGATTTATTATTATCGCTAATAACAACATACTCACCACATTCACTGCAACGGGAACAAGCACAAAAGAATAGCCCAAAGATGTAATTGACGTGCCGGCCATTATTGGCGTTAAACTGGTTGCCGCTCCTGGAGGATGCAAACAACGCATCATTAACATCATTAAAATTGAACCACCCACCGCTGACGCCGCTGCAGTCGATGTTTCTGAAATATTCAAAGCACAGAATACGCCAACAAAAGCAGAAACGAGTTGTCCACCAACAAAAGGCCAAGGTTGTGCTAATGGACTGCCAGGAATAAAAAACAAAATAATGGCAGAAGCACCCATGGAAGCAACAATCATTGGATAACCTGGCCAGGGTGAAATTATTCTTGTCGTTAAAGCAATGAAAAAAATTGCACAAAAACAGGCAATAAGAGACAGTATTTTCGCTTTAACGCTAAAATTAACGGGGTCAATTGCAAGATATCTAAAAACCTGAAATATTTTCATTAAATAACAACATGTCACTCTAAAATTATTGTAGATATTTAATCGATAGAATTGGATGCTACATAAAAAGTATCTGTGTAAATATCTGCCATGGAAGCACCGTTTAAAAAGGCCTGACGTTTGGTTTGATTAACCATCTCCAGATGACCACATAAATATACTCGCCACGCTTTTAAATTAGATAATACGTTGATAGCCCCACATCGCTGGCCCGACCTTTAGAAATTCCCTCAGGCGGCTCGCCATTGGTAATACAAGGCGTGTAGTGAAAATTAGGGTACTCAGTCATTAATTGCTGCATTTCTTCAATCCAATACAAACCATTTAAATCTTGACTACCATGATATAAATGATTATTGACTTGTTGGCCTTGATTTTAACGCTTCGCTGATAATACCTGCTAAAGGAGCCAGACCACTGCCGGTACCGATTAACAGCATGTTTTTCTCGGGTTGCTTAGGTAGGTAATATCATAAGCCTTGAGGCTCAGAAACGGCTAATCGATCACCCACTTTGAGTTCTTGATGCGCCCATTCACTAGATCTACCGCCCGCTAAACGTCGAATATGAAAACTTAAATGCTGATTATGTCATTGACTATTGGCAATGGAATAACTACGTGACAAACCATCATCACGCTGTAAATTCACAAACTGTCCAGCATAGTAGTCTAACGGTTGATCTGTCTTTAATGTTAAAAGGATAATTTCATCATTGAGATTTTTCTTCTCAATATCCACTCCTTGTGTAGTGAAGTCGGCGTGATCCGTAAGACCAATGCGCATATCCTGCTCTGGACAACAAAGACAAGCAAGAAAGTAGTTCTGTTGCTGCAAAACATCTTTCAAGCCATGCTGTGGACAGAAACAGGCGGTGCGACGTCTAGACTACGTGATAAACAACTTTGGCAAACGCCTTGTTTGCAACTATGGTTAATTTCAACCAGTTCACGTAACAAGGCATCTAAAACTGTTGCGCCTGACTGACAAAGCATTTTCTGTTCGCCCAGCTGGAGTGTTTTTCCCGTCATCACTCCCCTTCGTATTTATCGACCTAAAACATCATTACGGGTTGTTTCTGCAACTGCCGCGACTTGAGTAATTAACTCTTGAGTAACTCCTAATTCGGTCAGTGTTTTAGCTAAATTTCCAACAACTGCATCGAAATGACTATCATCTAAGCCCATTTTTACAAATCTGGCATGTGCTACACGCATATCTGCACCGGTATAATTATTTGGACCACCAAATGCCATGGTTAAAAATGCTTTTAGTTTAGTGGCTTGTTTTTCCATATCTACATCATTAAAAAACCGATTAATTCTGCTATCGGCTAATACATGCCGGTAAAAAATATCAACCGCTGCTTCAACCGCTGCTTCACCACCTAATTGTTCATATAATGAATCTGTCATGTTTGCTGCCTCTCTATAAATTATTATTTATGTAGTTGACCTACAAGTGCAGTATATAATTGCATTGCACATTATACAACTTATAAGTCATATAAGTGCTTTATGCTTTAAAAGCAGCCTATGCTCATACAAGGTATAATGCTTAGTGCTTATCTAAAAGATAAGCCATCATAAAATCATTTTTAAGCTGGAGCGCCATAATACATCATGCTAAACCAACGAGGATCACGACAAGAACAGATAATGAACTTATTACTGACCACCAAATCAGGTCTGAGCATTGATACCTTAGCTGAGCAGATAGAAATATCACGTAATGCCGTGAAAAAACATTTAGATACCTTAGAAAAAATTAGCTTAGTACAGGCTGCCAACCTAAATATAACGGGCGGACGACCTTCACGTAATTACAAACTGACTGATCAAGGAATTAATTACTTTACCAAGCAATACGCATGGTTTGGAAGTCTTGTGCTAACAGAGATAAAACAAGAAATGGGGGGGCCTGCTTTTAGCCGTTTTATGCAACGTCTGGGAGCCAAGATAGCAAGTTCCTTAGCCCCCCAATTTACAGATAAAAGTCCTGCTGAAAAAGTGCAAATACTCACCACTATTATGCAGAATTTAGGCTATCAAGCTTCTGTCGAAAATAACGATAAAACCCTCACCATTACCGCTATCAACTGTGTTTTTCATGATTTGGCACAAGAACATACCGAACTTTGCGAATTTGACCGTGCATTGATTGGTAATTTATTAGACAACCCAGTGGAGCAAACAGAATGCATGGCAGAGCAAGGCAGTGCTTGTTGTTTTAAAACTAAGGTTTAATCCAACGCTGATTAACATACAAAATGAAACGCTATTCAAAAAAGTTTTGCCAAACACAAGGTTACGGCTGGGGGCTTTAAAAGATTACAAATACTGGTCAAGTTACTTGTAACGAATGTACGGATACTCAAGGCTTACAAAAATGTTACATAAAAGATATTACCGTACAATGTAAACGAATTAAGCTAGGGACAGTCGGTATGCTGCCAGGAAAAGGGTAATACGATTGAAGATCAGGTCTTCGCTACGATTGTGAAGACCTGGAATCTAATTTAATCTACGCTGGCTGAAATTTCACTATCATCCAGGTAGCACCCCGGATCTTCCTGCCACGGGTCTTGATATATCTGCTGTGCCCTGACACGTGTATTACCATTACAGATAACTTGATAATAACAACTCCCACAACGTCCTTTCAACGGTCTTGGAGAAGCTTTCATGCCTGCCATTAACGGGTCAGAAACATCCCCCCAAATATCAGAGAAAGCCCTGTCTTTGACATTACCTAAGCTGTAATTCCACCAGAAAGTATCCGGGTGTACATGTCCCAGATTATCAATATTGGCCACATTAACGCCTGATGCATTGCCTCCCCATTGCTCCAGTTTTGCTTTAATATGACCTACTTGTTGCGGATAATTTTTCTTGACCCAATGTAAAAAATAAACCGCATCCGCATCATTATTACCGGTCACTATTTCTCGCTCTATTCCTTGCTGTTCCCACTTCAAGCATTGCTCAAAGAGTTGATCCATCACATCTCGCGTCATCTTAAAAGCGGCATCATCTTTACGATTTTTATTGCCTCTCCCACCATAATTCAAATGTGACAAATAAAATTTATCAATGTCCTCATCATCCATGAGTTTCAACATATTTGGAAAATCTTCAACATTATCTTGCGTTAATGTGAAACGGATACCCGCTTTAATTCCATTATCTCTGCATAGACCAATACCTGCTAACGAGGCAGAAAATGAGCCTGGTTTCTGTCTGAATTTATCATGTGTTGCACCAATACCATCAAGACTGACGCCTACATATTGATAGTTTATCTCGGAAATCTGGCTGATGTTTTGTTGCGTAATCAATGTACCATTACTGGAAAGCGCAACATAAAACCCCATCGCTTTGGCGCGGCGAGAAATATCGAATATATCAGGATGCAGTAAAGGTTCTCCACCTGATAAAATTAATACAGGGACTTTAAAATCTTTTAGCTCATCCATGACAGTATATATCTCAGGGGTTGTTAATTCTCCGGGGAAATTAATATCTGCTGAAGTGGTATAACAATGCTTACATGTTAAATTACAGCGACGAATTAAATTCCAGATAACAACCGGCCCCGATGGTTTTCGCACTGGCTTTATGGGTGTTGGATGCAATACTTCACGCATATACTGGCTTAATCTAAACATAATTAACGCCCTATTCTCAAACCTGTTTTCTTTAAAATACGCGTACTGTATAAAACGTCTTGTCCTAAATTATAGCCGCCTAACAGTTCAGCAATCATTCCCTGTTGTTCTTTAACACCTGCTTCTGATTTACTGTGCACCATTGCAAATAAGTTATAGGGCCATTCAGGTAAATGCCTGGGGCGATGATAACAATGGCTAACAAAATCCAGCTGTCCAATGCGCCCTCCCATTTCATTGATGTACTCATCAGCGATATTCCAGACAGTCATCCCATTAAATTTATAGCCTAAACGATAATGATTAGGCACGGCACCTATTCGGCGAATAACGCCCTGATCCTGCATAACCATCATTCTTTGCATCACCATTTCTGCACTGAGTCCTAATGCATTAGCAATTGTTTGATAAGGTTGTGGCGTTAAAGGCAGGCCTGCTTGTGTTGCTGTAATGATTTGCCGGTCTATCTTATCTATATTCATTAAGCTTCCAGTTTAAGGCCCACAAAATATTCTTTTATTTTAGGCATGTTATAAACAGATAGAGCTGTTTTTTCTTCAATAATTTGAATGACCTCAGGTAGTCGCTCTGGCTTATCCGTTGCAATAACAAACCACATATTTAATTCATGGTTTCTTGCATAATTATGTGCGACCTCGGGCAATGCATTAATCATTTCTGCAACCTGATCAAACCGATCTTGCGGAGCTTTAACAGCGGCTAAAGTCAGTTCACCACCCATTTGTTCAGCATGGTACATTGGCCCAAAACGGGAAAGTATCCCGGTTTCCAGCAAATCATTAAGACGCTTAATTAACACCGTTTCAGTCAGCCCTAATTCTGTAGCAACCACTAGATAGGGGGATTCACAGACCGGAAACCCCCCTTGAAGATGATTAATTATTTTTCTGTCTATTTCATCCATTAGATCAAACCTTTCCTGGTTCTGAATCGGCTTTATAAATAGCGCCTCGTTGTTTAAAACATTTGCGACTAAATAGTACCTCATGGTTAACTGAGGACAAACCGCAAGAAGAAATTAAATGGTCCAGTTGTTGCAAAACTTTCTCTCTGTTTTTACCATGAATCATACAATACAGATTATAAGGCCATTGCTCACCACGCCTGGGCCGTAGGTAACAAAGATTTACAAAGCTAAACTGACTGACATGGCCTGCAATTTGTTCAACTAAAGTATCGGGGACATCAAAAACCACCATTGCATTAGCGCAATAGCCTAGTTTCCGGTGGTTAACGATTACGCCCAACCGCTTAATCAAGCCGAGCTCTTTAAGTCTGGATAAGCGCACAATGACTTCATCCTCACTAAGATTAAGCTGCTGTCCAATCAAGGCATAAGGTCTGGAAACAGTTGCCAGTCCATCTTGTAGCAGCTCTATTAATTGACGATCAATAAAATCAATCATCAAAGTCCATTTCAAAACCTAAATTAATAAAATAATCGGCTAATAAAGGCAGTTGCATTGCATTAAAGCCTGACTCAGTTTCTATCGTTTCAATCACGGACTGTAAATACTCATCATCCTTGGCAATCATGACAAACCAAAGGTTAAATCGATTTTCTCTTTCATAATTATGGTTAACTTCAGGATAGCGACTCACAATATCGGCAATAGACTGTAATTGTTCAACAGGGACAGCCATAGCGACTAAAGTACTCACACCTATATGGTTGGGCACAATAATCGAACCAATACGACTGATAAAATGTTCATCAGCTAATTCATTAAATGCCAACAAAACATCCTCTTCAGTAACCCCTAAAGATGACGCAATATCTTGATAAGGGGTGGGTGATAAAGGGAAGTCCTGCTGATAATCATTGAGCAACTGTTTATGCATCGCTGTTAGCATGATTACAAACCCATTTTATGTGCTCGTGAACTGAAAAAAATACCACTGGGATTTTCAGCGGGTAAACGTATAATTTCTTTAAAACTTTCCGTGTCATAAACAACCAGCTGATTATCATCACGTACTGAAACCCAGACTTCTTCCCCACGAGGAGTAAATTCCATATGTAAAACAGCTTTACCCGGCGCTAAAGATTTGATTATAGTTAAATCTTTAGCATCAATAATTTGTAACTTTTGATTATCCGGAAAAGCAAAATTCACCCAGATATGTCTACCATCAGGTCGAGCCATAACAAATACAGGCTGCCCTGCTACGGGAATACGCTTAACCAGAGTCCATGAGCGTTTATCAATTACTAAGACTTCATGCTGACCTACCGCAGGAATTAACATATAGTCTCCAGCAACCGCCCAGCCTTCCAGATGTGGCATTTTGTAGACAGGCAGTTTTTCATCTTCTTTACCATAATCGGGTAAAATTCTCTTAACACCTGTTTCAGGATTCCATAAATCCAATACAGCCAATCCCTGCTCACCAAATAAGCCAGCAATATAATAACGACCATCAGGACTTAATAAAGCATCGTAAGGCTGTTTACCAATGGCTTTAAATTTTTTAATCTCTGGTTTTTTAGGATTATTAATATCGACCAACCAGATTTCACCCGCATCAAATAGACTAAATACAAACTGCTGATTCGGTGCATCAACTAAACCTACCACTTTAGAAAGTTTATTTTCGCCATATTCTGCTGGAATCTCAGCGACTAATTCTAAGGTTTCAGTTAAAAATATTTTGATCCCCCCTGGCGTATAATTTGAAACAGCAATGAAATGGCCATCTTGCGAAATAGCGCCTCCAATACTATTGCCTGCCTGAATAATGCGTTTGGCGACTTTATCCTGTAGTAAATCAATTTTAGTTAACCCGCCATCCCGTCCAAAAATAAAAGCATAACGTTCGTCACGTGAAAACACCACTGATGCATGTGATAAATCACCTAAAGACTCAATTTTTGCAAGTATTGAACGCTGACTGGTGTTGATAATTAGCGCACTGCCTTTTGCGCGCTCTATAACAATACCCAAATCACCTGTTGCACGATATTCTGCAACAGCACCATGTGAAACCAATAGGCATAAAAAGAGTGAGAATCTTAATTTGATCATGCTTTGAGAGTAGAAAAAATAACAGGATTAAAAAGCTAGTGGCGTTTAAGAATTGTTTGTACCAACCAAAGGGTTTCTTGTTCGCTTATAAAGGGCTTCCAGGGTGGCATCGCCGTTCCTTTACGTCCATTTTGAATGGTATCTACTAAGTAGTCATCAGACTTAGCGGCTAAGTCACTGGCTAATAAAGCAGGACCTAACCCACCTTTTAAAGTAAGTCCATGGCAGGCTCCGCAATCATGCCTGAGCATATTGCGGAGCGTTTCTTGCCGTTCCTGAGGCGGAGGGTCGGCTAAAACCTGTGCCTGACTAAGTAAGCCAAGACACAAGAATATAGTGCGATGCATCAGTTGTAAGGTTTTAAACGACTGTAATAAGACGCGATATTATTAATGTCGCGGTCTGACAAAGAACCAGCAATATTATTCATAATATCTGAAACACGGGTTTTATCCCGGTATTGTTTTAACGCCATTTCCAGATATTCCTTATCTCTTCCCGCTAAAGGTGGAAAGGGAGCGTCAGCACTGGTTGATCTGATACCGTGACACTGAGCACAGACTGCGGCAGCTTTAGCTTTTCCTGCATAAATACTGGCGGCTTGCGCTGTTGCGGAAAACATCATCGTTAATAACAGCGTTACAAGTAAACGTAAGTTCATCACCTTACTCCATTTCATCAGGGGATAAACCACGTGTCATGTATTTAACACGACCTCTTGAAAAAATACCGGCAGGGCTTTCCATTTGTACTGAAGCCACTTTTTTCAGTGAATGTGAATCATAAACAACCACTTCATCCCCTGCATAACCCGCACTCACATACAAATATTGCCCATCTGCACTGTATTCAGGGAAATAAGCATGGCCACCCACATCCAGAGTTTTAACAACTTCCAATGATTTTTTATCGATTAATTGTATGGTGCGAGCGCGTCTGTCTTTAGTAATAACATCAACCGCAACATAAGGAGCATTTGCATGTGCAGCGGGTGACTCTGTACCGCCGGAAACAGGCACCTGCTTAACCAGTTCCATTTTATCCAGATCCCAGACACTCACAACGGTATTGTTATCACAGGTTCCAAAATTAGTTCCAAAACCTAAAGTACGACCATTCACCTTAACAGCTGCCCCCCCTCCTACATGAGGTACACAGCCTGCTTTCAGTTTTTTGATGATTTTACGATCTTTTAAATCAATAGCAGCGACGATACTGTCATCATAAGAGGCAACCATTAATTTACGCCCTTTATGAGTCAAAAATGCATCATGTAAATGCCTACCCACATTTTTTATTTTGGTTACTGGAAAACCGTCTTTTAAATCAACAACCCAGACTTGACCAGCATTTTCTAAGGCAATCGCAAAAATATCAGCATAAGGTGTCCCGATAATCATACCCGAATCTGATGTTACCATTTTTCCATCAGGATCTACGCCTTCAAGCTCAAACAATTTTAAAGGCTCTAAATCCGCATTTAAAATCACTGCATTATGCGGGATAAAAGAGCCTGCCATGATGTAGTTACCATCACGCGAAACTCCCATACTAGGTCCGTTATAACCTGTTTTAATACTACGCACTGCCTGCATGGAATATAAATCGACTTTAAATATTTCAGCCGTATCTGTTTTGACATAAGCCCAGCGCTCATTTGCCGGATCAAAATCAATAATATGCGCCGCTGTTCCTGTCTCTATTTCACCGACTATCTTATGCGTTTTACTATTGATAAAAACAGCTTTAGAACCAGTCCCACGCCCATATTTTCCACGCGCAGCCACACCGATCAAATCATCCATACTATCAATTTGATAAGTAGGTTTTGATGGTAATTTACTTTCATCCTTAACATAGACTTTTAAAGACGCTTGCATATCTTTAATAGTCCAGGGAGGGTTGTCTAATTTAGGTGTAGACTGCAGATGCTTCACCATTGAGCGAATATCATTGTCACTCAAACGGCCATAGAATGGAGGCATTAAGGTTTCAAAACTACCGGTCATAATTAAAGAACGTAACGCTGTAGGACTACGGCCTTTTAGAGTTTCAGAGTTTAAAGCGGGAGCTAGATATCCACCATGGTCCGAACCGTGGCAACTGGCACAATTATCTTGATACAATTTATGCATATTATCTGAACTTGCCTGAAGACTACCGGATGACAAGAGTAAAGCGACAGCACCCGCTAAAAAAGGTGTCTGCAATGGAATTATTTTTTTCATTTTGTTTCCTGTTTTCCTCAAGTGAAATATTCAGATAATAATGTTAAAACATAAAATAACTAATCTGGACAACCTTCTAACTTGTAAATGGCGTAACCCTGTTCATCAATTTGTTTTCTAGGTTCGGCAGATACTTTTGCACTGTGACAAAAGATGCAGTTCTTTAGTGTGACCACCGCCCGTTCTTCGCCTATGCTTTTGAGCCATGATTACACATAAACCAATGCTTTGACAACACCTTTATCATCAAGAACCACATCAAAATGCAGTGTTCTGCACTATAGATGTTTTGGCGTAGGTATCAAAAAAGTGAGCAGTTTTCATGTGTATATCCCAAAAAAGTCGGTGGCGAGCTGATAGACGTGTCATTCATGTGCAGATACTCCCGCCTGGTTACGCTATTTTAAAACAGGCGCGTACAACTGAATTATTCAACAAAGCGAACACTATCATTGAAGAGGTACTGACTGACACATCTGCAAAAAAACAGCTTATTTATGTGTACTCTGCCTTACAAAAATCCTTTCATTCATATCCCTTCAAAGCAGGAAATATAAATAAATTTGAGGCCATGAATAAAGCTAATATATTTGAAGTCATTGAGTGTATGGCCGCACTGATAAGGCCGGGATGTACCGAGTTAAAATTGCAGCTCGTGCATCTTCAGGTGCTGGAATATTTATCTTTATGTAATAAATACAGTGACACTCCAGCAGCTATTGCAAATTTTTTAGGTATGACACGTGGGACGGTTTCTCAGTCGCTTATTATTCTTGAAGAAAGAGCCTATATAAAAAAAATCAGGATACTTTGGATAAGCGTGTTTTTCATGTCCTTTCTGCTTCAGAAAGGGCGTAATATTTTAAAGAAAGCAAAGCCTACTGAGCTATTCAATAAAGCATCAGCAGTTGTATCAGCGAATTCTTCAATAGTAGCTGGGGAAGAACTTTTTATTGAGGCACTTAGAGCACTGCAAAAATCTAATGATTCAAACTCTTTTGGTGTCTGTAAAACCTGTAAAAACTTTAGTACAAAATCACATAGTTTTTTCTGTGAGTTAACTCAGGAAAAATTAAGTAAAAATGATAGCGAGAAAATTTGTCAGAAGCATGATCCGGTTTAGAGTAGAAATTTTCTCTTCTCAAAGCGCCTTAGGCGCGTCCTCAAGGAACTCAACGATAACCCACGTTCAAAGAGCAAGGTAAGCTCCATTAATGTCGCAACGCCTGTTAGGCCACCTCCCCAGGAACCGAAGAAGGTAAAAAACAAGATAATAGAAAAATAAGCACTATTAAGCATATCCGGACCAAACAATTCAGTTGTATTAACCAATCCAGCGGCAATTACTCCAACTGCAAAACCTGAAATCATACCCAGAATGCCATGACGCATGAGATCTAACTGTTCAAGATAATTACTAGAATGGATTTTTTCTTTTTTAAGTACCGCCTCATTATGACTGAGTACGTGGATAAACCAGTCATCTATACCAGCCTGATGTAAGTCATCGGTAATTTTTAGGTACTATCCAGCGTGGATGTGAGGTAATACATTTCATGGTAATTCCCCAGAAAATAACAAATATAAACTGACAGTTAAACTGTTTTAATCAGCACTCATTGTTAAGTCGTAGAAGTTTCTAGTTCTAACTGCTTAATTTGTTAATACACCCGTACAACTCGATCCTTGCCCAGCAGTACACCCATAACAATGCTCTGCCACAGTAATAGGCAGCCCATCTGGCATGTGATTTAGTAACTTACTCAGGTGAGTACGCTTTCCTGCTAACGGCATGTCCAGCATTTGATTAAAATCACAATCATAAACATAGCCCTGCCAATCCACGCTTAATAAGCTTTTACACATTAATTGCTCGAGGTTTTGCGCCTGATAGGATTGTTTCAATAGTGTCATATATTCATCAAACTGACCTTTAGCCTGTAATACAGCACCAAAGCGCTGAATCGGCATATTCGTAATGGTAAACAATTGATTAAATTGCAGATCAAAATGCTCACTAAGAAAAGTGCGATAGGACTCTTCCAGTTGTAATTGTGGTGAAGGTAAAGCCATACCTTGCGGATTAAAGACCAGGTTTAATATTAAGTCGCCACCCGCCTGGCCATAACCCAATTGATTAAGTTTTTGCAGGGCTTTTATCGATGCGTTAAACACCCCTTTACCTCTTTGTGCATCAACATTATCTTCCATATAACAAGGCAATGAGGCTATCACTTCAACCTGCTGCGCTGCCAGGAATTCAGCCATATCTTCATAACCAGGTTCGACCAGAATGGTAGGATTACAGCGATCCATTACATGCAGGCCCTGATCTCTGGCGGCCTGCACTAGCCAGCGAAAATCGGGGTTCATTTCCGGCGAACCGCCTGTTAAATCCAGAAATTCAAGCTGATGTTTAGCCGCAAATTGTAAGGCAATTTGCATCGTTTCACGCGCCATTAATTCGGTCCGGTTCGGCCCGGCATTGACATGACAATGCGTACAACTCAAATTACACAAATATCCCAAATTCATTTGCAAGGTCTTTAACTTGCCTCGATGAATCGGGGGGAAATCACTATTCAGTAATAAGGGTTTGACGTCACGCATTTTAATACCGTTTATTAATATTAAGTAAAGTTGAGCTGCATTACATCCAGAAAACGGATAAGTTCATATTGCTCAGGTAATGGCTCAGGAAGATTTAGCAAAGCATCGCGACAGGGTAATAAATCATGCGCTTTATCCACATCACATAAAGAGGCTAAAGTCTTAACCTCACCATATTGCACGATTTTGTTGAAAAATTGCGTACCCGTATCGACTTGGCTGTAAACCACATCTGTCCAGATATTCTCAGGTATATTGCAATTTCCACCGAATGCCCAGAATCCCCCGTCAACACTGGGAGCAAATACAAAGCGCGCCTGCTCTGCATGCGGTAACCAGGTCGATGCAATCAGCAGCTCAGCGCTCGTCATCTGGGGAATATCGGCACCAACCAGTATCACAAAATCATGCTCTGCTAGCAGGGTCTGATAAATATGTGCCATGCGCTCACCCAGACCGCCCTCTCCTTGCCAGACACACGCTAAGTCTTGCCAGTAGTAACTATGCTGTAACGCTGTTTGCTCAGCTACCGCATAATAACTCCGCACATCCGCCAGCTTACTTAACTCCTGAACCACTGAAGATACTGACTGAGCAGATGCAAGATGAAAAGCTTCGGCTGCTTCCTTGCCGATTGTAGCCGCGAGGCGGGTCTTTACCTGTGAAAGTCCTGGGGTTTTAACAAATACTGCGATTGCACCACTCATAAACTAATTCCCTTGCTGTTATTCTTGTACGATCATCAGCAACATGCGGCCCCAGATTCTAGCGATATACTGGTATTTGGTGGCGCACAATCAAATAAACCGAAATGCTGCGACTTATTACCTATCAACTCAAAATGCATTGCATAACGGCCTAAAGTGAGCATCTCAAAAGTATTACCACAGACACGTAAAGGCTTACCCGTTTCAAAATGATGGTGATCATCCAGGTCGAAAGCATGTGGGTATTCAGTGATCGTGCCTTTATAGATAGCAAGCTGACCAAAGTCTTCACAACGATCTTCTAAGGATATTTTAAAGGCTCGAATAGTCACGGAACGGAAATTCACCATGCCAATTTTGGCGTCCACTTCTGGGTCTTCCAATGCGATTGGGCTTTCCTTTACCACGCGCACATCGGGACAGCCTAACTCCTGCATTATGCGGCGAAAGTCTTCCCAATATAAAGCGCCGCCCAGGCATTCACCTAATAATACGGGCTCAATTTTTAGCGCCTGCGGTATACGTCGATCAGCATAAACATCAGAAAAATAGATTTCGCCACCGGGTTTTAATACCCGTAAAATTTCAGCTAAAACCTGTTTCTTATCTGGGGATAAATTAATCACACAATTCGATACCACCAAATCTATAGAGTTATCGGCAATACCAGCAGTCGCCAGATCTTCCATGTAGCCCTGCTTAAATTCGACATTAGAACTGGCATAACCATAACGTTGAGCATGCCAGTCGCAATGCTCTTTAGCGATAGCCAATTGTTCTGTCGTCATATCAATGCCTATCACGCGCCCTGATTCGCCAACTAAACGCGACAATAAATAACAGTCGCGCCCGGTACCACAGCCAAGATCCAGGACCGTAGCGCCGTCTAACGCAGGTGGTAACGGTGTGCCGCAGCCATAATAACGCTCCACAACCTCAGGATGTAAGTCGGACAATAAAGGCCGTAAATGCTGGGGAATAGAATCTAAGGTACAACAAGCACTTGTTTTTAAGTCCTGGCTGGATTTAAGCACTTGCCCGTAATAATTTTGCACTGAGTCACTAATGCTAGTGTCGGTCATAAAAACTCCTAATAAAGAGACGAATTCGTATTTGAGTATATTTATAGGTCGTAAATGTACAGGATTTCTTACAACAGAGTGAGAGTTTATTATTTAGTTTTGTAAATTCAACTCAATTGATGCGCATTGATCATCAACACACCCTATGCCCCTTGGTTTAGAAACCATTAATAGTTCTATAAGACGCCTGAAAACAAATAATCAAATAGATAATGGGTTATTTTGCTTTAGTGCTCGTTCAATATAACGCTTGGGTGACATATTGCCTAAATAAACTCAACGCAGCAAAAAGAGTTGCAATTGCAACTTTACATATATATGCTTATACGTATATCAAGGTGAGATAATTTATGACCCCCCCACAATTTTTTAAATGTTTATCCGATGATACACGCTTGCGTTGTATCACTCTGTTGCAAAAAGAAGGCAAACTGTGCGTCTGCGAACTAACAGTTGCACTGGCTTTATCGCAACCTAAAATTTCTCGCCATCTGGCATCACTAAGGCTATGCAGTTTATTGCAGGACAGCCGCGAGGGTCAATGGGTTTATTATCAGATTAACCCTGAGTTACCTAACTGGACGACTTCTTTGTTAAAGAATGTCTTGGCGACTGTCGAATCCACTAAGCTTTTTAAAGACGATCTGCAACGCTTGCAAACAATGAACAACCGCCCTGACAAACTCATTTGTTGCTAATTTTTTTACTATTAATATATGCTTATACGCATATTAATTTATCTTCATAGGAAGTCTAATGAAACGATTACATATTCACCTTGCAGTAGAAGACCTGAAGCAGAATATTGCATTTTACAGTACGATGTTTGGCTGCCAGCCAACCCTACAGCATGAGGACTATGCAAAATGGATGCTGGATGACCCGCGGGTGAATTTTGCAATTTCTAATCGTAGTCAAAAGCTTGGTCTCGATCATCTGGGTATTCAGACAGAGAATGAACAGGAATTACAGGCGATCAAACAACAACTGGATGCCACACAGGTGCCAATTGAAGCTCAGGAAAGTACAGCCTGCTGTTATGCACGTTCGGATAAATACTGGATTACTGACCCTCAGGGCATTGCCTGGGAATCGTTTCATTCACTAAGTGAAATCCCGACTTTTAACGATCAAATACCGGTATCTGATGATGAAAATACTGTTGCTTGTCGGCCCGCGGAAAATAAGCAAACATCCTGTTGTGGCTAGGCTTACTCGCAAAAGTTCATGCCTTACCTGCGTATGATAGAAAAGGAATAAACATGTTAAATATATTTGTAATCTGCACTGGTAATTCTTGTCGTAGCGTTATCGGCGAAGCCCTGTTGAATCATTTAGGGAAAGGTCGCATTAAGGCCTATTCGGCGGGCAGTCATCCTATTGGAAGAATCAATACAGGCGCATTGGCAACTTTAAATCGCCATAATTTACCGCCCGAAGGCTACCAAAGCCAGTCCTGGAAAGATTTTGAAGATATTCCGATGGATATTGTGATTACTGTTTGTGATAACGCAGCAGATGAAACCTGTCCTGTTTATCTGAGTAAAGCCATCCGGACGCATTGGGGTGTATCGGATCCAGGGCATGTCGAAGGCTCAGAAGAAGAAAAGATTACCGCCTTTGAAGAAACCTTTGACCTGTTGCAGCTGCGTGTGCAAAAAATGTTGGCATTACCCCTGGAAACAATGCTCCCCGAAGAACTGACGGAAAAACTTAATACCATTGGCAAACTATCTTTAACCGAAGGTGAGAACTAAATCATGATAGAAAAACAACATAACATGGGCTTTTTTGAACGCTATCTGACACTTTGGGTAGCTTTGTGTATCGGCGCAGGTATTCTGCTCGGGGCTTATACCCCGAAATTTGCCAAAACACTGGATGGTATGAGCATCAATATTAATGGTGCGCCAGTCATCTCCCTACCCATTGCTGTGTGTCTTTTTTTTATGATGTATCCGATTATGGTGAAAATTGATTTTGCTGAAGTGGTAAAAGCAGGAAAAAGCATCAAGCCAGTTACGCTGACCTTGATTGTCAACTGGGCTATTAAACCCTTTACCATGTATGCCATTGCTTATTTTTTTCTGGGCATATTGTTCCAGCAGTTTATTGGAGCGGATGCAGTTGATTTAATAAAAATGCCCTTTGGTTTAGATTTGCCTATAGGCAATCATTATGGATCGGGCACAGTGGTGATGCATGAAGGCATCAAAATGCTCCAAGTCCCGCTCTGGCGTAGCTATCTCGCTGGTTGTATTCTACTGGGGGTGGCACCGTGTACCGCTATGGTCTTAGTCTGGGGTTATCTAGCTAAAGGTAATGCCGGACATACTCTGGTAATGGTTGCCATCAATTCGCTGATTATGCTGGTGCTATATGGTGTTATTGGTGGCTTTCTGTTGGGTGTGGGGCAATTACCAGTGCCGTGGGAGGCACTGTTATTATCCATTAGTATTTATGTCGCCTTGCCCTTGTTCGCGGGCTACTTTTCACGCAAATGGGTGATTGCGCACAAAGGCTTGAGCTGGTTTGAACAGCAATTTTTACATATCCTGACCCCGATCACGATCATTGCCTTATTATTGACGCTAGTTTTACTTTTTTCCTTTAAAGGCTCCGTCATTATTGACAACCCATTAACCATTTTATGGATTGCCATTCCTTTAGCCTTACAAACCCTGCTGATCTTTACCATCACCTATATGGCAGCAAAAGCCTGGGGGCTTTCTTATGAAAATGCCGCACCATCGGCCTTGATCGGTGCGTCCAATCATTTTGAAGTAGCGATCGCTACCGCAGTGATGTTATTTGGTCTGTCATCCGGTGCAGCGCTGGCAACGGTGGTTGGTGTGCTGATTGAAGTACCTTTGATGTTAGCACTTGTGGGCTTTTGCAAACGTACAAAAGGCTGGTTTCAAGTAATAGAATAAATTCAGCATTGAATCGACAATGTCTACTGCTTTAATACGACCCGCAGCAGTAGACATGTGTTGACATGCTCAATTATCCATCCTATTTACATGGTAAATCTGCGAGTCATTTAACGATACCATTCACTGACCAGTCATAATCAATTTCCGCATCTATAGGATAGGATACCGGCAAGTCCGAACGATAGCCGCGAATAAACCTATCTACCCCCCCTACTTTATCGAAATCCTGTTTAAACCATTTAAATATCTTGGAAACAACGATCTCGTCTTTAGTGATATATAAACCCTTTTTATCATTACGCAGGAAGCCACTGACTTGCGCATCAAGCTGTTTATTGAGTACCGATGCCATATAAGGCTCGTTTCTTAAATCAGGGCAACTGACTGATGCACAGACTATAGCCAAATGAATGCGCGGCTCGCCCATGGGTCTAATCATTTTATTCTCGATATCATCTAAAGAAACGCTTTTACCCCCAATTGTTCCCGCTTCTTTTCCCCATACAGGACTAAAAAAATTACCGACATCTTTAATGCTTTCTAAAGGCCAATGATCAACTACCATTTTTAGCGCCAGAATATTATAGCTATTAATATAGAAAGCCAGTTTCTCTTCTTTACCGCTAAGTGACCCCACAGGAAAACTAGAAAGCTGCTGATAGACTTTGTCTAGCAATCCACTCTTTTTTAAAGCGGCATAATCGACTAAAGTTAATGTCGTACCATGCTTCTCGCCTTGCTTAACAGCTATTAATAAACGGGCATAATCATTCCAGACGGGTTCCTCTGCAGCAACATTACTCGCCAACATAAACCCTGCAACAACTATTAAAAAATAATATTTCATATACCACTTGTTTAATTAAAAGAGAAAATTGTAAGTTTAAATCGCTGTCATAGCTGAAACCTTACTTTTTTAAAATACTTGGCCGGTACATTATCTAAATAAATCCGTTATAACTTGAAAATACCTGCATATGCCAGGTTGTTAGTGCGTTAATATTTTTATGCATCATAAAGAGACAGGAATTCTCATACATTGAGTCTGAATACTTTATTCTTACACGCTAAATTAACCTCAAATGATATCTCGATTATCAACATCGCTTATGAGTGATAGCCTGGAAAGTATTTTAGACCCCTGTCACATCTCGCAGATTAACTTTTTCATAGATTTATCCTATTGGATAGGTTCTATATAATAAAAAACTGATATACGCCTGCCGTTAAATTAAACTTTGTTATATAACTTATTATTAGACGGTATAAGTCCCATTTCTCATAAAAATCTGCTTTTCAAGCACCCTAATGAACATAACTATGTTATATGCCCTGATCTAGATAGAATATAGCCCCTTTTTCACTAGATTTCAATTGAGTCTAGAGTCTAGTTAGTTTTTTACATAGTCCGAAATTAATTTAAATACCTGAGCTTAAATCAATACAACAGTCTGTTATAAAAGTAATTAATCCTTTTAAGAGTAGATAAATCCGTGCATATATTTATCTTGATATTTTATGGCACAAAAAATGCTTACTTTAAGTCAGTATAAATGTTTTATGCTGGCCTACTTTTATTAACACACATTAGAGAAGATGAATGCTTGAAAATATATCTATAAAGAAAATTATACTTTTTTCATTAACGAGTGCCGTACTGGTCGCTAGCCAAAGCAACTTTGCCCATACACGCTTCAAAACTCCAGTTATTGACGAAAATGGTAGTCGTCATGGTAGCGATTATAATGCTGAAGTTATCGGACATACGTGTAAGACGGACGACGGCGTGGCCCTTGATCTATTAGGCACGGTTGTTGTGTTCCCTGATGGCGTAGATTCAACGCTAACCGTTGATGGTGTAGCTTCAGATAAAAAAGTGATTGATTTTGTGACTAACTGGGGAAGCCCGGTACAGTCAATTTCTAATAAGGATGTTTTTGGATACCAAGATGAAATCAATACCCCACTTGGAAACACTGTTGGTTATTGGATGGGTGGCGGTCCAGGTTTGCAAAATAACCTAGCCGCAGTACTCCCTTTTAGAACCAGTGGAGTGGTAATTGACGAAACATCATGTGCCAAAAGCGTTACATTTAGAACTAACATTGCGGATATCTGCGTAATCACTAAAGCTTCTGAGTTCTCTACAAATGCTCTTAACATCTGGTCAGTTGCAGTAGAAGGATCAAAATTTCAAATCCCAGGTTCTAAAGGTGATGATTCCCCAGCAACCCTTAAGGTAAATCGCACTAGTCCCATGCCCGAAGACTGTGGCGAGGGCGTTGACGTGATCGTAACACCAACAGCGGCACAGATCAATCGCGACATGCCTATAATAATTAACGGCGAACAAGTATGGCCGCTACCTGAATAAAATAGATTATTTATTCCCATTAAAACACTCCAGTGCTTTATACACAGGAGTGTTTTAATAAAGTTAAATTGTGCGCCAGTTTAAAAAATAGTACTTTGTGTATTATAATAGGCAGCGCTTTTTATGTGTTAAAAAAACTGAGGATAATCCATGAGCAATCGATTACTAAGCAAAGCAGCACTAAGTGCGGCTATATTAAGCATTGGAATATATAGTACTGCGCATGCACATAACGGTAGTGCAACATTAAACCCGCTGGGTGGCAACCCCAGTGCAACCGACTTAGCACATATCACCTGTTATGATGATGGCAATGGAAATCCAGCAAAACTAAGAGTACAGATTAAAGATCAATCAGAGCCTGTTGATGGATTATTGCTTAGCGTGCAAATTTATAAAGGTCTCAAAGCAATCAGTATTACTGATCCTGTTTCAGGCGACGCTGATTATAGCCAGGCCATTGAACTAGATGCTGGCCTTGGGGTTTACTCGGTTATGGTGGATAAAACAGCTGCGGGACCGAGAAGATTTAATTTAGTTTGGCACTGTTTAACTGCCGAAAACATACACACTGGTACGGATATTGTCGTAAGACAAATTCAGTAAATAAAACTCATGCTTTATTTCAAATCCTATTATTTTTTCTTGCGATTGTTAGCGAAACGCACACTATGCTTGACTGGCCTGGCATGCATCAGCTTTACTGCTATTGCATCTACTGGCGAATCAGGTCAAATTAGCCCTCCCTGTGCACTGAGTTCGCTAACATCTGAGCAAAAAACAAATCTTAAACAATATGCAGGTCAAGTTGTTTATCTGGACTTCTGGGCTTCCTGGTGTCCACCTTGCGCCAAATCATTTTCATTTTTAAATCAACTGCATCGTGATCTGCAGGCAGATGGCCTGGTTGTAATTGGGGTTAACATGGATGAGCATGTAGCAGATGCTACAAAATTTTTACAACGCTATCCTGCAGAATTTATGTTAGCTAGTGACCAGACAAAACAATGTGCAACAGATTTAAATGTACGTGCAATGCCCTCTTCCTATCTAATTGACCGCAACGGTGTCATCCGTTATGTGCACTTAGGTTTTCGCTCAGGGGATAGTGAGCAGCTGCTTGATGAAGTTCAACAGTTGTTAGCCGAACCTGCTATGACCGATGAGACACAGTAATTATTCGCCACGCTCATGGAGGGCAATTCTACTAATGTAGTCGTTGCAGTTTTGTGTCAGAAATACAAACTCTCGCTAAAAACACTTATTTTTCATCAGCAAAGTATAAGCTGATGACACAGCTAAAATATAAAGGTAGGACATAGCCATTACAAGCGGCAAGACATGGACGTCTAAAATTCGCAAAGAACGCTCATGATCGATAACTATCCCCGCTTATTAATGAACATAACTAATCCACTTAAACTAGTGTTATCGACAATTTTACTCTTGTCATCAATCGCCTGTAGCTCAGTAGCGCCGTGGGAACGAGGTAATCTAGCCAAACCACATATGGCTATCGACCCTCACCCTATGCAGAACAGCCTGCGTGGCCATGCGTATGGCAGTCGTGAAGCAGCTGGAGCCATCAGCGCTGGCGGCGGTGGTGGTTGTGGCTGCTATTAAACGCCCTGCCCCTGCTAAAAACAATGCACTACAGGCTTTAACCTCCGCTGCATTAGTATTACCAGGACTAGTCTCTTCTCCCGTTAAGGCACTAGAAGTCAACAGTGTTGATTTCCAGTATAGTCATTATCAGGAGGGCGGGCGTGACTTAATCAATATAAATAGTGGCCTAGCTCCGATTGAAGTAGATACTATTCATTTAAGATCCAATCTAAGCCTGGCTGATAGAATAAGATTTTCCTTTAATTATGTGCAGGACACCTGGTCAGGTGCTACTCCTGTTACTTCAGCGCCTATAGTAACAGGTGGGAATTCGCCCATATTAGTCAATACTCCAGATGGCGTTACTACGGTTGGAGCCTCTCCGTTAATCACCGGTAATATTGCGCTGAATCGGGATTTACTTCCACTCAGTCAATTCAGCTCCGGGCAAGCTGCAATACCCAATACTCAAACGGTTGAGGTGTTATCAACAGCATCCCCAGAAACCCGGAATCAAGTAGATATACGGCTGGGTTATGAATGGGATGAAGTAGCTTTGGACCTGACTGGTGGAGTCTCAATAGAACGCGATTATACATCAGGATTTGGTGGAATTATCGGGCGCTGGGATTTAAATCAAAAACTTACCAGCCTGAATGCCGGGCTCAATTATACCTATAGCAACACATCGGCCATACTTGACCATGATGCAACCCCCTACATAACAAAAGCAGCGTATATAGATCAAATTGAATTACGCGGCGGTTCCGAGATTTTTCATGGCCATCGCCAGGATTGGGCTACCAATGTTGGCATTAGCCAGGTACTCAATAAAAACGCAGTACTCGATGCGACTCTTAGCTATATTAACAGCAGTGGTTATCTAGGTAATCCCTATAAAGTCGTGACCGCTATATTCGTTGATCCCGACCAAATAGAAAGTGGACAAGAAGTGCTGAGGGGCGATGTTCAAGCCTTAATGGAGCAAAGGCCAGACAGGCGTAATCAAATGGCTATCGGCGGAAAATATGTGCAGTATGTAGAGCCTCTTGATGCAGCTGTCCATTTAAGCTATCAATTTTCTCATGATGACTGGGGAATCAATGCCCATATTTTCGAAGCTGACTGGGTACAACCTTTAGGCCTTGGCTGGACGGTCACCCCTAGGATTCGCTATTACAGTCAGAATGCGGCTAATTTTTATCAGCCTTATTTAACCGTGGAACAAGCTTATAGTCAGCAGGCAGTTGATGATCAGGGGCGTGAAATCTGGGTCGATGCCAGCAATCCGGATAACGGTGTGGAATATGTTCGTGATGCAAATTATAATTTGCTTGATGCTCAAGGTAATATGGTTGATGAAAGTGAACTTAATGTACGCAATAAAACCATCCCATTTGATGCATCAAAATTGCCAGATAATTTCTCCAGCGACCATCGATTATCAGGATTCGGTGCACTTAGTGGAGGCTTGAGCATTACCAAACAATTTTCTCGCGGGATTGGTTTACAAGCCAGCTTTGAATACTACTCACATGCCGGCGGCCTGAAATTAGGCGGTGGTGGAGCGGGCGCCTACGCAAATTTTGACTACTATGTCGCCAGTGCAGCCTTAACCGTTGACCTGTCCGCAGCGGCTAATTCATTGAGTCATAATAGCCATCATCACGGTAGTGACGATCACCAACAACATATGCATAATGTCCCGGCAGGATTGCGTTTTGCTCATATGATGCCACAAGCGGATAGCTGGATGATTGGTTATCAATTTATGTATGGTGCTACAGGTGACGGAATGCGCCATGGAAAAAATCCTGCACGCGATCTGGACGTGGTACAAAATGGCTGTAGTGATGCGCTACCCTGTCGTTTTACACCTAGTGACATGAATATGACCATGAGTATGCTCAATATCATGTATGCCCCCACCGACTGGTTAAACCTGATGTTAATGCCACAGTTTGTTTCCAAGAGTATGCATATACGCGAACTAGAGGGACGTCCTCCTCCCAGTCTTGATGTACATGAGCATACTGGTATTGGCGGACATGAAACAGGAGGAGTAGGTGACACCTTGTTCGGGGCTTTAGTCGATATCTGGAATCAGCCGGGGCATGAAGTGCATATGGGTTTAATGTTTAGCGCACCGACAGGCGCTGTAGATCTGGAGTTTAGACGGATTGCACGAACAGATGGTGGTTTGATACATTTTGGTATGCAGCTGGGTAGCGGTACCTGGGATTTTTTACCCAGTGTGACCTATAACGGCATGTACGCTGATTGGTCATGGGGAGCACAGCTCAGTGGAACGGTGCGCATGCAAGAGGAAAACCGCAGCGGTTATCGACTGGGCAATATTTTCCAGGCGACAACCTGGGGAAATTATAATATCACGCCGTGGCTCTCTGCATCATTACGTGGTGTTTATACCTGGCAGGATTCAATACACGGAGACTATAACGGTTTTAATGCCGGAGCTGGACCTATGGATTATCCAGATAATTATGGCGGCAGTTTCTGGGATGTTGGTTTTGGCTTAACAGCACGTGTGGTAAAAGGTGATCTGGTGGGAAATAGCGTTAGTTTCGAATGGTTGCAACCGGCAGGTGATGATTTTAAGGGTTATCAGCTTGCGCGTGATGGTGCATTAAGTGTTACCTGGAATTTCAGCTTCTAAACAGATAAGAAATCCACTTTACAACGATGCAATTATTTCATTATGAATTCAAGGCGATGGGCACAGCCTGTACTATTCAGTTATATGCGCAAAATACGCAGCTAGCCAAAAACATTTCAGCGGCAGTTATCACCGATGTTAATCGCCTGGAACTAAAATATTCACGTTACCGATCTGATAGTCTGCTTTCTAAAATCAATCGTCTAGCTGCAAAAGGCGGCAAAATCCGAGTGGATGATGAAACCGTTAGTTTATTAAATTATGCTACAACCTGTTATCAACAAAGCGGTGGATTATTTGATATAACTTCTGGCATTTTACGCCATATCTGGCAGTTTCAACAACATGCCCTGCCAGATGAACAACAGATAGCTGCTATACGTAATAGAATAGGCTGGCAACGTGTAAATTGGTCGGCACCGCATCTAGAATTCCCTGAACCGGGATTTGAGCTTGATTTTGGAGGTATTGTTAAAGAATATGCCGTTGATCGTGCTGCTATTATAGCTCAGGAATCAGGTATGCAATATGGCATTATCAATCTGGGTGGCGATATTAGAGTTGTAGGTCCACACGCTAATGGCCAGCCCTGGGTAGTAGGGATTCAACACCCACGAGAACAGCAACAAGTAATACAAAAAATAAACTTAAGCCAGGGAGCATTAGCAAGCAGCGGTGATTATGAGCGTTGCATTGTTGTTAATAATCAGCGTTACGGCCATGTATTTAACCCTCGAACTGGCTGGCCGGTTAGTCATTTAGCCGCTGTTAGCGTGGTCAGTGAATTATGTGTTGTAGCAGGCAGTGCCGCGACCATTGCCATGCTCAAAGAAAGCTTAGGCACTCAATGGCTAGCACAACTTGGATTACCCTATTTATGGGTAGATGTTCAAGGAAAAAGTGGTGGCTCACTGTTAGATCAGCAAGATTAAAAAAAGGCAGACATTTCAAGCTTTCTCGAGAATATGTAGGTTATTAGCTGCTCTGGCTGGGTTATGTAAGCCGACATTATAAATGTGGACCCCATTGTCAAGACTATATTCTCCAAATAATAAGGAGAAATATCTAACATTCTCATGAAAAATGTACTTCATTTGGTGTTTGATAATCTAGGTGACAACTACCTTGAAAAATACCGCCCAACTGCTCACGCTGACGACGAATACTAATGGCTTCTACTCTGCTCTATTCCTTTTCGCTTAAGCTCAATAGGATTCGTTACCGTTTTTTTAAGCCAGTCTAATTCGACCTTTAACCCCTCTATTTCTTCATAGAGAGGTGAGATCAATGCATCCTCATCAACGGCTTTAACACGTCCTGATTCGAATAACTACACTGTTTCATCGGCTAAACAATTTAATCTGGCCTGAAGAGATTTTATGGGTGGAAATTAGCTCTGCTGCTGTTTTTTTCGCCTTTATAGGCTTCTAAGGCAACCTTCGCCTTAAATCTTGCACTGAGCGTTTTTTTGTTTTGTACTCATAATAACACCCCCTATAATTAACCTATATTTTGAGCTAAATCGCTCCTTAGGTATTGGTCTAAATATTGGGTGCCATTATAAGGGACTGTAATTGTAGCGCATGCACACAAGAGTAGTTTATGTATTCTCCAGTTTTATCCATCACTTTATCAACTGAACTAGCAAGTCCTAAAACTTTGTGTTATTTTCACTAAATTGAATACCAAAACTTGAGTTAATAATCT
>DUBW01000021.1:0-277 GCA_012960135.1 Methyloprofundus sp.
ACAGCTATTACAGTTTTCTATATCCCGCGTCTGACCATTATCATCCGTATAGGTTTTACCTTTATGCACATCATCCTGATAATCATCTTCAAGAACGCCATCGGAGACTGCTTCGCCTACACTGGCTATAGTTGCCTTGGCTGATTCACCAAAACCATAGAAACCACGACGAGAGTTACTGGTTGTATGACACTCCATGCAGTTTTTATTAGCTGGAAAGCGTAACATCGGGATCGTTGTTCTGCCATTTTCATCAAATGCATCAGCATGCCAGGAT
>DUBW01000021.1:303-1566 GCA_012960135.1 Methyloprofundus sp.
CAATCATAAGGTTCTTGCCATCTTTATCAACAACATTTTCTAGTAGACCCGAAGCTGCCTGGCAGAAAAATCCTTCCGTAGTAAATGCCTGACGCGCTTTTCTTGGCGATAGCATTACTTCTAGGCCACTATCTTCTGGCGTTTTTAAAGTGTCGAAATCCACATGACAGAACATACAATCCGCTTCACCGACACCACTTTTTTTCCAGTCCCAGAGCATAACATGTGACTGGCCGTTAGGCATGGTCATACGATTATAATAATCGCCATCCAGTGGTTTTATATCAGCCGGATCTTTCTCATCATAGCGTATGCCATCACGATCTTTTTCTGCCCAGCCACCACCTGCATGACAACTCATACAGCTCTTAACCCAGCCAGGAGATCCAAGGTCAGAAAAATTTTGTGCATCGGGATTATTCTTTTTAGCCAAAACCTGTGGCCTAAAGCCATGCCAAGAACTTTTTTAATTATTTACGCTGAGTAGTTACCTTTTTTCAAAAAGTTGCTGTTTTATAGGTTTCCCTATAACCTGAATGTCTTGCTCAGTTGCACAGCGGTAGCGGTTATAGAGAATTTTTGTGCAACAATGGCGTGTAAACCCTTGCCTTGTTATATATTTTTCCTTACTTTTCAATACTTAATGGTTCACCTTGTATGCCAGCATAGAAAACTATAATTTCTGCGGGTACATTGCCTTCATTCTTTCCGAAATGCCATTTATTTACAAGTTCGATAATAGTATCTCCAGCTTTCATGTGCAATGTCGTTTTGTCTTCCGTCATTACTGTTAATTCACCCGTTAGTAACAAGCCTGCGTTAATCACTGGGTGTTTATGTAACGGTAATTTTGCGCCGGGGGGGATTACGATTTTCAATATTGATATTTCCAGTTTTCCATTGGGGTAGTTTGGCAAATTTGAACCGTCCCAGCTTGTAGTAGATTTTGCTAAAACTTCCACATCTCCTTTATTTTCTTCTTTTGCCGATGCATTATTTGACAATAATAGCGCTAAACATATTCCATTAATTATACTTTTCATTTTTCCTCTATTTTTACAGATATAGCCTGAAATCAGTCGCTGCTGACAAGCCTGGTTACAGGACCAGCTCCCGAACCGCGTATACTATACTTCTGGTCGTTGATTTATGATTCTCCTGAATTCCAGCCTTAACAATACCAATTGCTGCCAGCTATGGAGAGCGAACGCGATGGCTGGTAGTCCCCAGAAGGCGTAGGGCCGTTGTTTTGTCGGAATCGGA
>DUBW01000021.1:1618-33086 GCA_012960135.1 Methyloprofundus sp.
GCAAAAATAGCGACTCCCCGTGATTGTAGAATAATTGACACTAATCCCCTTTTTTTCAATTCTAGCTTATACTCTATCTCTTAATCTTATATACTCTTGCTGTATAGGATTTTTGCACCATAAGCTATGCATACAAAAAAACCAGCTTACTGATGCAAGCAAGCCTCTCCCCTTTAGCTGTGTCAATTTAACCTTACACTGAAACAAGACTATGAACACCCAACAATTACGTTTCACTTATCAGCTAAAAATATCATTGGAGGGTTCTAAACCACCCATTTGGCGGCGTTTGTTAGTTAACAGTGATATTAAGTTAGATGTTTTCCATACCGCTCTGCAAATAAGCATGGGCTGGACGGACTCTCACTTGCATCAATTTATATCTCAGGATAAAAAGTTCTATGGCATTAAAGATGAAGACTTTGAAATAGAAGGTTTCGAAATGATCGAGGAGAATACCGTCCGTTTATCAACCTTACTCAAAGCCGAAAAAGATAGCATAATCTATGAGTATGATTTTGGTGATGGCTGGATGCATAAAATTATTCTGGAAAAAATTCTAGACTTTGATCCTGCAAAAAAGCTCCCTTACAGTGTCACTGCTAAACGTGCTTGCCCACCTGAAGATTGTGGTGGCATCTGGGGCTATGCGAACTTGCTGAAAATCATGGAAGATCCAGAGCATGATGAATATGAGGAAATGCTTGAATGGCTAGGCGATGAATTCGACCCTGCTTATGTAGGTAGAAGAGAAACCAATCAATTATTACTTGAATATTGCCGTTAAAACCATGGAGTTTTTATTACTTTCTCCCTCAGAAACACGAGTAGATCTATTTAATATACAAGAGCGTGGCTTTAGCCC
Source organism: Methyloprofundus sp. (assembly GCA_012960135.1). Lineage (GTDB taxonomy): Bacteria > Pseudomonadota > Gammaproteobacteria > Methylococcales > Methylomonadaceae > Methyloprofundus. Next base: position 2,484 of record DUBW01000021.1, read on the forward strand.
GCAAATACTACAAAACTTTAACAAGTCCGGGCTTAAAAGACTGTGACAATATTTGTTTTATTTATAAATATTGCTATGTTTGTAGGCTGGGCTGAGGTGATAAAACCAAGAATCAACGACTTATCCAGCATCTATTGCTGGGTTTCGTTCCTCAATCCAGCCTACACTGAATACGCTCACAGTCTCTTAAGCCGCGCTCTACAGAAGCAGTTCCACCCACTTGATAACGTATGAAACACTACCTCCTGCTACTTACCAGCACCATACTGGTCAATAATTTTGTCCTGGTCAGGTTTCTGGGATTATGCCCTTTCCTCGGTGTTTCGCGCCAGCTCAAATCTGCTATCGGCATGGGGTTAGCGACGACTTTTGTCTTAACCCTTGCTGCTGTTAGTAGCTACCTGCTTTACCAATACCTATTAGTCCCTCTTGATCTGACGTATTTACGCACCATTAGCTTTATAGTCGTGATCGCAGTTGTGGTCCAGCTTACTGAAATTATCATACATAAACTTAGCCCGGTTTTACATCGTCTACTGGGTTTGTATTTACCTTTAATTACTACCAACTGTGCAGTATTAGGTGTAGCTCTGTTAAACATGCAGGAGGCTCATGGCTTTATTGAATCGATAGTTTTTGGAATAGGAACAGCTTTGGGCTTCACCCTGGTGCTGGTATTATTTGCTGCTTTACGCGAACGGATTGATGTAGCAGATGTGCCCGTTCCTTTTCAGGGTGCATCAATTGGCCTGATCACTGCAGGTTTAATGTCCATGGCTTTTATGGGTTTTATTGGGCTGGCCTGATGTTATTTCTGTGTCTGTTATTTGCTGTATTAGGCTTAGGCTTAGGCTATGCCGCCCGGTATTTAAAAGTACAAGGCGATCCCTTAGTCGAGCAAATTGATGCCCTCTTGCCCCAGACCCAATGCGGACAGTGTAAATATCCTGGCTGTCGCCCTTATGCGCAAGCCGTCGCCAGTGGTGAGGCGGATATCAACCAGTGCCCACCCGGTGGTGAAGAAGGTGTTGCCGCACTGGCCAATCTCTTAGGCATCACCACCAAACCATTAAATACCGATTTTGGCCAGCCCAGCCCCCCGGCAGTGGCCTATATTATTGAACAGGACTGTATAGGCTGCATTAAGTGCATCCCCCCTTGTCCAGTCGATGCCATTCTAGGTGCGTCTAAGCAAATGCACACGGTTATTACAGCTGAGTGTACGGGGTGTGAACTGTGTGTTGCACCTTGTCCAGTAGATTGCATTATTATGCTGCCGCTAGAACACAACCCCAGTCAGTGGCAGTGGGCAGCTAATAATGATTAAACAGTGGAAATTCCCTGGTGGCATTGTTTTAGACGGGCATAAACAGCTTGCTGACATAAGTGAACCCACTCTGCCACCCGAACTCACCTACCCTTTATTACAACGCTCTGATTGCTATGTCGAACCAGTCGTCAAACCAGGGCAACGTGTCCTTAAAGGAGAGGTAATTGCTAACTCACAAAACCCATTAGCAACTCCGGTCCATGCGGCAAGTTCTGGTGTTATCACAGCCATAGCGTCGCGTTTAATCGCGCACCCCTCTGGTCTGTCAGATACCTGCATTATTATCCAAACCGATGGCCTCGATACAGTATGCCCCGGTAACCCTTGTCCTGACTATCAACTCGAAACACCGGCAGAGTTACGCCATAAAACAGCGCTTGCAGGGATTGTCGGATTAGGTGGCGCCGCTTTTCCCACCGCCGTAAAATTGAAAAATCGCCTACCGACTCACACGCTGATTATTAATGGTGCTGAATGTGAACCTTATATTAGTTGCGATGTTAGCTTGATACAGGCTAATGCACAGCAAATCATTCAGGGCGCCTTAATCATGCAATATATTCTGCAAGCAGAAAGGTGCATTATTGCCATTGAAAATACTATGCCTGTTGCCCACCAAGCATTGCTTAGTGCGGCTAGTGAGGTAGATATTCAGATAATAACAGTCCCGGCTATTTATCCCACCGGTGGTGAAAAACAGTTAATCGAAGTGTTAACCGGTGTGAAAATACCTGCCAAAGCATTACCTGCTGATCATGGCCTGGTATGTCAAAATGTTGGTACTGCCTATGCCGTTTACCAGGCAATCTGTCTGGGATTACCTCTGACTGAACGCATTATTACCCTGACTGGAAAAGGCATCAAATACCCTAAGAATATACGCGCCAGAATAGGTACACCTATAAAGCATTTAGTCGAGCTGTGTGGAGGTTACACGCCTGATGTTCAGCGTCTGATTATGGGTGGCTCAATGATGGGCATTGCGCTCAGCACGGATGATATTGCTGTCATTAAGGCAACCAATTGTGTGCTCGCGATGACCAGCAGTGAGTTATCAGTGAATCAGGCAGCTATGCCGTGTATACGCTGCGGGGATTGTGCTACTGTCTGTCCTGCCGAATTGCTTCCACAGCAACTTTACTGGCACAGTCGTAGTAAGCAATTTGAGCAATGCCAGGACTATCAATTATTTAATTGTATAGAATGTGGTTGTTGCGATATTGTCTGCCCTAGCCAGATTCCTTTAGTACAGAACTTTCGCGCGGCTAAAGGTGAATTGACTAGCAAAGAAAAACAGGCTGCACAGGCGATACTCGCGAAAAAACGCTATCAGAACCAGCAGCAGCGTAGAGGAAAAGAGGAACAGGAAAAGCTGGGTAAGGCAGAAAAGCGCCAGGCAATGATAGATAAAATGAAGAGCGCAGCGACTAATAGAAAAAAAGTCTGAATCGCTCTTCTGCGAAGTCTTGGGACGCTGGCTTTAGCCTGCATTGATATTGTGCTCATGCAGGCTAAAACTAGCGTCTCAATACATAGACTACCCACTGCCAGTTATAACCAACTACAGCACTTGCGGATAGTATTATCTTGCTTCTTAGGCCAGCAGTTTTGCTTTATGCGCTGTAAACTCTTCTTCGGTAAGAATACCCTTGTCTCTTAAGCCAGCCAGCTTGACTATTTCATCAGCAGCAGAACTACCCGCTGCTTCTTGTATATATGCACGCTGTATCTTTTCAGATTCTGCCAGCATATGCAAAGAGCGCTCCTGCATTCCTGAACCCCGAGCGATTAGATAACACAACACGCCTAACCAGGGGATGATAATGATAAACAGCGACCAAAACCCTTTGCCCCACCCACCTAAATCTTTGCTTCGAAAAATATCACTAATAACGCCGATAATCACCCAAATCCAGGCGATCATAAGGAAAAACAAAAACATCAACCATAAAATATGTAATATAGGCATTTTCTACTCCTGATTATTATTTATACTGTGCTAATGAACGAGAATTTAATAACATCCTCACTCCTAAAAACAGCGTTTAAGTGTAGTGTAGAATTGTCACTGTGCACTTCACCTAGCGAATAAAGATGCCATAATACTAACTTAATTGATATATTTTTCTAAAAAATACCAGCCGCCACCAATATTCATGCAATTTTCAACTAGCTGCTCGCCTTTTCTACCTGCAAATACCAGTGTTCATCGAGTTATGCGTCAGGTTTTAATTGCATTGATTCCTGCCTTCACTGCCATGTTCTGGCTATTTGGCTATACTGTTTTACTGCAATTGCTACTAGCGAGTAGCACCGCTCTACTTGCAGAGGTCATCTGTTTACGGCTAAGAAAGCGCCCTGTCAAAATCCATTTAATGGATCTAAGTGCCTTGGTTAGCGCGGTATTGTTAGCACTTGCCATTCCCACTATCGCACCCTGGTGGGTTAGTACCTGCGGCGCTCTATTTGCCATTATTATTGGCAAACAAGTCTATGGTGGCCTGGGATATAACCCATTCAATCCGGCGATGACTGGCTATGTTTTTTTATTAATTTCATTTCCCCAGCAAATGACAGCATGGCAAGCTCCCGATATCTTTATATCATTAGCAGATGCACTCCATGTCATTTTTTCAGGGACAGCAACTATTGATGGTCTCAGCTCAGCTACTCTTCTGGATAGTATCAAAACAGCCGGAGCCTCCACAGCATTGCTCACAGAGATTCCTAGTACAAGTACTGGCTTATTAGCAGGAGCAGGCTGGGAGTTAATCTCAATGGCTTATTTACTAGGCGGCCTATGGCTTTTATACCGCAAGGTCATCAGCTGGCACATTCCTGTCGCCGTCTTGCTCGGCATATTTATGCCCGCCGGCATTAACTTTTTTTTAGATGCGAATGCAGCCAGCTCACCTGTATTTCATTTATTTTCTGGAGCAAGTTTATGTGGTGCTTTTTTTATTGCCACTGACCCTGTTAGTGCAGCTACCAGCAACACCGGGCGTTTAATATATGGGGGACTTATCGGCTTGTTAAGCTATATTATTCGCTATTGGGGCGGCTATCCTGATGGTATTGCTTTTGCGGTATTACTAGCCAATCTTGCCGCACCCAGTATTGATTATTACCTGCGCCCAAAACCTGTAAATCAGCCCTTATGAAACTTACTCCGCCAATCAATGCTGCGCTACGCGTTGGCCTGTTTTCATTTATTATTGTTGGCCTGGTGTCCCTGGTATTTCATGCCACAAAAGACAAAATTGCAGCCAATGAACGCGAGGCTTTATTAGACAGCTTACAATCCGTTATAAGCCAGGACAGCTATGATAATGATCTGGCTAATGATGTTATCCAGCTAAACAGCTATACAATTTACCGGGCAAGAAAATCAGGCATGCCCGTTGCAGCTATTCTTACTGGCACCACCCCCTACGGTTATAATGGTGATATTGGCCTGCTGATGGGCATAAATATGGCGGGTGAAATAACCGGTGTTCGTGTGCTAAAACATAGAGAAACTCCGGGCTTAGGTGATAAAATCGAGATTAAAAAATCCAGATGGATTTCCAGTTTTAAGCACAAGTCAATCAATGATATGTATACACACCAATGGGCAGTAAAAAAGGATGGTGGCAACTTTGACCAATTTACCGGTGCCACCATTACACCCCGTGCGATTGTCAATCAAGTAAAAAAAACCGGGTTATTTTTTCAGCACAACCAGCAGCTTATTTTTCAATAAATGTCAGCGAATACCCGAACAATTATCCGCAACGGCTTATGGAAAAACAACCAGGCTCTGGTTGCATTACTGGGTCTGTGTCCTTTGCTTGCCGTCAGTAATACGGTAATTAATAGCTTAGGCTTAGGTATTGCAACCACACTGACTCTGGTTTTATCCAATACTCTGGTGTCATCATTACGCGGCTATATTCTCCCCGAAATCAGATTGCCTCTGTTTGTATTGATGATTGCCGGTATCGTCACTATCATTGAATTGCTAATGAATGCCTGGTTTTATCAACTGTATAAAACCCTGGGCATTTTTATCCCGCTGATCGTGACTAATTGCGCCATTATCGGACGTGCCGAGGTTTTTGCATCCAAAAATCGAGTCTTACCCAGTTTATTAGATGGTCTAGCGATGGGGCTGGGTTTTAGTTTTGCACTGCTGGTATTAGGTGCGTTTAGAGAAGTCCTCGGGGCAGGAACGCTATTTACTCAAGCTGATTTGCTTTTTGGTGAGTCTGCTAAAAACTGGCAAATCAATTTATTCGATGGCTATTCAGGCATGTTATTAGCTTTATTACCCCCCGGGGCATTTATTACTTTAGGTTTATTAATTGCGGCAAAAAATATGTTCGCTACTAGAGCTTGATTTTCAGGCAACCAGGACAAGAGTTTGTTGATGCGTGTAAAGAAAATTAATAGTTTGACTGAGGTTAATGCTGATTGCTGGAATAATCTGGTGCAAAATAAGGATCCATTTGTACGTCATGAATTTTTACTGGCGCTGGAACAAAGCGGTTCAATCAGTGCAGAAAAGGGCTGGCAGTCAAAGCATCTGCTGATCTTAGACCAACAGGAATTAATTGCAGCCATGCCTTTGTATTTAAAAAACCATTCCCGAGGTGAGTACGTTTTCGACCAACAATGGGCCGACGCCTATTATCAATCGGGTATGGAATATTATCCAAAATGGCTTAATGCCATTCCCTTTACCCCTTGCCAGGGACAGCGTATTTTAATTCAGGACGGCCAGGATATTTCGGCCATCATGCAATTATGCATAGATACACTCCAGCAGGATTCAGAGCAAAACAATATTTCCAGTCTGCATTGCCTCTTTCCTGATCATGCACAAATCAAACAACTGCCACAAGAAATGCTGATTCGGGTTGGCGTGCAATTCCAGTGGTTTAATAAAAACTATCGTGATTTTGATGACTATTTACAATCTTTTACTTCCAGGCAACGTAAAAATATAAAAAAAGAACGGCGTAAAGTAAGTGAACAAGGTATTCAATTCCAGAGGCTAACTGGCTCAGAAATATCAGAACAACAATGGCAGGTTTTTTTCCGCTTCTATGAAATGACTTATGTAAAACGCGGTCAGTCAGCCTACTTGAATCGTGCATTTTTCACACAACTGGCAGAGACTATGCCTGAACAAATATTACTGATTCTAGCTAATAATGATGAAGTCTATGTCGGGGCAGCACTGAGCTTTATTGGCGAGAATACCTTATATGGCCGCTACTGGGGCTGTTATGAAGAATACCAATGCTTGCATTTTGAAGCCTGTTATTATCAGGGACTGGAGTATTGCATAGTACATAACAAGCAGGTTTTTGATTCAGGAGCCCAAGGTGAGCATAAGATTTCCCGTGGCTTTGAGCCTATCAGCACTTATTCTGCGCACTGGATGCTAAACCCTGAATTTGCAAAATTAATTGCTGATTTTTTACAACGTGAGCAGGAATTTATTGGAGATTACAAAAATAACTGTAGACAACAATTGCCGTTTAAAGTGCCTGAATAGACTATAACAATGGCTGAATTATGCAGACCTGCTTAATTTGCATGGGCCAAACATAGTGAATAAAGCGTATCTCCCACCTGCGCCGATGTGAAGCATCGTTCTTGAACCAAAAGGTTCAAGTGGGTGTCTATCTTGCATTTCAGGCTTTCCGCTAACGGACATGCACACCAGTACAAGAATCGACTCCCGAGGTAAATATAGGTCCAAGAAACACCCACTCCACTGTCGAGCGCCACAGGAGATACGCAAGTTATTTTAACCCTTTTTCAATGCAGTTTCGATCTTAAGATACATTTTATTTAAATGTTCACTCAGCTTTGAGCTATTTGCATTAAGCGGTGTACTGCTTTTCCGGGATTGCTGTAGTTCAACACTGAGATTTAAGGCAGCTAATACTGCCACCCGCTCTGCACCCGCTACTTTCCCTGATAAGCGGATTTCGCGCATTTGATTATCTAATTGCTGTGCCGAAGCGATGAGGTCTTCCTGTTCATTTTCGGCGCAGATTATTTTATATTCTTTGCCTAAAATATTAATTGAAACCGGGGTTTGCTGGATACTCATGAGCCATGTTCCATTGTTTTCAAACGACTAATCATAGCTTCTACACGGGTGCGCGCCATATTAGTTTTTTCAACTAATTTCGCCTTTTCTCTGACTAATTCGTCTTGTTTGACCTTTAAGGTGCTATTTTCACTTTGCACGGAATTATACCGTTGTATTAATTCTTCTAGCTTATTCTCTAGTTCATTAATATCAAATGACTGATTTTGTGTGTTCATGAATGATCCATTATCTTAAACCTGACTTATATACCGCACGTCCACGGCTGCGGTTTTCTAACGACCGCTTGTTATTAGCGAATAGTTTGTATATTGTATTTGATGTTGCATCCTTTTGCCGTGAGATTATACACTTTAGTGTAAAATTCACCCAATGATCATATTTCGTGCAGTAACGCTTACCCAATTTAGCGAGGGTAACTAGATTATTATCGGCAGAAAGCTGCCGTTAGCAAGCTAAAAATGTAGCCGTTCGACATCTAACACTAACATAAGTTGCAAATATTTTACGGCAAGACCTGCACATTAAACACACGACACATATTTAATAAATAAAACTCAATGAGCTACTCTGACCTGAATTCAATTGTGTTACAAAAAGATGCCGCCGACAGTGCTGCAGAAGTCCATGGCATTGCCGTCGCCATGTTATGCATGGATAAAAATACCCAGGCAAGTGACTGGATCCATGAGGCATTCGCTGATGATCAAACCTTGCTGCAAGATGATAAAGTAGAATTTAACAACCTGTTTGGACAAACCAGAGACTTAATGGCAAGTGATGAATTTGTCTTTGATTTATTTCTACCCGATGAAAATGAGGATTTAGCACTGCGCTGTACCGCGTTAGTACAATGGTGCCAGGGTTTCTTGTTTGGTATGGGGCGAGTACAGACGAATAGTCAATGGCCAGATGAAGTAGATGAGATACTTAAAGATATAATCGAATTTACCAAGCTGGATACCCATATTGAAGATGAAGATGCTGAAGAAACCGAAAATGATTTAGTTGAGATTCAGGAATATTTACGTGCCGCTGTAATGCTAGTTCGCGGTGAACTAAATCCTGCCGTAGAAAAAAACACCGTGCATTAGGAACACAGAATGATAGCAAGTGAGTTTAACAATCGTCGTCAGCAGTTAATGGAGCAAGTAGGACATAATAATATCGCTATTATTGCTAGCGCATCGGTGCGCACCCGTAACCGGGATGTTGATTACCCTTTTCGTCAGGATAGCGATTTCTATTACTTAACTGGCTTTAATGAAGCTGACGCACTGGCGGTTTTTATACCAGGGCGTAAACAGGGTGAATATATTTTATTCTGTCAGGAATTTGATGAGAAAAAAGCCTTATGGGAAGGCGCGCATGCTGGCCTGGAAGGTGCCACACAAGATTATGGCGCGGATGATTCTTTTCCAATCGACGACTTAAATGATATTTTGCCCGGCTTGCTGGAGAATAAAAATAAAGTTTTCTATCCAATGGGGCGTGATTCTGATTTAGACCATCATTTAATGGAATGGATTTCCCTCATCCGTAGCCAGACACGCAGTGGTATTAACGCCCCCGGAGAACTGGTGTCTCTGGAGCATATTTTACATGAAATGCGCTTAATTAAGAGTCCTGCTGAAATCAAGTTGCTGCAAAAAGCCATCGATGTCTCTGCTAAAGGGCATATTCGAGCGATGCAGCGCTGTAAGCCAGGTCGCTATGAATACCAGATTGAAGGCGAGATGGTGCATGAATTTATAGACCATGGCTTGCGCGCAGTTGCCTACCCTTCTATTGTGGCGGGCGGTGATAATGCCTGTATCTTACATTACACGGAAAACAAGGCCATCTTAAAAGAGGGAGACTTGCTATTAATTGATGCCGGAGCCGAGTGTGATCATTATGCCGCAGATATTACCCGTACTTTTCCGGTCAACGGCGTCTTTTCCAGCGAACAGAAATTACTGTATAACCTGGTACTTGATGCCCAGTTAGCGGCAATGCAGGAGATTAAAGTCAACACACCCTGGAATAAGGCGCATGAAGCTTCAGTCGAAGTATTAACCAGAGGACTGGTTGAACTCGGTTTGTTACAGGGTGAAATTAGCACCTTAATTACGGATGAAGCTTATAAAATATTCTATATGCACCGCATTGGTCACTGGCTAGGTATGGATGTACATGATGTCGGCGATTATAAGATTAATGATGAGTGGCGTGTACTGGAGCCTGGCATGGTATTGACCATAGAGCCTGGGCTGTACATACCTGAAGATTGCGCCACAGTGGATGAAAAATGGCGCGGTATTGGTATTCGCATAGAAGATGATGTACTGGTTACCGAGCAGGGCTATCAGGTTTTAAGCCATGCAATACCGAAAACAATTGCCGAAATTGAAGCCATTATGCAGTAGCGAAGCAGGTATAATTATGCTAATAAAAGTAAACGATACGCAGCGAGTTAAAACATGAAGCAGGATTATGATGTGTTAATTGTTGGTGGCGGCCTGGCAGGCAACTGCCTGGCATTGGCATTGCAGGGCAGTGATTTAAATATTGCCATCGTTGAAGCCAGCACACGCGAACAATTACATAACTCACCAGCAGGGGACCGAGCTTTAGCGCTCGCCAGTGGCACCGTACACATGTTAGAAGCCTTAGGCATCTGGCCTGCAGCTAAAGCATTGGCAACCCCTATCAAGACGATCCATGTTTCCGACCAGGGACATTTTGGCAAAACCCGGCTCTCGGCAAAAAAAGAAGGCGTGGCAGCATTAGGCTATGTCATCACCGCGCGTGATCTAGAAGATGTCGTCTCACAATTAGTAGCGCAAGCAGATATAGAGCAAATATGCCCGGCACGCGTTATCGGCATTGCTTCTGACGATCACTTGGCCCATATCAGTTTAAAACAGCAAGATAGCTCATTGAATATATCAGCCAGACTGGTCATCGGTGCGGATGGTGGCCAATCGACGGTCAGAAAATTACTGGAGATTGACCAGGCGGTAACCGAATATCAACAGACTGCGATAGTGACGACTATCAAAACAGAAATAGGCCATGATAATGTTGCCTATGAGCGCTTTACCAGCTCAGGGCCCTTGGCACTATTACCGTTTAAAGATGATTATGCAGTGGTCTGGACGCGTAGCAAAGAAGATGCCGAGCAACTGCTACTCGATAATGAAGACGAGTTTTTAGCAAATTTACAAGCCTGTTTCGGCTATAAGTTGGGACGCTTTAGCTTAACCGCACCTAGACGTTCTTTCCCACTCAGTCTGGTACGCGCCAAAAGTATGTATTCTGGGCGGGTAGTCATTATTGGCAATGCGGCGCACCAATTGCACCCGGTTGCTGGGCAAGGCTTTAATCTGGGCTTGCGCGATGTCGTTCAATTAGCAGAGAACCTGTTAGATGCAGCGCAACAAGGTGGCGATATAGGTGAACAGGCATTATTGGAGCAGTATGCGGCACAACGGCAAAAAGACCATGATACGGTGATTAATTTTACCGATAGCCTAGTCAAGTTATTTTCTAGTCAATGGCTATCGCTTGCAGCTGCCAGAAATTCGGGCCTTGCTCTGTTCGACCTGGTTCCCGGCGCAAAGAAACAACTGGCTCGCCATGCCATGGGCCTAAACGCGCGTATGCCTCATGTTGGTTCCCGGAGGCGAGTATGAGTAAAAAGCACTCTGTAGTTATTGTCGGCGGCGGCATCGTGGGTGCTACTGCGGGTTGTGCCCTGGCGCAAGCGGGTATAGCGGTTACTTTGATCGACGCGCATAATCCAGCAAGGGAGTGGCCTGCAGATCCAGTAGATATTCGCGTTTCCGCGCTAACTCGTGCTTCACAAAATATTTTACAGGCTGTGGGAGCCTGGCCGGCAATGGAGCAGCGCGGTATTGGCCCGTATGATCATATGCATGTCTGGGATGCAAGCAGTGCCGGCACGCTGGATTTTGATGCCGCAGACACCGAGTTTACAGCATTAGGTCACCTAGTAGAAAACCGTGTCACCCTAGCATCTTTATGGGATCGGCTGGAATCACTCCCTACTGCCAGTATTGTCTGCCCGGCAAAAGTAGCTGATTTACAGATCGCCAGTGATAGTGCCAAAGTCGTGTTAGAGGATGGGCAAATACTAACAGCAGAACTTGTTATTGCTGCAGACGGTCGTGATTCCGTTTTACGCCAAATGGCGGGCATACAAACCACCGGTTGGGAGTATAAGCAAGATGGACTGGTTGCCACTATTAGTACAGAAAAAAGCCATCAATTTACCGCATGGCAACGATTTTTACCCGAAGGCCCTTTAGCATTTCTACCCTTAAAAAATGGTCAATGCTCGATCGTCTGGACACTAAGTCATCAAACTGCACAAGACTATCTCAGCTTATCTGATGAAGATTTTTTACAGCAGTTAGAGCAAGCCTCTGACGGCGTGATGGGGAAAATACTAGCTGTTGGTCCGCGCGGTGCATTTCCTCTACGTTTTCAATATGCCAACCAATATAGTGCTGATCATTTTGTGTTAATAGGTGATGCCGCACATGCGATGCATCCTTTAGCAGGTCAGGGAGCAAATGCGGGACTGCTGGATGCAGCCGCCATTGCTGAATTAATAATAAATGCACAACAAGCTAACCGGCCACTGGGTAGTCATAAACTTGTACGTCAGTATGAACGCTGGCGCAAAGGCGATAATCTGGCGATGATGAATAGTATGGATATGATTAACAAAATGTATACCGCTCAGAATGAAGTATCAAGGCAGCTACGTGGAACCGGTATGAGCTGGGTAAATCATAATGCCTGGCTAAAAAATCATTTTAACCGCTACGCGATGGGATTACGTGATGACCTACCCACTCTTGCATCCACTGAAACTAACGCATAAATATCTGCTGTAGAAAAAAATCATGGCCGTGCAAAGTATATTCCAAGGTTCTGCTTTCATCCTTGCCTGTACACGCTATAATTAACTATAGCGCTTATAACCGGAAAGAAACAAAAGCCTCTATGCAAGAACTCAACTCCTTTAAAAATCAACTGCTGATTGCAATGCCTAATCTGGTAGATCCCAGCTTCTTTCATGGGGTTACTTTTGTCTGCCAGCATAATAGCGATGGCGCACTCGGTTTAGTGATTAATCATCCCATGGAGATGACTCTCGGAGATGTTTTAGAGCAGATGGATATGGTCCCTGTGGATGACAAGATTGCAGCAATTCCTATTTTTTCCGGCGGGCCAGTACAGCAAGAGCGTGGTTTTGTATTACACCATACCTCTGATCAACTGTGGGAGTCGAGTATCGCGGTCTCCGACACCCTGTCTTTAACCACATCACGAGACATACTCAAAGCTATTGCAGATGACAAGGGGCCAGATAAATTCCTGATTACTTTGGGCTATGCAGGTTGGAGCGTGGATCAATTAGAAACAGAAATGAAAAGCAACACCTGGCTGAGCACCCAGTATGATGAAGGTGTTGTATTCGATACCCCTATCAGCCAGCGCTGGAGTGCTGCAGCAAATAAAATGGGTCTGGATATTAACTTACTCACTAGCCAGGCAGGTCATGCCTAAGCAAGATCCTGTCTTAGCGAATTTAAGTTCGGACAGTTATTTAGGCTTTGATTTTGGTAATAAAAAAATCGGTACGGCAGTCGGCCAGCTAATGACAAAGACGGCTAGTCCACTAGAGACCATTCGCTCGCTAAACCAGGTGCCCGACTGGGATAAAATTACTCACTTAATCAAGGAATGGCAGCCCGAAGGTCTGATTGTAGGGGTGTCCCGACAGGCTGATGGAAGCGATAACCCGATCACACCCAGAATATTAAAATTCTGCCGCCAATTAAACGGCCGCTATAACTTACCGGTATTTCAGGTAGACGAAGCCTTATCAACCTTCGAGGCAAAACAAATGCTGTATGATGATGTTCAAGTCAGTGCAAGTAAACTGTGGGCCGTACAGGACCAGCTCGCAGCACAATTAATTCTTCAGTCCTGGTTAAATCAACAGCAGACATGACAATCGAGCATATAGAAATTCCCGTGCTATTTAACCAGCTAGAATCATCGCTGGTTAAAGTAATGGAGCAACGGAAAATCACAAATCCTATCGTCATTGGTATACATACCGGAGGTGTCTGGGTAGCCGAAAAAATGCATCAGTGTCTGAAAATTGAAGAACCTTTAGCTCTGCTGGATATTTCCTTTTACCGCGATGACTTTTCGCAGATAGGGGGCAACCCCAAAGTAAAACAGAGTAAATTACCCTTAACAGTTGAGGGGCGCGATATTATTTTAATTGATGATGTGTTTTATACCGGGCGTACCGTTCGGGCGGCACTCAATGAAATTTTTGATTATGGCCGCCCTCGGCAAGTTATCTTGGGCGTATTAATTGAGCGCAACGGTAGACAAGTGCCATTACGCCCTGATTGTATTGGTGCTGAGATAAGCCTTGCCGTCGGGCAGCGTATCAAACTAACTGGTCCCGAACCACTAGACATCGTTATTCAGTCAGTTCCATAGGAGGAACGAATGCATACCATAGAGAATTTGCAGTTAAATTCCCAGGGGAAATTACAACATTTCTTAAGTATTGAAGGTCTGGATAAAAGCCTGTTAACAGAAATTCTGGATACAGCTGAATCTTTTGCCTATATTTCCGAGCAACAGGTTAAAAAATTCCCATTATTACGCGGCAAGACCATCGTCAATTTGTTCTTTGAGAATAGTACCCGTACCCGCGCGACTTTTGAGCTGGCTGCGACACGGCTTTCTGCTGATGTTTTGAGCATGAATATTGCAACTTCTGCAACGTCCAAGGGTGAGAGTTTACTGGATACCATTCGCAATCTTGAAGCAATGCAGGTAGATATGTTTGTCGTTCGCCATTCACTCAGTGGCGCTGCGCATTTTATCGCTCAACATGCGGCACCCCATATCAGTGTGATTAATGCGGGCGATGGGCGACACGAACACCCGACTCAGGCGATGCTGGATATGTTTACTATCCGCCGCGCCAAGCAACAGTTTTCAGGTCTGCGGGTAGCCATCGTCGGAGATATTCTGCACTCGCGTGTGGCACGATCACAAATTCATGCCTTGAGTATACTCGGCGCTGAAGAAGTCAGAGTGATCGCTCCCAAGACTTTATTACCTGCCGAAGTAGAAAGCTTAGGCGTTAGCGTTTACCATAATTTAGCAGCGGGATTAAAAAATATTGATGTCATTATTATGTTGCGCTTACAGAAAGAACGCATGAATAGCGCCTTGTTACCCAGCGAAAGTGAATATTTTAAATGTTTTGGCCTTTCGAATGATAAATTAACAATCGCCAATAAAGATGCGATTGTTATGCACCCAGGACCTATCAATCGAGGCGTGGAAATATCATCGAGTGTAGCTGATGGCCCACAGTCTGTTATTTTACAGCAAGTCACTAACGGAATTGCCGTGCGTATGGCGGTGATGTCCATGGTGATGCGTCGCAAGACAGGGACTGAGTAATGCGTATTGAAATTCTCGGTGGACGTATTATTGACCCTCTAACCGCACTTGATAAACAGACTGGACTGTATATTCACAACAGAAAAATTGTTGCTGTAGGCACCGCCCCTGATGGTTTTATTGCCGATAAGCGTATCGATGCTCAAGGACAGATTGTATGTCCCGGGTTTATCGACTTAAGCACCCGTCTAAGGGAACCCGGACAGACGCATAAAGCAAACATCCAGTCCGAAACCAGAGCGGCTGCCAGTGCTGGTTTTACCAGTCTGAGTATCCCGCCAGACACTAACCCGGTTATCGATACACCGGCTGTCGTTGAACTAATTAAAGATAAAGCAGAGCAGTGTGCCTATGCACATATCTACCCTGTAGCCGCTTTGACTCAAAAACTGGCAGGTAAAGAGTTAAGCGCTATGTATGCTCTAAAACAAGCAGGCTGCATTGCAGTTAGTAACGGTCAGGCTGCAATTGAAAATTTATTGGTCTTACGCCGGGCCATGGAATATGCAGCAACACACGACTTGCTATTTATCTATAGCCCCCAAGAGCAGGCTTTAAGCAATCAAGGCTGTGCTCATGAGGGAGAAATGGCAAGTCGCTACGGCTTACCTGGCATACCTGTCGCCGCTGAAACGATTGCCTTGATGCAATGTATCGAGCTAATTGAACAAACCGGCTGCCGAGTACATTTTCAAGGGTTAAGCAGTGCCCGCTCGGTGGATTTGATTGCCAAGGCAAAACAGCTAGAGTTACCCGTTTCAGCAGATGTCGCGATGCACCAGCTGCATTTAACCGAACAAGACATGCTTCCCTATGATAGCCATTACCATGTGCTACCACCCTTACGTAGTGAACAAGATAAAAACGCTTTAATTGCAGCAGTTCGGAATAATACGATAAACAGTATTTGTAGCGACCATCAGCCCCATGATATTGATGCAAAACTGGGCGCATTCCCGGAAACAGAACCGGGCATTTCATCCCTGGAAACAGTGCTTCCTTTGATGTTACATCTGGTTAAGCAGGGGCAATTAGAATTAGCGCAGGGAATCGCTAAATTATCCTCCGAACCCGCACATATTTTAGGTATAAATACCGGTTCAGTCGCAGTTGGAGATATCGCGGATATCTGTATATTCGACCCAGAAAAACAATGGCAAATCAATGCTGAAAGCTGGCAGAGCAGTGGCCGTAATACCCCCTATTGGAAAAAAAGCATGCTGGGAAAAGTAACGCATACTATTCAGGCAGGTAAAATCATATATTCACACTAAGATTATGGATAATGGCTGTTCTCAAAACTAGAGCAACTATTTTTATACTCGAAAAGCCTTTTACAAGGTTTTGCTATAATATTAAGAATACCGCTTACAACACATCACAAAGAGGCCTCCATGCGGAACTGGAAATTATTACCTATTTTAATAGGGCTGACATTGCTTGCTGTCATTGCCTACATCCTGTTTTATTTCGTTTTTATCGATTTCTTTGTCGACTTATGGTGGTTCCGCTCGCTTAATTTTGAAGGTTATTTCTGGCTAAGGTTACTCTACCGCTTTATCTTTTTGGGTGGTGTAACGATAATATTTTTCAGTATATTCTTTTTCCATTTCTGGATCGCTTCTCGCTACCTGGGCCTGAATCCTCCTGATGAAATACTGGTCAGTGCTGATAAACGCCAGCGCTTTCAAACCTTTGCGGATAAGTTTATGTATGGATCTGTCAAGATCTATACACCCTTGTCATTAATACTTGCCATTGTTGTTGCCAGCCCCTTTTATCTGAGCTGGGAAGCCGCTTTATTATATTTCTTTGGTAGTTCGTCGGGGATATTAGACCCGGTTTATAATCAGGACATCAGTTTTTATCTATTTTCATATCCGTTATATATGCTCATTCAGCAAGAGCTTTTATACTCGTCTATTATCTTGTTTTTCCTGGTAACAGCCCTTTATTGGCTAGAACATGTTTTTGTGCCCAACCAGAATAAAAACTATCCCTTAGGAGCAAAAATTCACCTGGCAATCTTGTTAGGTTTTACGGTTCTATTTGTCATCTGGGGGCTTTTTCTGGATCGCTTCTCCTTGCTGTATGTAGATTCACATAAGCCGGTCTTTTTTGGCCCCGGCTTTGTCGAGTTGCGTTTTGATTTACCGCTGATCTGGCTGAGTATTATTTCAGTACTGGCTCTGTTTGTGTCGCTGGTTATCTATATTTTTTCCCGGCAACATCGCGCCGCCCCCCCTATCTACATTGCCTTAGGCGGCGTATTAATAGCGTTAGGTCTGCAAAATGTCTCATTTATTCCTAGCCTGATAAATTCCCTGATCGTGCGTCCTAACCCGGTATTAACCGAGGGGCAGTTTATGGAAAATAATATTAAGGCCACGCTGGATTCTTTTAATCTAAATAATATTAATATCATTGATTATAAAGTCAAATTAGATGCTATTAAGGATATAGAATTATGGGGAACTAAAAAACACTTTGAAAATATTCCGGTATGGGATCGTGAATATTTAATTGATGGCTATAACGAATTACAAGGTATCCGCCCTTATTACACTTTTAACAGCGTTGATGAAGACCGTTATTTTTTAAATACCCACACCCAGCAAGTAAATTTATCTGCACGCGAATTGAATATTGATAAATTACCTCAGGCAGCAAAAAACTGGGAAAACATTCATTTACGTTACACGCATGGCTACGGTGCCGTAATTACGCCCGCAGCACAAGATGCAGGAAAGCCAATCATATGGTATTTGCGTGACTTGAATATGACTTCCAATGTCGGCTTTTCGGTAAAAATACCGGATATTTATTATGGTCAGGAAAAATATCCTTATGCCATCGTCCCCAATAATCTGGATGTTTTAGGTATGTCTGATTCATCTGTGGACGTCAATGGTGTATACAATGGTGGGGCGGGCATACCTTTTACATCGTTCTTTAGAAAACTGCTTTTTGCGACTTACTTTGGTGATGAAAAAATATTCTTTTCCAGCAATATTTCTACTGCGAGCAAGTTATTAATAAGAAGAAATATTGTTGATAGAATCAAGTCACTCACACCTTTTCTATCGCTGGATAATGACCCTTATTTAGTGATTACAAAAGATCGTTTTTACTGGATTCAGGATGCTTATACCCTGTCTGATAAATACCCTGTCGCTACATTTGCCAGCGATGATTTTTTATCAGAGACAAAAGATTTTAACTATATTCGTAATTCTGTAAAAATTGTTATCGATGCCTATGATGGTACGACAAAATATTATATTGCAGACCCTAAAGATCCTATTATTAATGCGTACCGTTTGGCATACCCGGGGGTATTTCATAAACTGGATACCATGCCTGCCGATTTACGCAAGCATTTGCGCTACCCACGTGAACTGTATTACATGCAAATGAAGTTGTATGCCAAATATCATCAAATCCAACCGGGGTTATTTTATGAACAAGCGGAAACCTGGCAGTTTGCCAAAGTAAATAAGAAGTATGTGATGCCCTATTATCAGACTATGGACTTTGGGCATTGTGCTGACCGCGAAGAATTTGTCATGATTAACCCGATGACGCCTATTAACCGTAGTAATTTAAGCATGATAGGTCTTGCGGGAACATTAGATACCAGCAGCTGTACCGAAGGCAGTTATAAACCTTATATCACCATTTATAAATTCGATAAGGATATACAAGTCAACGGGCCAGCACAGGTCGAAGCCTTAATTGATCAAAATCCGGAGATTTCCGAGCAATTTACCTTATGGGATCAACATGGTTCCACAATGGCAAAAGGACGTATGGTCATTTTGCCAATAGGTAAGAATTCGATATTGTATGTCCAGCCTATTTATTTGACATCGACTAAAACCAAGATACCCGAGCTGACCCGAGTTATTGTGTCTATTGGTAATGAAGTGGTTATGGACACGACCTTATGGTCGGCCTTTAAGAAACTCAAAGCGAAGTTTATAAAAGGTGCGGCAGATGCAAAAGGAACCGGAACGTCGACAGAGTAGAACAGCCAACAGAAGGGATTAATAGGCCTGGCAGCATTAAAGCAGTCAGGCCTTTGACTGGAAAGGCTCAGCTGTAATGTACCTCGGGTTAAAGTTGTGTCTCATTCAAGCTTACTAAGTTACATTAATTTTTACTGACCGCAGTTAACCGCTATAAAGTTTTGCCCTATATTAGTGACATTAAATTTCAGGCAAAAAAAATGCGTCTTAACTGAATTAAGGCGCATTTGAAGAGGAGAGTAAACTCAAAATCTCGTTTGGGAGTGCATTTATGAGTTGGCTATATCATATCTAAGTTAATTGCAAATTAAAACGTGACAAATTGTCGCAGGCCTATTTTTTATAATAAATCAAGTATTATTTTTTGAACTGAATCACATTATTTGCTGGATTTAGGTTGATTTCATCAATAATAATTCCTTTTCGCGCGTTAATAATATAACTAACTGCGTCTGCAACATCCTCTGCAAGCAGGTGCTGACTTTCATGTTCGCCGGGTTTAAAAGTTAATGTCTGAAAAAAATCTGTTTTAACCATCCCCGGGTTGATTAAAGACACCCGTACACTGCTTTTTGCACATTCATCCCTTAGCGCTTGACTAAATCCACGTAACGCAAATTTACTTGCACAGTAAATTGAGCCTTTTCGACTACCCACCAATGCTGCTTCAGAACCAATAAAAATCAAATCTGCTAATGTTTTTCTTTTTAATGCTGGTAAAAATTCTTTGGCAAGAAAGCTCTGGCTGATAAAGTTTAAATTCATTAATTCCTGTATCTGCACAAAGGAGAATTCTTCCAAACTACTGAATTGACCCTTACCAGCACTGAAAAGAATAGCGTCAATCGCCGGGCACTGTTTACCTAATTGCCTGATGTTATAGGGTAAGGTTGCTAAATCACTTAAATCTATTTCAACAGAGCTAAAACTCGGGTGATCAGTAGTAAACTTTTGACAGTCTCTGGATAAGCCAATGACTTTGTGCCCTTGATTTAACAAAGCAACAGCACAAGCCCTGCCTATACCAGAACTAGCACCGGTTACCAAAACAGTTCGCTTTACATGCTGCATGGGAAAAATTTTTCCTGGCCTATGTAGTTCATTAACTCTGTCGTGCAAAAATCCATCATTTCTTGCTCTAATTCGGCTTTATAAGACATCATACCCTGATCCGATTCTAGCGGGCTGGCAAACAGTTTTTCCTCTGGATATAGCTTGTGTATTTTTTTAAAATATTTATCCGGTAGTCGGAACACACCCAAGCTAACCGAGTGTAAGGTTTCTGGGTTAATCCTTGCAAACACAGTTTTAAATAAATCCCGGTAATGCTGCTGATAATCATCTTCGTAAATAATCGGATCGAATCGTAGCCCGATCGGCCAACCTTGCTGTTGTAATTTATTCAGCGCATCCAGACGTTTGGCGATGACAGGAGCTTTGTGTTCTAGTGCCCGGGCGATTTCATCCGGGGTAAAACTAAAAGCGACGATACAACGATCGAAGGCTTTAGTTTCCAAAAGATAGCGGACCTGGGTACTTTTGGTACGCAGTTCCATCCAAGCATTAGGCATGGACCGGATTACCGGTAAAAATTCACGGGCAAAATCAGTAACCGGTTCCAGTGCCAGGCTGTCGCAATCATAACCCGAGAAAAAATGTACCGCTTGATCCGGTGTTTCTGCGCAGAGCCGTTGCATATCAGCATAATAATCTTCGTAATTAACAAATAAGACATAGTTGGCCGACTGATACATACCCTGCAGAAAACAATAGCGACAGTCATACAGGCAATTGAGCATATGCGAAAAATAATAATTATGCTCAGCGCCTATACCGTAATTTGGCGGTGCCTTGAGCATAAATCCACGGTATTTTTCCGCCAGAATTAAAGCAGGTCGCTGTTTTTGTAGACGGAAATTCTGTGCTTTAGGGTTAAACACTTCGCCATAACGCCCACAGCTAACTTTTCTGGCCTTGGGAAAACGCGCACAAATATCCAGCACGCGAGGGTGTTGCTGAATATTTTCTTCTATATAGATTGTTTCGATCATAATTGCTTAATTATACGCTTACCATCATTATATTGAGAGCCATGCAAAAGACATCATTATCCAAGGTTTTTTTCCTTCTTCATATTTTAAAGTATTTGTTGTGGGGTGAATTCACGTTCCAAGTGCAAGCCGGATATGTCAGTTTGCACTTACTGCTTCCCAGGCGGGAAGTAGTAAATTATTACAATAGTCTTCAAACTCGCTATTCAGTAGACTATCTACTGTCTCTATATTTTGATAAAGGAGTTGTAATTCCGGCTCATAGGCTTGTTGTATCGCATGGATTAATGCCTCTTGCGCTTTTACTAGCGCGGGAACTGAACTGCGACTTTTGGGATTGTTCAATGCCTGTTGCTGTTTAATATAAGCAAATGCGGCTTCGGTAAAAAATGCATCCGGCTGACTTTGGCCCTGTTGATAATAGGCAATAAATTGCTCCAACTCATCACCGTTAATGTGTTCTGGTAAAAAAGTAAAATAGTCATCGACGTTGATTAAATGTGTAACATGCGCGGTCTGTCGATTGAGAATTAAATGCTGTAGCCAGGCGGCTATAAAGTCTTTCCCCTTTAGTGCTGAGTAGCGATAAATTAAACTGGCTTCGCTATATTGATCAGCAATTGTCCCTACCAGGCGTGCGGGTCCGACACTTAGATCAATCGCTACCGGATCGGTACTCAATCCAGCCTGCTTTGATTCTATCTTCTCGACAAATTTATCTATTTCTTGCTCTTGTGAATTAAACTTGATAACGCCTAACTCCCCTAAAATCCAGCGCCCCTGGGCTTTCAATTTTGCCAGTGATAAATTTCTTTTTTGTAGCTTTGCTTCTATCCATTGATGGTTTAGCAAATAACTATCCATGCCCTGTATGCTAAAAGGCTCGTGTTCTTGTTCATCGCCACCTATACCTTCCAGGCGAATATTAAGCCCTTGCTGGAGAAAATATTTCTGTGGATGACGATAAAAGCGCAGTAAATCCTGAATTTCAATTAGCTCTTGTTGCTCTGCTTTGATCTGCCCCTGCCACCAGGATTTATTTTCTGCCTCACCTTCTCTTAAAGCCTGAGCTGTCGCAAAATTAGTTTGGCTATAGCTCAATAAATCAGGGTCAGCGATAAAATAACGCGGACTAAAGCTTTGCAGTGGGTGCTTGATAATTAAATTATCTAGCTGGTAATGCACCTGCATAATATCCAGTAATTCATGAATGACTACAGAGGCAGGTATGGTTTCATTCTCACTAATCGATTGACCGATATAAGTGATAATCACTTGCTGCCGCACGGAAAGCAGAATTTCCAGGAATTGATAACGATCATCAGCACGCCTAGATCGGTCGCCAGGCTGAAAGTCTCTACCTAATAAATCAAAGGTCAGGTGATGGTCGATATGCGGGAATTCACCCTCATTCATACCCAATAAGGCAATGACTTTAAACGGAATAGAGCGCATAGGCAGCATCGAGCAAAAAGTGAGCTGACCACGCAAAAAGCCATTCGAGGATTTTATCTCTTCTACGCGCCCCTCCAACCAAGCTAAAATAACCGCTAAAGGAACCGGCTGATTATGGACTGCGGCAAACTCTTCACTTAACTGCAGAAAAATTTCATTCATCTGCAGCTTTTCAGCTTGTTGCGCTGCCGCTTCTATGCTTTCTGCAGGAAACAATAATTCGGCATAGTCCAGCAGATGTTTAGCCCATTCTTGCAATGTATAACTTTTAGCCAGCTTACTACTGGCGGTAAATAATAATTGCAGAAAGTCGTGTAAACCGCCTAATGCCAGCGCCGATGAGCCTTCAATGTCCCTATAGGGCAAAATACCAGCAAAAAAATCATCTTCAGTGCCCACGGCATAGCCCATTAGTAATCGCTCCAAACCCGCTTGCCAGGTGTTTTCTGCTGACTCGGGTAAATTCAATTCTTTTTTATGTGCCGCTGACTTGCCCCAGCGTATCTGCGTGTTAGCTACCCAGTGACTGATAAGCTCCACATCGGTTTCAGTTAAACCAAAACTTTGATAAACCTCGGTCTGGCTGAGTAAATCCATCACTTCCTGCCAGCCAAATCGACCTTGGGTTAAGCGGATAAAGCGTAAAAAAGCATCAAAGCTGTGATTACTGCTACGCAGACTTCGGTCAGCAATTGCATGTTGTATATCATCAAATACGCCGCTGATAAACGGGGCATATTGCTGAATATCGGGAGCCATTACTACGATATCGCGTAAATCCAGGCTATGACCCGTTTCCACAGCATGTAATAACTGATCCTTTAGCACTTCTACTTCGCGCATTCGTGAATGACAGGAATGAATGCTGATCGAGTGGTCATTTTTTATAGGCGTAACCGCTGTTAAGTTATTCAGCATATCATTTTGTAATTGCTGCAAATTACTCAGCGGTATTGCCTGATTGTCCTCAAAGCTATCCAGTTCCAGCTCAAAGTCCCGATCGAGTAGCATTTGCTGAAACTCTCTGCCTTGCTGGCCCAGGCTCGCTAATAAAGGATGTCCATTCTCAAATTCTTCTAAATCCGCACTTTTTCTTGTAACGATATCAGCCCAAAAGGCTTGTGCAGGGTTAAGCAAATAAAAATGCACATCGGTATGGCGGGCCAGCCCCTGTATAAATTCCATAAATAACGGCGGCATGGTGTTTAAGCCAAAAATAGAAATGCGCTCAGGCAATCGCCCGCTTAATTCACCTTTTTCCAGGGCATTAAACTTAGCAATGCTTTGTAGCCATAATGCGCCTCGATGTTGCTCAGTCGTTTGAGCAGTAATGGCCAGCCATAAAGCCTGCTGCCATTTTTCAGTCGTGGTGAAATAATGCAGCTTCCCTTGCTCCCAGTCATTTAACAAGGTCGGGCGCATCATTTGGTATTGATCAAATATTTGTGCCAGCTGGGTCGCTAATTGAAAGCGTTTTAGATCGGTGTTTTCACCACTGATGTATTGCTTTAGCGGTAAGAAAACTGGCGCATCCAGTTCACGCAATAAGGACTCAAAGCGCCACACCATTAATTCACGCGCAAAGATATCCGTCTGTAAATGCTGCTGTGTCAGCCGTGCCATTTGGCTAAAAAACTTGGCGGGAAATAAAAACTCGAAATTGGCAAATACCTGAAATTTGCTAGCCAATTGCTGCGATAGCCAACGCTCCATACCTTGACTCTGGATTAAAAAAACTTCTTTGGCAAAGGGATCCGCTAGAGGCGCGTTACTGATAATCGCACTGAGGTGCTCGACTAAATTTTCCGTTTTATTAGAGCTATGTAGGATAAACATGGTTTTCCTGGTTGGGAATGGTTATAGGATTATACAAAAAAGCGCAATGCGGCTAAGCCGCCCATTTTTTTCCCTGCGCGGTAAAGTCTACAATCAAGTTAAAAACATTATCACTCTTTTCCTTAAACAAAACCCGATCATAGCTATCAGGTAATTTCTCATTCAGCACTTGCTCAACCGCCGATTTCACCTTGCGCTAGGTTTGACTACCCTTCCACCATTCTTGCACTAGCACTTTTGGATGCTCATCTAATAAGCGTGTGATCAGGTGCTTCGCGGATATGCCATTCATCTTCATCCTGCATACCCCTGGTAAACCTTCATCAGGTCTGCAATATGTTTTCAGTCGATGATCCACCAGCATTCTACTGATCAATAATCTCTGGCAACTTTTGTGCAAAATCGACTCGGGTATGGTTTTGCTCCAGCATTTGTCGCAGCTTGCCTTCTATAAAAGCCCGCACCTCGACAATTTCAGTATGCTTATACGTAGCCTCGGCGAAATCTTCTTTAAGTTTGCCGGAGATTAAACGGGGTCATAAGCTATCTTTAGTTGTAGATAGATTATCATTAGCACACATTAACTGTGTGCTATTTAGTTTATTCTTACTTGTTTGCGGGATCAAGTATAGAAATATTGGGAAATAACGGGGTGGGGACAGTGATAGATTAGCCCCCAGATATCTTGGTAGCGGACTGAAGTCCGCTCTAAAGCTGGCTGTTAGATTTTTGGTGGGATATAGCCTTCGGGCACCTGAAAGCCGGAGCCAAATAAAAATTTGTCTCTTTCTTCTTCGACCATTTTTTTCGCTTTAGACTCAAAGCTGGACAGGCGGTTTTCATTAATTAGCATGGTTTGCATGCTAATCCATTCTTTCCAGGCTTTCTGGGATACATTATCATAGATGTATTGCCCTTTAGTGCCTGGAAAGGGCAATGAAGTCAAGCCTTCTTCCGATGTGCCTAATTTTACGCAGTTTACATATCGTGTCATTTTAGTCCTTATTTAGTTCATCAAATAATTGTTTAACCGGCGCAGGTAGCGCTATATTTTTACTGTGCCGATGTTTATACCAGAGTGTAGTTTCAGCTTCTAGTACATTATTAGTAGGGTTTTGTACAGTTAACACGATCGGCTGATAATCCAGGTGATAATGGGAAAAAGTATGCCGCCTTATGGGTAAGGACTGCTTATTTGTCACCTTAATAGATTTCATGACTAGCCATGCTTCTAGCTCTGTCTGATTCACTAATTCAGGAACGCTCCACAAGCCACCCCAGATGCCTGTCGGCGCTCTTTTTTCGAGTAAAATCTGCTGGTCTTCATTGATTGCAATAATAAAAACGCTTTGTTTAACGAGTATTTTCTTCCGCGGTTTTGCTGTGGGTAGTTCATGTACTCGCTGTTGCTGCAGTGCCAAGCAGTCTGATTGTAAGGGACACTCAGTACATCTAGGCTTGGAGCGTGTGCAGATTGTGGCACCTAAATCCATGATGGCTTGTGTATAATCTGCGACGCGTATTTCTGGTGTGTAGCGCGCACTTATTTCCCATAGCTGCTTATTAACTTGTGTGCCACCGGTCCACCCTTGAACAGCTTTATATCTTGCTAAGACACGGCGTACATTACCATCTAAAATGGCCTGGCTCTGATTGAAGGCTATACTTAATATAGCGCCAGCTGTAGATGCGCCTATTCCAGGCAAAGCGACTAATTCTGCTAAAGAATCAGGAAAGTGTCCGCTCTGATTAATGATAACTGCCGTTTTATGCAAATTTCTGGCGCGTGCATAATAGCCTAAACCAGCCCACAGGCTTAGCACCTCATCTAAAGGTGCATTAGCCAAAGCCTGTATATCAGGGTATTGCTGAATAAATTTATTAAAATATGGAATTACTGTGACAACCTGAGTCTGCTGCAACATAATTTCCGACACCCAAACCGGATAAGCCGTAGCCGGATGTTGCCAGGGTAGATCTTTACGCCCGTATAGATCAAACCACGTGAGTAAGTTTTGTTGGAAATTTGTTGGAGTCATTCTTTGTTAGGTACTCGCGCTTTCGATATTAAGTGGGCTAATTAAAAAAACCTTTTAATAATTTATTAACGGCTTTGCCGGATCCTTCACCCAGGACTTTATCGATTTTTTTTTCTTGCTTGCCAATAAATTTATTCACTTTTTGCTTTTCTTCTTCGGTCATCATCGATTCTATCGCTGTTAAATCGACAGTATAAACAGGCTTCGAAAAAGTACCCTGAACATTAACTGCTATAGGGCGATTAGCAACATTTTTGCCACCTTTTTTAATTTTGGCAATCACTTTGTAATCCAGTGCATCATTGTTCAGATTTGCTGTACCACGGCCTTTGACTTCAACAGTAGAAGATTCTGCCAGAAAATCAGGGTTATTGATAATGCCCTTGTTAACCTTTGCTGAGCCTTTGATGGTAGAAAAAAGTGTTTGCTCGTTGACATAGCTCTGCTGCATTTTTTTACCTTTCGTCGCGAGTTTGCCGATATCTATCAATTGCTGCACATTAAAGCCAGGAATTGCACCTTTGTTTATGGAAAAGTTTAGCCTGCCACCAAGACCTGCCTTGATCGCTGTAACAGTATTACCTTTACCACTTAAATTGGCGGTAATATTTGCCTGGCCTTTCAGTTTGACCTTGCTGTCAGGCTGTAGATCGCTTACCAAAGGTTCTAATTGAACATTGGAAATTTTCTCGTTTAAGGAAATGCGTGGTGTTTTATCTTTAGCATTAATAGTAATCTGTCCCTTATAACTTCCTTGGTAGAGTTGTGCGATGCTTTGTTTAGTTTTTACTATACCTTGCTGCGCTTGAATATTCAGGCTCACCCCTGCCATTGTTAATTGCGCGACTTTAAGCTTTGCAATTTTTAAATCACCATCAAGGTTAAGCTGGCGCAATATATCCACTGGCATCAAAGGAGCTTCAGCAACCGAGGCCTTTCTGCCTGTACTGGTTGCGGATGTTTTTGTTTTTACCAAACTGGCTTGTTGCTTAGGCGCACTGTAGCGGTCTACATCAATAGCATCTATCGTTAGCTGAAAAGTAATGGCCGGCTGATTAAATTGCCTAACCCGTGCAGAGCCATTTATATTCGTGTCATCTAAGGTGATTTTTAGATTTTTCAGGGCAACTGAGTCTTTTGTACCTTGCAAATCAAGGCTTAACGCTAACTTCTGTAGAACCTGCTTATCAGCTGTTACTGGCACATCCATCGCCAATTGTTGCATCAACGCTTTTGGGCTAAAGGGTGCAATTTGTAACCTGCCTGAGTAATGAGGGTCAAGCATTAACTGTGTGGTGTTAATATCTCCAGCTAATTGTAGGTTGTCAGTTTTAAGCTGTAAGCCTTTAAGTGCCAAAGTCTGCGCTTGTAGATCTAAGTCTATCTCAGATAACAGCTGAGCCTCAAGTATGCCCCCAGGAATCGTCTCGCCTCTAGTCATCGAATCCAGTTTAAAATTATGTAACTGAAATTTTTGTAATGCTTCATCAATCACCAGGTTCATAGATAAACTTAACTGCTCTGTTACGGCAGGTTCGGAATTTTCCAGCAGCATTGATAAATTTATGGCTATAGGCTCATTAAAAACTATCGCGTTGGTACTTAAATTAAAATCTCTAACAACAATATGTTGCCCCCCTTGCTGATCGTTCCATGTAACCTGGGAGTTTTCGATTGCCAGCCCATCTATTTTTATCGCTGCCAGCGCTATGCCAGTATCATCGTCCTCTTGCGCTGGAGCTTCGAGTTGAATTTTTTTATCACTGTTTTTGAGTTGCTCGAGTTCCTTTTCGCTGGGTATATCTGCAGCTTCTTTTTCAGCAGTCAAGTCATTCCAGTTACTAACGCCTTGCTTGTTCTTTTCTAAATTAAGTGCCAGTCCTTTTAATACGACAGTGCTAATTTCTACCTTTTTGGAAAACAGAGGCATCAATTTGACTTTAATATCAGCCTCGTCGATAGCGGCAAAAGGGTGTTCTGCAAATCCAGAGGCATTACTTAAGCTTAGTTTTCCTGTTGAAAAACCTAGCCATGGAAAAACAGAAATGTGCAATTCGCCTTCAATCTTTAAGGCTCGCCCGGTTTGTTCCTCAACAGCAGTCTCTATTTCAGTTTTATAATCGTTTAAATCAACAACCAGTGGAATTATTATTGCCGCTGCAATAATTAATAATACTACTGAAGAAAAAAATACTAAAATAAATTTAATTAACTTTCCCATCTGTCTCTCCTAGAATAAAAGGCACCCGCTTGTTCACTTAGCTTCATCCCCATGCTATGTGTTAATAATGAAGACTTTTAATAAACAGTACTATGCAAGCTTTATATGACATTATAAACTACTCGCTTATTATAAAGTGATCAACTAGGGATTAGTCATTGTTATTCAGTGCTTGCTCTACCGGATCATGCTTAATAAACTAATCAAACAGGAATAAACAATGTTAATTTTAATCAAACTAGCCGCCATAGCAACGGTCGTCATTTTTTTCCAGACAGGCAAGAAGCATGGGGAAAACGGCTATAAATGGGCTTTAATAGGTTTTATTGGATTTGCTTTAGGCTTTGCGATTTCCATGACAGTAATAGGTGAAACGCTTATTTCCGTCGCTGTTGCCTGCATTGTGGTCTATTTGACCCGCTCCCGGTTACTAAAAATACTGGCAAACACCAGAAGCACTTAGGAACGTACACGAAATAACTTCGACACACTGGTCTTTTTATCCGTCTTCTGCGTTGTTGAAACAGTTACGTAGCCCGTTATGCTCCTGTTTCAGCGCCTTGAATACGAAAAAATCCTGCGCCAGTTGGCCGAACTTATTTCGTGTCCGCTCCTTAATAACAGTATTCATCGAGTAAACTGGCTCAGCTTAAGCTTAAGCTTAGGCATAAAAAAAGCGGACTATTCACATAGCCCGCTTTTTGGTCTGCTATAAAACTGACTTATAATTTGTCAGAATTCTCGCTCAAGTATGACGCAACACCCGATGGAGAAGCATCCATACCCGCATCACCTTTATTCCAGCCAGCAGGGCAAACTTCACCATGCTCTTCATGGAATTGTAAGGCATCTACCATACGTATCATTTCATCAATATTACGACCTAAAGGAAGGTCATTAACAACTTGGTGACGAACCATACCTTCTTTATCAATTAAAAAACTACCACGATAAGCCACCGCTGGAGCATCACATTCTACATCGTAATCTTGAACAATTGTATGCCCCATATCAGCAGCCATCGTATAACGCACCTGGCCAATACCACCATCATTGATAGGCGTGTTACGCCATGCATTATGAGTAAAATGAGAATCGATTGAAACGGCAATCACTTCTACACCACGACTAGTGAAATCATCCATTCTATGATCCAGTGCAATTAATTCGCTAGGGCAAACGAAAGTGAAGTCTAATGGATAAAATACCACAACCGCGTATTTCCCTTGGGTTGCCGCAGAAAAACTGAAAGAGTCAACAATCTCGCCATTACCTAAAACAGCAGGAACCGTAAAATCTGGTGCTTGCTTACCTACTAATACACTCATGTGTTTCTCCTAAATTTGATGTAGTGAATATGCTCTGAAATTATGCCCATGACAAAATGGGATTGTGAAATTCTACACTAAAACACTAGGTATTTCACAAAACAGGATATTTTTCGGATATCCATCACAAAACAGAGATCATTTCCTTATTTTTTTGAAAATATTAGATAATGACTTTCAGAGGATTTTTTAGGCAAAAAATGTCTATTAATCGATAAATGCAATTAAAAAGGCTATATATGCATTATGTCTTGACGATCCAATATAGCTGTGCCTTACCTCTAAGTACAGTTAATTAAAAACAATCACTTACGTAATTAGCAACTGCAATCCTTAATGATCTCTCTGTGTTAATTTCATAATAGTCCCTGTCAAAAAATGAATCTATACTTCAATTAGTGAATTTTTATTTCACATTTAAAACAATATAAAACCCTATGTTATTGTTTTATATTACTTATTAATATAGCACGGAATATGCTTTATTAATATTTCAGAGCTAAATCAGAATAATAAACAGTCGCGTTCTTCATATCTTTACTAAAAATATGGCTATCTATGCGTTAGGTGATGGTTATAGTGGACCCCGAAATCAAGACAATAGTTTAAGCTAGACTCTATCAAAAAATATGGCTATATCACCGTTAAGTGTGGAATTTTCTGAATCAAGGGAGTATAAGTTAATTTAGTA
>DUBW01000022.1 GCA_012960135.1 Methyloprofundus sp.
GTCCAGAACGAACGCAATTCTGTTTTTGTTAAAGGTGAAAAACCCGACGGTACCTTTTTTGGTTCTATAGTTGATCCACTTAGTGGCGAAGCGTTAGGTCACGTAACGGCTTCACAAGGCCGTCATGGTTTTCGCTTTGGTGACCCTGAGACTTATGAAGGTTTTGTTGCACTAAAAACAGCGTATGACAGTCTGTTGCGTATGAAAGGCTATACAGATCCGGATACGACTATGATGTGGTCAGAATCTAATGAGTATATTATCTCTCATAATACCCGACCCTCTCCTGATGCAGTGCAATGTGAAGAGTGTCACGAGCGTAAGCAAAGCGGTGCTTTTAGCTCATTGGTTTCACCTTTAGGAATTATGGGTAAAGCAAATGAGAAAAAAGTAACGACTATTCCTGATAATCGTCTGGTTAAAGAGGGTATCATTACCATTGAATTACCTTATATGAAACTTAAGGAAAATGGTGATATTACAGAAAATGTCGATGATATTTTATATGAGACTAAAATTGATCCTTTTATGACCTTACTGAAAAACTCCAGCGCGAGTGAAGTGATTGGTGAGTTCAGGAAAATTGACAAAGCAGATCTATTGTCTGCAGCGGGTTCAGGTTTAGCGGTATTAATGTCACCAGATCTGCCCAGTGCAAATGCATTCTTCTTCCAAATCAACAAAGGTGACTTTACCTTAAGAAATATGGCGGCAGTGATTGACGGTAATACCGTTAACAACATTCTGTTCCCAACTTATCGTGGTGCTTTAGGAATCGTTGTTGGTGCCGAAGCAGCGGCACAGGGAATACTGGATGCCAGAAGCTATGGACAGTTACGTTCCGAATATTCTTCTTTGATGTGCGCGATAGCGCTAAAAAACATGTCAGCAGCTTTAACGGCGCACCCATGTTTATTAAAGCAGCTTATAAAGGAAGTAAAACTGACGTGACGAGCATCAATGTCGTCATGGCTAGCTGGGACTTAGCTACGGTTAAGACCATAGAGTCTTCTGATATCTTGATGATGGCCCCTGCCGATGAAGAAGAAGGTTTTGTTATCTTTAAGACAACAGAGCCGGGTTACTTTATCGTAGCTGATAAGTAATTAGTCTTTTTAGCTAAACTCTGAATATTCAAAAATTCAGAGTTCTAAAGGGAGCGATTTATCGCTCCCTTTTTTTTGCCTTTTTTGCTCATAAAAAACTGCTGATGCGTTGCAAAAATCACTCTTTGCCACCTCCAGGCTCCTAATGCTGAATGTTAAAACCTCAGCCTGCAACTGCAAAAAGCACTTCACTTAGGGCAAAGTAAATAACAGTTAAAGCGGAATAAACAGAGCTGACCAGAAACCGCTTGCGCAAAGAAATCACATTCTGAATCAAGTAATTTACCAGCAAAGAAAATGGGAAACAGAAGATAAATGACTCTGTAGCAATGACTAAAATATCCGGAGAAATAGTCTGCCATTGCCCGGAGAATAGTTTGATAAACACGAAGTGCCTGGCAATCCACAACGGGTTAAAAAATAGTCCTGCGGCCAGAGTTCGCTTAAAAGCATTGAGCAGTCCCCGCTTATTAAAGCGGCACTGTAGATGCGCAAAATAAGCGGGGATTTCCCAGGCATATAGGCTCCCGCCTAAGAGCATCATACCCAGCATACGCTGATACAAAAACCCTCCTGTTAACAAGGCACCTATACTATCACCCGCTGCAAAAAGAATGGCTCCGGTTAGCACATTATGCCAATTGATTCTGCGCTGCTTCTTGTTAACTGACATAGCTGTACCTTAGATATTAAATTAGCTCAGTGTATTATTCTTCGCACGGAGTATAAGAAATTATTACATCCCTTACGCAGCTCACTCTACTATAATCTATAGTAATGGCTAACAAATAAATTTTAATCTTAGAGAAGCCCTATAGCTTAAAGGCGCTGATTTTATCTTACGTCGAGACCATGAAATTAATTATTCCTAAAAAAACCTTCCAGTTTTCTGCGCGTATCAACCAGGCCTTTTTAATGCCTGCCAGATACATTGCAGTTTTGCTTGGGCTCAGCATGCTGACAGGGCTATTGACTGGCATTGCTGGTACTTTGTTCCACATCAGTGTTGATAGCGTATTTCACTGGCGTAACGAATTAATACAGCAATTTAACCAACAGCCGGTTCTTCACTGGCTGATACCATCACTTAGCACAGCGTTAATGCTATATCTGGCATTGTTTATCGTACGCCGTTTTGCTCCTGAAGCTGCAGGTAGTGGCATACAGGAAATTGAAGGAGCACTGGAGGGTTCCAGGGAAATTTTCTGGCATCGATTGCTGCCAGTGAAGTTTATTGCTGGTGTATTAACCATTGGCAGTGGAATGGTCATGGGCAGGGAAGGCCCCACTATACATATGGGAGGTAGCCTGGGGCACATGGTTTCCAAGGTATTTAAAACCAATAACGATAACAAAAACACCTTAATTACTGCCGGCGCAGCAGCTGGACTTTCAGCCGCTTTTAACACTCCTCTGGCAGCCATTTTATTTGCCATAGAAGAGATGCGCGCGCAGTTTAAATACGGCACCTATTCAGTACAGGCGGTTGCATTGGCAGTTTTTATAGCGGCTGTTGTGGTGCGCCTTTATACCGGGCAAGTCCCTGCTATCAATATGTCGCATTTTGCCGCCCCGCCGCTAACATCTTTACCACTATTTTTTATTCTGGGGCTGGTCTTTGGTACGCTGGGAATCCTGTTTAACCGCGCTCTCATTATCGGTCTAGATTTACTGTCTAACACCCAAAGTGACATCAATACCTTATTAACTTTACTTATAGGCGCTGTCATCGGGTATCTGGGCAGCCTATGGCCTCACACAACTGGAAGTGGCGATCTAACTTTACTTTGGGCGATGGAACACACGGGGTCGATCAGCCTGCTGATTTTACTGTTTTTTGTGCGGATTGCTACAACCTTGCTAAGTTATAGCAGTGGCGCACCAGGCGGCATATTTGCGCCGATGCTCGCTCTGGGTACCTTACTGGGTTTATGGTATGGGCATTATGTCAATATCTACTTTCCAACACTCGACTTACAACCTGGCTTATTTGCTATTGCCGGCATGGGCGCGCTATTTGCCGCTACGGTTAGGGCACCGCTAACCGGCATTGCACTCAGTATAGAATTAACCAACAACTACTCGCTCATCTTGCCGTTAATATTAACCGTCGCGACGGCTACTGTCACCGCAGAATTATTAGGCGGCAAACCTATATACAGCCTCTTATTAGAGCGTACGCTGAAACGTGAGCATAAATCCTGAGTTAACAACGCACTAAATTTGTAGGCTCCAGCAAGCAAGCTTGGCACAGCAACATAGTTTTATAAATCAGCTCTCAGGCATACCAGCTAATTGCAGCTTCTGAATATACAAATCAATCTGTTCCTGCCTTTTTAAATAAAATTTGTTTCGCGTGCGAAAGCACAGTCATGCGTCAGTTTCAGCGTCTTGTTCTCGACAAAAATCAGCTCGCTAAACAAAGCGCATCCGTGATCCCACGAAGTATAAAAAACTCAAAGAGGAAATAACCATGAAAAACACCTTATCAACTGCCAGGAAGGCGCTAATCATATAGATCGCGTCACCATTTCATGTATATTGGCAGTAACGGCATAAAAAACCAGTAAAACAGCTGTATTTATCACTTCTGATGCATCCCAATTGTGTGTAATAAGCGGAGCAGATAAACTTGTTGTTGCCTGTATGCAACTGATTGCAGACTTGATCAAACAGTTTGAGCAAAATAGTGGCAAAATATGGCTTTGCCCGGTTTGCGCGAAAGTTAAGGGAATTGTCACCGTTACCTTGATAGCAGGTGTGGGACTTGCTGGTGCACCCAAAGCCACCGTATTTTTAGCCCGTGGCGCTAAAGTTTTGGCATAACTATAAAAACATAGGATAGCAGCATGTATCAAGAGCACGCAGAGTGCGGAAACCTACCTGAGCTTTTACAGCAATTAGGCAAGGACCTGGATCAGTATCTCCGCTTTGAACATCCGGATGCCATGAGCAATGAAGCAAGCTGGAAAGCAGCTCTAGGAGGGCCTTTACCTGAGCAAGGCATAGGTTGTGAACAGCTGCTCGCTAGCATGAGGCAATACCTAATTCCCAATGGTTCTCAAGTTCCAAAGCCAGGTTGCACTGCCTTTATCACCACCGGCGCTACTTCTGCAGGCGTACTGGCCACTTTAAGTGGCACCGTTGCAGCTCCTCAGCGAGTTGGCCTGACCGCCTTTAACTATCTCGAGGAACTCTCCTTGCAATGGATGGCTGAAATGTTTAATCTCCCTGCCACAATGAAAGGCATTTATAGCAGTGGAGGCTCTGTAGCCAACCTGGTGGCATTGGGTGCAGCCAGGCAATGGGCATTTGAACGACTGGGCATCAATCCTGCTGAAGATGGCATCCAAAGGCCTTGCCGACTGTATGCAAGCAGCGCCTGCCATCGCACTATTCACCGAGCTGCTGCAGTACTGGGAATGGGACGCTCTGCTGTGGTAACTATTCAGGCGGATAACAACGGCCGCCTATCGCCAACAGCCTTACGCGAGCGATTAGCAGCCGATGCAAGGAAAGGCTTTGTGTTAGTAGCTATCGTTGCCAATGCCGGAACCACTGACACAGGCGCAATTGACCCTCTGGCTGAAATTGGTGAAATTGCCAGAGAGTTCCAGGCCTGGTTTCATATTGATGGCGCCTATGGCTTACCTGGGGTTCTTGACCCGCGTATTGAGCATCTTTATCAGGGCATGGAGCTCGCGGATTCGCTAATTGTGGATCCGCATAAATGGCTAGGCGCTCCAGTGGGCATAGGCGCAACTTTTGTCCGCGATCGCAGTATTTTAAATCGGGCTTTTAGTCAGGGGGCTGCAGACTATCTTGAAGGCGCTTGTCATGACAACAATATTCAGAACTCCATGCAAAGTATGGGCGTTCCGTACCATGATTTTGGCGTTGAGTTATCCGCCCCCTCACGCGGTGCAGTGGTCTGGGCGCTGATTCGTGAGATTGGTAAAACAGGGATGCGCGAGCGTATTTGTCGACATAATGATATGGCACAACTGGTAGCTGATCTGGCCAATAAACACCCCAATCTACAGGTAGTACAGAAACCTACCTTGTCCATTTGTTGCTTTCGTTATATCAGTGATCTCGCACCAGACCTTAACGATCTCAACAAACAAATTCATCGCGAGCTCGTTGAAGAGGGGCGCTGTATTCCCAGCACCACCATCATCAACGGAAACCTAGTTATTCGCCCCTGCTTTGTCGGGGCAAGAACAACAGAGTTACATGCCAGAGAGCTGGTTGATGCAGTCGTTACAGCCGGAGACGGGCTGCTAGAAAATATCCGTAACTCTAGCAACCGCAGTTGAACACGGATTTTGTGGAAAATCTGAGTGCGAAAAACAAGGCATACAATGGC
>DUBW01000023.1 GCA_012960135.1 Methyloprofundus sp.
CTGACCGAATTAAAGTCTATTATACTGTCCGGGCGCTTAGGCATTGAGCAACAGTTAATCCAGCAAAAAGCATTACTCGCTGAGTTATTAGCCTAGAACTGAACTAATCGTCAGCTCTAACTTGCTGGTATATTAACTGAAATACTAAATATATGCTGATGGACGAAGCAATAAGCACCAGACTGTAGACAGGCATAAAATATAATTTTTCTAGGGCTGGAAAAGAGCTGATATGCACCAGAAATAATATTGTCAGCCGGGACAATACGGCTCCCCAGATAGCTGCACTGAGCACATACAATACCGACAAAGAGTGTTGTTTAATTGCCATAACTGTCAGAATAACAAATGCGATTAAGCCCAGAGAGAGTAATACCGGCAAAACGCCTTGAAATACGCCAAAAATCAGCTTCCTTACTTCGAGAGTCGTGGTTTCCCCAACGTCCACTACTGGTAATGACTGCTTGCTACCAGTGACAACTTTATCAAAAAATACCTGCATATTACCTAAGACGAGTGCTTGTTTCTGATTATAGCTCTGATCTATATCAGGAATCTGCACATGCAGTTTTTCCTCTCCAGCTACAATAATGGAAAAAATACATTCATTAGAACAGGAGGTTTGCATGGTAAAAGGATAAAAATGATTTATTTCTGCCTGAGAAGCATTCTGTTTTAGTGTAAAGGGGTAGTGCTTGCCTTGCGCATCTGAAATAATGATTTCAAACTTTTCAGCATGTTTATTGACGAGTGCGTAGCGACCGAAAACTTGTCTATTATCACTTTTTTCTACTATAAAGTGCTCTTGATCAATAAAACGATCCTGGCTATGTAAAAAATTCATTACCCATTGCTGATCCGGATAATTCCCTATAATGCCTGAGTGCAAGCGCATTCTATTGGCAGAAAAATTACTGAGTAATAACATGTCCAGGAGTTTTTCTAATGTTTCAGGCACTCTGTTAATCTCATCCTGGCTTACCTCGGGCATAAATGAAATTAGACTTTGTTTGCAATTTAATCGTCCGTCAGCACAGGCCTGATTGACTTCAGCGGCAACCCTGGAAAAAAAATCTGCTGCCATTCTGGGTGTGCGGTAATAGCCTCTACTGGCTGCAGCGTCCCTTAAAGCCCAGATAAACCAGCCACCGGCAATCTCGCCACAGGCCCAGGGGTAAAACCCGCAGCCGTGGTTGCGCCACTCCAGTCCATCAGTTGAAAAAAATTGCCTTAATTCAGCAAAGGTAGGGCTAACAGCATAAATGACAGGAAAAGTTACCTGAGAAACGGGCACATGAGAAACCACTTCGCCTTCACGCACACTTTGCAATGCAGACAATGCTGCCTTAAAGTTTTTTTCCTTGATATCCAGGCCAATAAAACGCTCATAGGTTTGCCAGTTAATTAACTGAAATACTAAATGCACGCAGAAAAAACTTAGCAATAACACTAACACGGAACTTATAAGGCTCTGTTTAAACCGTTTGGCATTCCAAAACTGCCATAGGGCAAATAGTATCAGCAATGCCACAGACGGCAGAACCCAGACACCTTCTTCGCGAGTTAGCCAGAGCCAGGCAAACATGATCCCTGCCAGAATAGCTGCTCCACACTGCGTAAGCGTCGTTTTCGCTACAAATAAACTAAAGATTAAAGCGGAAAAGCCCAATAAAAACTGATCAGGGTAAATTTGGTCTCTAATGATCCGCCCGCTAGAAATAGCCAGGGGCAACAATAACAAGGATACAAACAACAGGATAGATAACACTCTAGACTGGCTTAAGCGATAGAGTGTCCAGGCAAAAAAACTAACCGCAAGACTATGAAAAATAGCAGTCAATAAATATAGCGGTAAACCTAGTTGATGAGTCAGAGCAAGAAATACAGGGTAGCCAGGTCCTTTCATCAAAGTAAACTGTGAATAATCACCTAACCAATCGCCAGCAACCAGTGACCTGGCGAGCCAGACAAACAAGGCGTCATCATGCCCCGCATATAAGTTGATACTCCAGGGCATGTAATAATACAAATAAATATATAAACCACAGGCGATTAACCAGAATACGCCCATTAATATGACACGCCAATACTGGCGATTATAAGACATGGATGCAGTTGAATTCACTTGTGAATTATCAGGCACCCTGGCAGCGTCTTGCTGTTCAGGGGAGTCGACAAATACCCAACAGGATGAAACAATATAGCTAATCCCGCTGGTAAAGAATATCGCCAAGGCAGATAATAACAAAGGCGATAAATGACTATAAGAAACAAATACCTGAGTAAATGTTGCAGCGAATGTAGCACAGAAAAGTTGTAACAGTGCATAACGAAACAGGGTAACGCTATGCGGTGTAACAGAGCGGAATGCCCAGATTTTCTGCCCCAGATAAGCAAAGCCAAAAGAACAAGCGTAAGCAAGTAAACTTGAAACAAAAGCGGGCAGTCGGGTATAGGTCAGAAAAAGGTAACTACAAAAAAAGTAGACCAGTGCGCCCAGTACACCGACAACTATAAAGCGCATGGTTTTACAGTTTAATTCAATCACTCAACTATTTTTTTCGTAGGGATTATTACTTTTTATTTCCAGAATCTCAGCTAGAAAAGAAGTGAAGGCCAATTGCACGGCTATCGCCACCGAAGTGCCGGATAACATCAATACACGTACTAGGCTACCGTATTCCAGCGCTCCTAGGTGCACTGAGAACCAGTTACTAATGCAATAAAAAAAGCCGCCCAGGCCACCAAGAAAAAATAATGCCGCGACTATCAGTACCCGCTCAAGCGTTATTGTCTCTACCAGATAGCGAACCTGACTGGTAAACGGTAAAAACCCTCGCAAAGCAGCATAACGCCTGGCGACAATAGAAAAAGAAACGCCCTGAATACCGACCAGTACACAGAAACAGCCTACGATCATACTATGAATATCCAGGGTAATATTTGGCGTAATACTCACTGCACCCGGAGCCAATAAAACTGCCAGTAGCAAACCAAATACCAGAATAAACAGGGACGGATAAAAAAACAGCCAGCGGGGGCTGAACATAAGCAAAAAACGTAAATGCCGCCAGCCATCCTGCCAGGTATTTAGATGTGGCGGTCGACTTCGTCCATCTGGCGATAAGGTTGTCGGCACCTCTTTGATAGTCCCGCCAGCCAGTGCCATTCTAACCACTAGTTCACTGGCATATTCCATTCCTGGCGTAGTGAGTCCCAGAGAAAGTGCTGTATCACGACGAAAACCACGTAAGCCACAATGAAAATCACCCACCGGAATTTTAAAAAACAAGCGACCCAGAAAACTGAGTACCGGGTTACCCAGGTATTTATGTAGAAAAGGCATGGCGCCTTTAGCAATTCCACCTTTAAAACGGTTGCCCATAACTAGGTCATAGCCAGCACGTAATTGCTCGACATATGGCATTAAGTCACTGAAATCATAGCTATCGTCTGAATCACCCATGATCACGTATTCGCCTTTAGCCTCTTCTATACCTCTTTGCAAAGCTGCACCATAACCCCTGATAGGGACATGTACGACCCTCGCGCCTAAAGACTCAGCTACCTCTATCGAACCATCAGTACTGCCATTATCAGCAATGACCACTTCAGCATCGATATTATTCTGTTTGATAAATAAATGTGCTTTTTCTATACAGACGGCGAGAGTTTCCACCTCATTCAAGCAAGGCATTAAAATTGTCAGTTCCACATTAAATTCCACATTAAATTCCACATTAAATTATTGAACATACGCTAAAACTATTATACAAAGTTTTTAGCTAAAACTTCAGGAGAAAAAGATAAGTATATTGAAATTAAAAACATGCGAATGGTATAGTCATTCTTGCAACAACACATTAATTTTTTTGTAGCCCGTATGTGTCAGGTTTCACTACGTTATACCATGCTTATTTATCGTTGCTCTAAATTTTACATTACCCCTGCTCTTTCATGCTGATGTCTTGAATGGGTATTGACGTTTTGATGATGGCGCGCACTATTGTTTGTTACGCTGTAGACGCCTGGAAATTCGCCTTTTTGTTCCGCTAAAAGCTGCTATTTCCAACGGGCTACAGCTGTGTGACCTACACCAGATATTTCTACTACTTGTTGATTAGAATAGTTCTTTTCTATCGTTAACTTCGCATATTCGAGTCTTTGTTCTGGCGTGAAGCTTGTACGGGGCTTTCTAGTTGTATTGGTCATGTCGTATCCTATTGTGATATTAATAGGCTATCAAACCCTACAGGTTTATTAAACCATTACATAGCAACCCTTTAGCCATTTCAGGTACTAGCTCTAACTGGATATGATTATCCTTAAAATGTAGGCAAAAGAGGATAAACAATATACTATGGCACATCCCAAATCATTCTGATTCTGGGTATAAATTTAACTATAGGAATTAACATGAAAGAAATTACAGTTGATAGCAACCCAAGTGAAGCACTTTTAAAGGAAATGGGTGTTGTTTACTGGCCAACATGGGAAAAAGAAGTCTCTGTATTCCCATGGGAGTTCGTTACTACAGAAAAAGCACTTATTTTAGAAGGTGAATGTGAAATGACACCTGCAGATGGCGGCCCTTCAATTACTTTCAAAGCGGGAGACTTAGTGGTATTTCCATTAGGCTTCAAAGGCACTTGGGAAGTGAAAAAAGCACTTAAAAAATGTTATATGCACAGTGAAGGTGACATTAAAAAACGCTTTTTTAACGGTTTGACCAGAGTGATAAATCGCACTAAATCAATCATGAAATAAAGTTCATTTCCATTATTCCCACAATAATGGCTTCTGATATGTTGACAAGTTCGTATTCTGAAGATGAATAAATATCACCTTCTTTATTATCCAGCGCTATATACAATACCAAGCTTATCATCATGGATAAGGATAAGGATAACGATAACGATCTTTTTATCTAGAGCAATACAATCAATTGTAATTGCATTCGCTTTCATGCCACAGGCATTAATCCAGGCTGTTAAGCTCCATCAGCCTGGTAAAGGTATGGCTTTTCATAGTGACCGTGGTTCACAGTATACCAGTCAACGTTTCGTAAATTACTGATTCGTTAAGACTGGCGTGCTTCAATGGGAGATGTGGGAAGTTATTACGCCAATGCCGTAGTCGAGTGGTTTTATGGCAGTTTAAAACACGACTGGATTTTTAAAGTGTATCGACCAACGCGCGAGTTTATGAAGCAAGAAGTGGCGAGTTACATGAAGTATTACAAGCTAGTTCGACTGTATATAGCCAATTTTGAAAATTCTCAAATTAATTTGTCCGGTTTGGGTTGACCAGTACAGAGTGACTAAATAAATCAGTAAAAA
>DUBW01000024.1 GCA_012960135.1 Methyloprofundus sp.
GAGATTAAATGATTGGATCAAGGTGAAAATTAACGATAATTTAGGTTGCTTTTTAAGACAGTATCTGACCCCATTGGTTGGCTTGGAATTCCTATTCTTTTACAACATGTTTACTTAAGACAATCCAAGCAACAGGAATCAAGACTAGAAGCAAGCCAAAAATGTGGAGCATTGTGACCGCATCACCCCACAACAGAATATCAATAATGTACGCCATAGCTGCGGCAATCAAGCCAACCACACCACCTGCAATAGAACCAAGAATACCGACCACTTTTATAGTTAAAATAATGAACAGGTTCGATGCAATTCCAATGGTGAACAATAATGCTATACCACGCGCATCAAGCAACACTTCTAAGTGATCAAACCCACCACTGAAGAAAAAGACAATGGCTGAGGTAATTGCTAAAACAATAGAAAGATGAAGAGCAAGAATTGTAGAGGGAACTTCTTTCATTGTTTGCAGCATAAGCAAAGATCCCCCTCTGCAAACTGTAGCCCCAAGCAGAAGAACAATAACGAAAAAAGCAGCGGTAGGTTTTGCGGCAACGAGTAATACCATTCCTCCAACTACAACAGCACAAGCGAACCAAAATGCAATCGTATACCTCTTTGCGAGAAAAATCATAGAAAGAAATGCAACCCAGATTGGAAGTGTGCTAGTAACCGCTATCGCATCCGATGGTGAAATGACTGACGCTGCATACAAAATGCCAAAAGTGAAAATAGACACAAGCGCAGTTCTCATCAACATTTTACTATCAAAGAAATTAAGTTTATGTAAACTGAACCATGCTAAAGGCAGAGCAATAACACACCCAAACACTCCTCTTGCAAGGACTGCCGCTTGCCAATCCAAATTGCGATCTAACGCTCTAGTTGCCTCTACAAAAGTAGCAAAAGAAAGTCCCGCTAGTACAAGAAGGACATATCCAAGCACTTTGTTTGGTTTAACTTTAGTTTCCATAATTTTATGTTAACTTATATCCTTTGGAAATGAAAATGCTTTTTAATGCGATGGTTGCAGATATTCGATGAATGCGCTCGTTTTTTTATTGCGATAAACCAGAAAAGCTTTGGCATGTGCGATGTTCGTGTTGACAAAGATGGCACCCCCTATATCCTTGAAATTAATTCGAACTGCGGCGTCTACTTTGAGCGCGAAGCGTATGGAAGCGCAAACTTTTGCATAGCCCTTGATCCTCAAGGACATGTTGGTTTCACAAAACAACTTGTCAAAGCATCCTTGCATTAAATA
Organism: Methyloprofundus sp.; assembly: GCA_012960135.1. Classification (GTDB taxonomy): domain Bacteria; phylum Pseudomonadota; class Gammaproteobacteria; order Methylococcales; family Methylomonadaceae; genus Methyloprofundus. The sequence continues at coordinate 1,262 of DUBW01000024.1, forward strand.
TACGCTTTTACTTGGTACTATATACATATGTCCGATACCAATGACAAAAAAACGTCACCTGATAATACAACAGAAGAATTCATCTCATCAAAAGTTTCAATTGAACACCAATCTATAGATCCAATGATTGGGAGGACAATCGGCTCTTGCACGATTAAACGAACCAATGGGGAACCAATGGGGTCAGACTCGATTGATGCCCTATTTATTCTTAAATATTTCAGACCGCCTATCATCTCCACGTGGTTTTTGCTGCACCTGTCTATTAAGCATTTTTTCAACTTTAGCTTTAAACCTATCATTATGTTAATCAGCGTTGAATATTTGCCACGTATCAGCGTCAGCCATTACCAAATGAAATATTTAAGCGGCTGATATATAATGAAATTTAAAACCCCATGGCTGGAAACTCTTTGCTGAAACTAGAAAATTTACCGTGCTGATTAACACGTTATCTAAGCTTTCGAGAAAAAAACAGTTAACTTCCGGCCTGCGCACACCAAATTAATGATTAGATATAGTCAGCAAGTGCCTTTTAAAAAATACAGCTAGGGTATATTTAAAGGTGGGTTAATTGGTGGGTGATTAGAGTTACTTAGGAAATAAACCAAACTGATACAAAGGCTTGCATCAATAAATGGCGGAGAGCAAGGGATTCGAACCCTTGATACGTTGCCGTATACACACTTTCCAGGCGTGCGCCTTCGGCCGCTCGGCCAGCTCTCCGGATTTTTGACTGCTCAACAAGCGTTAAACAGCCAAGTATAATAAAACAGCTGGTAGCTTATTGCAATCAATTATTCTGTCAAGGCTTCCAGTTCATCCCAACGCGCATAGGCCAGTTGTAAGTCTGCATCCATTTTTGCTAATTCTTCTAGAACAGAATTGATTGCTGACTGCTCCTGCTGATAAAACGCAGGAACGGCAATTTTCGCATTTAGCTCTGCCTGTTTGCTTTCCAGGATTTCTATAGTCGCAGGCAGTTCAGTCAGTTCTTTTTGATCTTTATAGCTGAGATTTTTCTTTTTACTAGTTCCCACAGTAGCTTGACTTTTCAGTTCTTTGACCTGTTTTTTACTAGCTTTGGCCTGTTCTTTTTGCTTTGCCTGGCTATAGGCTAGCCAATCCGAATAACCACCGACATATTCACTAACTTCGCCATGCCCCTCAAACACAATAACGCTGGTCACAACATTATCTAAAAACACGCGATCATGGCTGACAATTAACAATGTACCTGTATAGTCCACCAAGCGCTCTTCAAGTAGCTCCAGAGTTTCCATATCCAGATCATTGGTGGGTTCATCCATAATGATGAGGTTGGCGGTTTTGGTAAACAGTTTGGCCAGTAATAAGCGATTTTTCTCACCACCAGACAGAGTTTTAACTGGTGATCTCGCACGCGATGGCGCAAATAAAAAGTCGCTTAAGTAGGACATAACATGCCGCGGCTCACCATTAATAAGCACGTGATCATTGCCATCGGCAATCGAATCTGCCACGGTAATTTCTGGATTTAGCTCTTCTCTTAACTGGTCAAAATATGCAACCTGTAATTTGGTGCCCTGCTCTACCGTACCTTGATCTGGCTGCAATTCATTTAATAGTAATTTTAAAAAGCTGGTTTTACCAGCGCCATTCGGGCCGATTAAACCTATCTTGTCGCCTCGCTGTATAACGGTAGAGAATTTTTTTACAATTGCTTTGTCGGGATAGGAAAAACTGACACCTTTCATTTCGATCACTTTTTTACCCGAGGCTTCACCACTGGCCATCGATAATTTGGTGGTGCCCTGTACATTTCGGCGTTGTGCACGCTCTTTGCGCAATGCCTGCAGCGCTCTTACGCGGCCTTCATTACGGGTTCTACGCGCTTTAATTCCTTGACGTACCCAGACCTCTTCTTCGGCCAGTTTTTTATCAAATAAGGCATTCTGCGTCGATTCTTCTTCTAATGCGGCTGCTTTTTTTATCAGATAATCGGCATAATCACCTGGCCATGAAACCAGTTGACCTCTGTCCAGGTCTACAATGCGGGTAGCTAATTTCTGCAGAAATGAACGATCATGGGTGACAAATAAAATCGCCCCTTTAAAGTTGAGCAGTTGCTCTTCCAGCCACATAATACTTTCTAAATCCAGGTGGTTGGTTGGCTCATCCAATAACAATACTTCTGGCTCGACAACTAATGCTTTAGCTAAAGACACACGCCGCTTCCAGCCTCCTGAAAGGCCTTTAACCTGTGTTTCAGAAGGTAGGTTCAATCGGCTTAATACATTTTCTACCCGCTGCTGTATTTGCCAGCCATTATGCACATCTAGCTTATGCTGTAAATCTCCCATTTCTTTCATAACCGCATCAGTATAATCAGTCAATAGGGTCAATTCATGATAACGCTTGATCCACTGACCTACGTCGCCTAATCCACCGGCGACGACATCATAAATGGTTTCTTCATCAGGCAGATGGGGCATTTGCTCCAGGACTGCAATCCGCAATTCGGGCTTGTACCAGACCTCGCCTTCATCCTGCTGAATATGCTGCATTACAACTTTCATCAAGGTAGACTTGCCTTCGCCATTGCGACCTAGTAGTCCGACTCGCTCGCCATCTAGCAATTGAAATTCAGCCTGCTTTAATAATGCATGGGTACCAAATGCAATAGAGACTTTTTTTAAGCGTAGTAATGCCATGTTGTTTTGTTTACTCTCAAACTATAATAGATAGTAGCGGACTGGAGTCCTCTCTACACTCTGCAAAAAAAAAGGAGCTATTGCTCCCCTTTTGTTTATTGCGGTTAAAAATCTTATGCTGTTAATTTCAAATACTTCTGATATAGCGAATCCTGTTCTTCGACCTTAGCGGGGTCTTTATCGATACAATCGACCGGACAGACTTCGATACATTGAGGAAGATCATAATGCCCGACACATTCTGTACATAGGTCAGGATCAATTATATAAATATCTTCACCTTGAGAGATCGCTCCATTTGGGCACTCTGGCTCACAAACGTCGCAATTGATACATTCATCATCTATAAGTAATGACATGATTAACCTCTATTAAACTTTTTTATTAAATGGTTTAGGACATTTTCTGGGACAAATTCAGTAACATCCCCACCTAACCTGGCAATTTCCTTGATCATACTCGATGAAATAAACTCATATTGCTCGGCAGGCGTTAAAAACATGGTTTCCAGTTCTGGGGATAGTCGTCTATTCATCCCTGCTAGCTGAAATTCATATTCAAAATCTGAAATAGCTCGTAAGCCACGTAAAACAACATTAGCACCTTGCTGCTTTGCGCAATCGACTAATAGATTATCAAAGCCGATAATATTGACATTGGTAAATTCAGTGGTCACCTGCTCTAATAATGCTACCCGCTGTTCTATACTAAACAGCGGTGTTTTATTACTATTCACAGCAACCGCAACAATCACTTTATAATATAACTTTGCCGCGCGGGCAATAATATCTAAATGTCCATTAGTGACAGGATCAAATGTCCCCGGGTAAATTGCTGTTATATTCATTTATCTTTTTTAATCCGAGTACATTGATAATGCACGGAATTTTTCTAAGCCGACTATTATAACTGGTAACTCTTAATCTTTGCTCGATTATTTTACTGGTATCTGATGATACCAGGCTAAAGCCGCGCCATACCGGCTTGTACAATTAATCTATGCGCTCGAATAAGTAATATGCGACTTCACCTGCTTTTTTGTGTTTTAACATCTTCCAGTTTTCGGGGAGACCGGTTAATTTTAATGTGTTTTCTACTTCTATATAAATTTTGGCGTGGTTTGCTAGCCATAACTTCTCTTCTAACCAGTTTGCGGCTTGCACTGCATAGCCTTTTGCAAATGGTGGATCTAAAAAGACCAAATCAAACATTTGCGCATTGCCAGCCAAATAACGAAACACATCTTGCTGGACAATCTTTACCTGGCTGGCTGAAACCAATTCGGCATTCTGTTTTAATTGCCGACACACCTGGGCATCATCGTCCACCTGTACAACTGCCTTTGCTCCGCGAGAAGCAGCTTCCATACCTAAGGCACCACTACCTGCATAGAGATCCAGACAACGGCTGGCGATGACGTCATATTGCAGCCAGTTGAATACCGTTTCGCGCACCCTTACCGGCGTAGGACGTAAGCCTTTAATATCAGGAAAAGGTAGATTACGCCCACGCCATTGCCCCGCAATTATTTTTACTTTATTACTTGCCACAGTTATTTACTCTTGCCCACCGACACTAATGATTTGTAATAAATCAGTATTGATCCTGCGTTGAAAGGCAGATTTAATTTCATCGACAGTCACCAGGGAAACTTTGCCAGGAAAACTCTGCAGATAATCGAGTGGCAATTGGTAAAAGGCAATCGTCGCAACATAATTTAATAATTTTTTATTACTATCGAAACGTAACACGAAGCCGCCAGTCAGATTTTTCTGTGCAGCAATCAATTGCTCTTGCGTCGGCCCATGATTAATAAACTCGGCTAGCGTTGTTTGCATAATATCTATTGCCAGCTTGCTTTGCTTATTTTGTGTTTGCAAACCAATCGTAAATGGTCCCAGCTCTGCCAATGGCGAAAAATAGCTATAGGCACTATAAGCCAGCCCCCGCTTTTCCCTAATGTCTAAAAATAATTGAGAAACCAGGCCACCACCCCCTAAAATATAATTACCTACATACAAAGGGAAATAATCTGCATCTTTACGACTTAAACCGGGCAAACCAGCCAGAATATGTGTTTGTGTTGATGGAAAATTGATCTGCTGTGCTTTACCTTTAGCGGGTAAATTCACATGCGGCAATTGTGCTGCTTTATTGCCAGGTTTTAATTGCTTAAATAAAGTTTCTGCCGTCTGCCTTGCTTGTTCTTCTGTTAAATCTCCTACAATCGCCAACACGGCATTATCACGAACATAATACTGTTGATAGAATTGTTTGATATCAGCAAGCTGCATTCCCTTAATTGTTGCTATTTCACCACTGACTAGGTGCGCGTATGGATGCTCACCATAGATTGACTGATAAAAGGTTTTCTTGGCAAGATAGCCTGGTCGTTCCTGTTGCTGGGTAAGACTGATCAGCTTTTGCTCTTTAATACGCTGGAACTGTTCCTGAGTATATTGCGGCTGACTGATAATTTGCTGAAATGTAGCTAGAGCCTGCGCTAATAAATCATCCTGAGTTAGACTACGCAAACCTACCCAGCTCATATCACGATGAGTAGCAGAGCTGTATTTTGCGCCTACCGCGTCAAATCGCTGTGCAATTTGATCGGCATTCCACTGCCCTGCTCCAGTCTCTAGCATGTGAGTAGTTAAAGCTGCTATACCGTGTTTTTCGCCATCTCTTGCACTGCCTGCAGCAAAGACCAGGCGTATATCCACCATCGGTAAACCCGGACTGCTAACAAAATAAACCTGCCCCCCCTGACTTGTTTGCCAGTGTTGGATTGCAACGGCTGCAAATACAGTGGTACTCGCAAAACTGCATAAAACAAAACTTAATAGTAGCTTAATGCGCATGATGAGCCCCCTGCGCATGAACAGCTGACATAGTCTGTGGCTCTAAATAGGCAATACTTAATTGTGATTCAAGCAGATATTTATCAGCGACCAGCCGTACCTGCTCGGCAGTCACCTGATCGATTTTATCTCTATATTGTTCTGCTGTTTTCCAGCCTAAACCGACAGTTTCAGCCATGCCTAATTTCATTGCCTGATAAAACAGAGAGTCCTGTTCATAAACTGAACTAGCCAAAACCTGCGCTTTAACCCGTGCTAATTCCTGTTCACTAATGAGTACTCGTTGTAAGCTACGTATTTCAGTTTTCAATGCTATTTCCATATCTAATAAGGTCTTACCTTTGACCGGAGTTGCTTCAAACATAAATAACTCTTCTAGACGGCCGCCCAGGTCATAACCTGCCCCAACTGAACTAGTGAGTTGCTGGCCGCGCTGTAATTTAGCCGGTAATCGCGCACTGTCACCACCATCCAGCACTGCTGCCAAAACATCTAAAGCGTAGGCTTCCCACTTTTGGTCTACGGTTTTCAAACTGGGTACTTTATAGGCCATCAATATATAAGGGACTTTAGCCGCTAATTTAACGGTCATCCGCCGCACGCCGACTTGTGGCATTTCGACTTGCGGCTTTAATGTTTGAATTGTCTGAACAGGAATCGGGCCAAAGTATTGCTCTGCCAGTTTAAATACCTCTTCAGCCTGTACATCACCTGCGACTATCAATGTCGCATTATTCGGTGCATACCATTGCTGATACCACTTTTTCAAATCATCTACCTGATAATTTTCTATATCACTCGGCCAGCCAATTACAGGGTTTCTGTACGGCGAGTTGGAATAAGCCATTGCCATTAAATACTCTTGTAGCTTGGCACGTGGTTTGTCTTCGGTACGCATGCGCCGCTCTTCCATAACCACTTGCAGTTCTTTATCCAGTTCTTCTGCTAATAAATGTAGATGCTGCATTCTATCCGCCTCCAGCTCAAAACTAATCGCCAGGCGAGTCTTTTCCAGAGTTTGAAAATATGCGGTATAATCCCGTCCAGTAAAGGCATTTTCTCGACCCCCGTTTTCTGCAATAATGGCTGAAAATTCACCTACGGGGTGACTGTCCGTACCCTTAAACATCATGTGCTCAAGCATATGTGAAATACCGGTAATACCCGATGACTCATAACTTGAGCCTACCTTGTACCAGATTTGCGAGACGACGACTGGAGAGCGGTGCTCTTCTTTGACTAACACTTTGAGTCCATTGCTCAATACCCGCTCTTGAACTTCAGTGGCATTGGCACTGAATGAATAACACAATAATACTAAAAAAAGACGGCCTACCATCACAGCTTCTCCCTAACAATAAAGCAAAAATACCAGTAAACCGGGTATTCTATCTCAGATACAAATTAAACAGACAAACAAAGCATGATAAAAGCAAAAACAACAATGACCTGGAAAAACTATCTTGAGTTGTGTAAGCCCAAAGTTGTGGCACTACTGGTATTTACTGCCAATGTGGGAATGTTGCTGGCCGTTCCAGGGATGCCACCTATCGCGCTATTTATCTATGCAACACTGGGTATCGGATTAGCCTCTGCATCGGCTGCAGCGATCAATCATTTTATTGATCAAAAAGCAGATGCGGAAATGACGCGCACCCAGAACCGACCACTTCCACAAGGCGACTTAAGTTCAAAAAATGTTCTAGCATTCGCAGCGGCACTTGGCATTTCTGCTATGTTGATACTGATTTTTCTGGTTAATACACTGACAGCAGTACTCACGTTTATATCGCTGATTGGCTATGCGATTATTTATACCGTATACCTCAAACGCATGACCCCGCAAAATATTGTTATTGGAGGCGCCGCGGGAGCAGCACCTCCACTGTTAGGCTGGTGCGCCATGACCGGCGAAGTTCACCCTTATGCCTTATTGCTATTTCTGCTGATTTTTGTCTGGACACCACCACACTTCTGGGCTCTAGCCATTGCCAGACGAGATGAATATGCCAAGGTTAATATTCCTATGCTGCCAGTCACTCACGGAACCGAATTTACGCGGCTACATATTCTGCTGTATACCATTTTATTATTTATTGTCACCCTGCTCCCATACTTAACCGGGATGAGTGGTTTGATCTATGTGATTCCTGGATCGTTATTAAGTCTGGGCTTTATCTATTTTGCGATTAAAATGATGTGCACCAAAACTGACAAAACTGCGATGCAAACCTTTGGCTACTCTATTATTTATCTGATGCTGATTTTCGCCCTGTTACTAATAGATCATTACTTTAAATATAGGCTTATTTAATTAATTTTCAGCTGTCCAATATAGGTCCTGTTTTATTGTTTTTCAAATACATGAATAACCACCACGCCTGCAATAATCAAAGACATTCCTATGATCGCCGCAGTATCGGGAATTTCCTGATAAACGATTGCACCGACAATAGCGACTAACACAATACCCAGACCCGCCCAGATTGCATAGGTGATACCCACAGGCATGGTTTTTAACACCAGGGTCATAAAATATAATGACACCCCGTAACCGATAATCACGATCAGGCTAGGAATAACCCGGGTAAATTCTGCCGATGCTTTGAGCGCACTGGTCGCAGAGACTTCTGCTATTATCGCAATGGCAAGATATAGATAGGTTATTGTTTGCTCCGTCAAACTCATGGTTTCATTGCTTCAAATTACTAGAAAAATCAGCGATGGCTATATTATGCACGCGCCTGATAAATACGACTCTCAGTGATTACACACTGCATATAAACGTCGTATTGCTGCATTATTATCTGCGTATGAATCTGGCTATCAAAAGCGATACCTAATAAAGTACATTGCGCTGTCAGACTTGCAAACAGCCGGTCATAATAACCAGCGCCATTTCCTAAACGCCCCCCTTGCCGATCAAATGCAACGCCCGGTACGATGACAACATCTATTTGCTCGGGCGACACCTCTTTGCCAGACTCTCCCCAGCGTTCTCTGGGTGGCTCTAAAATGCCCCAGGTGCCGGCACTTAATTCAGAGATTTCTTCTAAATGCCATAAACCCAGCTGATTATTGCCTTGCAGATCTTTTGTACAATACGGAATAATAATGGTCTTTTGCTGCTTTTGCAATTCAGCGATGACTGTTTGATAGGTCCACACTTCCGAACGGCAATGTAAATACCATAAGACTGTGTTTGCCTGCTGGTAGCTGTCTTGGGCGACCACCTTGCTGGTAATTAATTGGCTTAAGCTCTCAGCATTCTGTTGTGCATTACGCGCATCATAAGCCAAGCGTCGTTGACTAGATTTAGTAAGTATCATTTAGAAGATTTAGTCTGAAATATACTTCGCTCGGTCACGGATACGGTTGTTTAGCGAGCTGATTTTTATCGATAACAAGACGCTAAAACTGGCGCATAGCAGGCTATACAATGCTTCAGAAACGCAGCTATCGGCAAAAACTCAGCCGTTAGAAACCCGTAGTCGTGGCCCGCGAAGTATGGCTAAAGTGCGGCAATAATTGCTTCAGCCATTTCTATTGTGCCTGCAAGAGAATTTGGATTTAAGTCAGGTGTTACACAGACGCCGGCATCAACCACTTTTTCCAGAGCTGCTTGAATACGCTGAGCTGCATCATGCTCACCCAGGTGATGCAGCATCATGACACCGGCCATAATCACAGCGGCTGGATTAGCAATATTTTTACCGGTTATATCTGGTGCACTGCCATGCACTGCTTCAAATAATGCCGCCTCTGTTCCGATATTTGCACCTGGAATTAAACCTAAGCCACCCACCAGACCAGCCGTTAAATCCGATAGTATATCGCCAAACATATTGGTCGTTACGATGACATCGAATTGATGCGGATCCATGACTAGATGCATACAGGTAGCATCAATGATTTTTTCATCAAATTCAATATCGGGATAACGTGCGGCTACTTCACGACCGACATCCAGAAATAAACCCGAGGTATATTTTAAAATATTCGCCTTATGGCACAGCGTTACTTTTTTACGCCCATTATCACGGGCATATTTAAACGCATATTCAAGAATACGTTCGGAACCTGTGCGAGTAACCACCGCTAAGCTTTCGGCAACATCTTTCTCTTTCGTCAGGTAATGCTCCAAGCCCATATAAAGGCCTTCGGTATTTTCCCGAACCACAACGATATCAATATTTTCAAATTTGCTTTGTGCCCCTTTCCATGACCTTGCAGGACGGACGTTAGCGTATAAATCATATTTCTGGCGCAAAGCGACATTAATACTTCGAAAACCTTTACCTATCGGCGTGGTCAAAGGCCCTTTAAATGCCACTTTGTTTTTATCGATAGAGGCTAAAGTTTCATCAGGTAAAGCTGTGCCATATTTTTCATAAGCCGCCATCCCTGCATCCGCTTCTTCCCAGTTAATATCGACGCCACTGGCATCAATGATTTTTACGGCGACATCCATTATTGATGGTCCGATACCATCCCCTTTGATCAAGGTTACATTATGCATTCAACTCTACTCCTAATAATATGTAAGCACGTGTACGAAATAACTTCGACGCACACGGAACTTTTTATCCGCCTGCTGCGTTGTTGAAACAAATAAAATTCCTGTGCCAGTTACCAAACTTATTCCGTGCCCGTTCCTTAAGCGAAATAATACACAGCTTTAGCGGAATTTGAAAATTTCAATGTGCTTAACTGATTTTTATTTTATACTTGCATGCTGGATTATCCTAGAAACCGCAGTTGAGCACGGATTTTGTGGCAAAGCTGTGTGCAAAAGACAAGGCACAGCTCGTAGGCAATAGCCGTAGCCCTTGGCAAGAGCTATTTCGTACTCTGATTTATTCACAAAACCGTGAAGCGGGGTATACTCACTCAACAGGTGAAAAGTATGACGATCATTATATTAAACATTCATCTGCTTACAATGTTTTATAGCCGTCAACTGCAGTTTCTAGGATTACGATATTGAGTCACGTTTAAAGAGGATGCCATGACAAAACCATTTATATTACATATGTTCACCACCGCAAAGAACCTCAGTCCTTTTGATGTCAATATGGCTGTTGATGCGGGCTGGCTGGCTGCCATTCCTTATCTAAATGTCGAGCCTGATGAAGTCTGTGGTTTAGTGCAAGATACCATTTTTTCGCGTAGCCCTAAAGGTCTAAAAAATACCGGCATATTTATAGGTGGGCGTGATACCCAGCAAGCAATGGCTATGCTTAAAAGTGCACAAAAATCCATGTTTGCACCCTTTGAAGTCTCTGTATTTGCAGATCCAAGTGGTGCTTTTACAACCGCTGCGGCTATGGTTGCAGTCGTTGAAGATAAATTAAAAACCCAATTTGATACGACTCTAACTGAGAAAAATATATTGGTTTTAGGTGGCACAGGCCCTGTTGGTCAGATCGTTGCTGTCCTGGCAGCTCAGGCTGGCGCGAATGTAAGAATTATTGGCCGTCAATTAGACAAGGTAGAGCGCATAGCAAATATGTGTAACTATGAGTTTGGTGCTGGTAAAATTACTATTAGCGCAGGTGCAGACGCAGATAAAGCAGACTATATCAAAACGACTGATGTAGTCTTTGCCACTGGCGCGGCAGGCATAGAATTATTAAGCGCAGAACTGATTGCCTCGGCCACACAATTAAAAGTAGCCGCTGATGTTAATGCCGTTCCTCCCTCAGGCGTAGCCGGTTTAGATGCTTTTGACAATGGCAAAGAAATCGATGGATCTAACAGCGGCGCTGTTGCTGTCGGTGCTTTAGCAATCGGTAATGTTAAATACCAGGTACAAAGCCTACTGTTAAAGAAAATGACCGAAGTCGATAAAAATATTTTCCTGCATTTCGAACATGCTTTTACAGCGGCTCGAGACTTTATCGAAGCAGCTAAGTAATCCGTGCTTATTATTTAAGTATCCGATCAATTCAATCAACTCGATTAATAAAAACCTGATTGCTAAACTCCAAAAGCATAAAAATACTTCAACTTATTGTAAAATAGGTATTATTTATGTTTTTGGGGTGTGATTTTGACTCACCAAAAGGGTGCGTTAATAAATTTATCACAGGAAAACATTATGCCTACCTGCCAGATAGCAAGACAGTCTGGAATACGCCAAGAAAAGGCAAACGGGTTGGAACTTTTATTGTCACTATTGAGGAGGAGCATGAAGCAAAGAAATATAAAACAGACCGAATCATGCAAATTACTAAAAAGACAATGGATAAGTACGGACAATTCTTACTGACTCCCAAGTTAGCACTCGAGGGCTGGTGGACCACACTTAAATATTCTAACGAAGATGTATTTTCCCTCGACAGAGACCCTGCGACCTTAGAACAATTTCATAGTGAAATAAAACGGATCTGGACCTGAAAAGACTGTCCCCTGAGAAGTTTGCAAGCAACCCACTGACTTTGACGCTTGGCCTATTTACTTACGATATACTGAAATAGGTCGGATTAGAAGAGTTAATAGGAGAAGACTCTCCGGTGCGACATAATGCAAAAAACGACGCGGCAAAACAGTTGTACAGGAATTGATCTATAACTATGAACGTGGACGTCGATTAGTCATTCGGTTTGGTCGATCAACCTGTGCATTTTTTGCTTTCAGAGAGTTTATGAAAATTATGCTCTGGTTAAGTCTCTTAGGCTTAAAGAGTAAACATTTAGAATAACGGCTATTTAGGTACAGAGGCGATTGCGTGAGCTAAAATTAATCACATATGATGCAAATTTGAACACACTAGATTATAAGAACAATCTAGTCGTTATCTTTGTAGTTTTTGGAGCAATTATAAACAAATTGACCCCAAAGTTACGTAGACACTTGTCTTTTAAAAATGAAGTTTCTGATTCAGGAAAAAGGAAAACAGATGGCTAAAAGAAGCATATTACACATGTTTGACCCCATGCCAAATAACAGCCCTTTCGATGTCAATATGGCGTTAGACTGTGATTTCGATGTATTAGTGCCGTATGCAAATGTCAACCCAGACAGTATACATCGCTTAACTCAGGACGTAATTTTCTCGCGCGGACCTAAAGGCGTTAAACAAACGGCTATCTTCATTGGTGGTCGGGATATTAACGTAGCCATAGATATGCTTAAAAATGCAAAAAAATCCATGGTTCCTCCGTTTGAAGTATCGGTACTAGCAGACCCCAGTGGTGCATTTACTACAGCAGCAGCGCTGGTAGCCTGCGTAGAAAAAGAACTGCGTGACAAATTCAACAAGGAATTAAAAGATTGCAAGGCTCTGGTTTTTGGTGGCACCGGCCCGGTTGGTATTGCAACCGGCGTTATTGCTTCATTAGCGGGAGCTAACACCACGCTGGTTGATCACTTTTCAAGCGAAGAAGCACTAAGCCTAGCCGAAGAATACAACCGCCTGTTTGAATGTAATTTATCCGGCACGATTGCCACCTTCGATGAAGAAAAAATAAAACTAATCGAAGATACTGACCTGATTTTCTGTACTGCAAAAGCAGGTATACAGATTTTAAGCGCAGAAGTATTAAGCCATGCCAAACAACTCAAAGTGGTAGGTGATGTCAATGCCGTTCCCCCTGCTGGAATAGCAGGCGTACAAGTCAATGATTTTGGAGCGCCGCTAGAGGGTACTGAAAATGCAGTGGCTGTCGGTCCTTTGGCAGTGGGTAATGTTAAATACAAAGTGCAACACGCTTTGCTTAGTTCCATGTTAAAAAGTGATAAACCCGTTTATTTAGACTTTATCGCTGCGTTTGAAAAAGCAAAAGAGATATTAGAATCATAGGGCTCTTTGTTTTCCTGTAGAACGGACGTCAGTCCGTTCTACAGGCGCACAGTACTCATTCTATAAATATTCTGCGCAAGGGACTCGGCTGCGCTGCTTTTTCATCATCAAACAGCTCAACCATTGCGCCCACTACTTCTTGCAGAATTACTGCTACCGCTGCGAGGATAATAGTTACCGCAATATCAAAAACTTTATCAATATGATTTACTGCCTCTGTGGAAAAGTGAAGTTTGATTACCCACTGTATTTACATAGAGCCTTTGTTCCAGGCTTTTTCTAACCGCTTTGCCGAGATTGGCATGGCGGTTTTTAATTGCTGTGCGAATAATGACACTCTAAATTCCTCCAGCATCCAGCGAAAATTATCACGCTCCGGATTAACCACTTCATCTTTCTGGCGTTGTTCAATGCTTTGCCAATACCATTGCTGAAACCTGGCCATTTCCTGCATTTTTTGCTGGTCTTTATCTGGTTGTTGCAGCATAGACTGTATGCGAACTTCAATCGATTTAAAATAACGCGGGTAATGTTTCAAATAGTCATCCGCTGTGGTCATTAAAAAACCCTGATAACATAATCGTGCTAATTGCAGCTGTACATCTTGTACTGATTTATCCTGCTGAGGTAATCGATCCGCTTGTTTTTTTACTGCTGCGTACTGCGTTAAAGCATTAATAACATGCTCACCGATTATGTTGGCCCTATTCATTAACTCGGGCTTATTTTTGCGTAAAGATTGCTCAAATTGCTGTTCAATGCGTATCGTATGACCACAAACAAAAACTGAATGGATAACCATGTTGAGTATATCTTCTTTATAGCTATGGCTCATAATATCCCGACTTAGATCAGGATGTTTCTGCAGGCGATTATAAACCAGCTCTGATTCAGGAGAAAAAGGCAGGTTTTTTATAATATATTTGCTGTCTTTTTTTAACTGTAACTGAAATAAACGCGCTAAACCTAACTCATGTTGCAAGTTGGCTTTTTCCTTCGTATCTAAAATACGCACACCCACCGCATCACCCTCATCAATGATGGCCGGGTAACCAATAAAGTTCTGTCCATTTTGCTCAAACTGATACACCTCTGGCAAATCAGAAAATGCCCATTTTATACAACCGGTATAATTCAGCTCATCTTCAGCCAGTTGCTTAAAACTATCCCCTGCCGTCTCATTATATTTACGCTGCAACGCTTTTAAGTCACGACTATTATCCAGGTGTTTACCCTCTTCATCGATCACCCGGAAATTCATGCGCAGGTGATCAGTGATTAATTCGGTATTCCATGCTGTTAAAGGAATGGATTCTCCAGTTAGTTTACGCAAGCGTAGGGCCAGCCATTCATATAAAGAACCTTTGCCGTCTGGCTCAACTTCCAGACAGCGCTCTACCGTATTTGGCACCGGGACAAAGTGCTTACGTAATTGCTTAGGCAAGCCTTTTACCAGAGCAATTAATTTTTCTTTTAACAGACCGGGAACTAACCATTCAAATGGCGGCTCAGTTATCTGATTGAGTTGATGCACCGGAATAATCACCGTAACCCCATCTTCTTCGTGACCAATTTCAAAACGATATTGTAGTGGCAAGGTCAAGCGGCCAATGATTTTCTCATCCGGGTATTCCCAGGAGCTAATATGCCCTTCATCCTGACGAGTCAGATCCTCTTTAGTCAAAAATAATAAACGCGGCTGTTCATGCTCGGCTGTTTTGCGCCATTGGTCAAAGGTAATACCGTTAACGACTGTTTCAGGTAGTTTCTGATCATAAAAATCATACAGCCACTCTTCATCTTCAATTAAATCAACACGACGCCCTTTATGTTGAATATAACCAACTTCTTCTAATAGCTTCTCATTCTCTTTAAAGAACGGCGCACGAGTTTGATAGTCATGCTCAACTAAAGCATGGCGAATAAACATTTGCCGCGCGGCTTTAGCATCGACATGTTCATAAGGAATCTTGCGTCGACTCTGTAAGGTAATACCAAATAATAAAGTACGTTCATATATCGCGCCACGCGCTACTTTTTTCTCCCAATGCGGATCAAAATGATTTTTCTTGACCAGATGTTCCGCACACCGCTCTATCCATTGCGGCTCAATTTTCGCCACACACCGGCCATAGACTTTGCTGGTTTCAACCTGTTCAGCCGCCATAATCCATTTAGGCTTTAGTCTATGCTGACCAGAACCTGGAAAGATAAAGAATTTTAAATTACGCGCGCCTAAGTATTCATATTGCTCATGCTTAAAGCCGATATTGGACAACAAACCAGGCAATAATGCCTGATGTACCGATTCATAAGACGCTTCGGTATTATTTAACTTGAATTTCAACTCACCCTTGATCACTTGTAAAATCTGGGTATGCACATCTTGCCATTCTTTCAATCGCACATAGGAAAGAAAATTCTGTTTGCACCATTTACGCAACTGATTATTGGATAAGTGTTTCTTACGTTCCTCAAAAGTATTCCAGATATTGATAAAGCTGAGAAAATCCGAACCTTCGGCAATAAATTCAGCATGCTTGCTATCCGCCTGCTGCATTTTATCCGCTGGCTTTTCCCGTGGGTCCTGTACGCTTAGACCGGAAACAATAATAGCCACCTCACTCAGACAAGATAGATCATTAGCCGCAATCAACATACGCGCCAGTTTTGGATCGACCGGTAGCTTGGCCAACTGTTGCCCCACCGGCGTTAATTTACCTGCTTTATCCAGAGCATTAACTTCCTGCAAAGAGGTTAAACCATCACGAATCATTTTATCTTCGGGCGGTTCAACAAAAGGAAAATCTCGGATATCGCCTAATTTTAACGCAGCCATTTGCAAAATAACCGCTGACAAACTGGTACGCTTGATTTCCGGCTCGGTAAACTCAGGACGACTTAAATAATCATCTTTTGCATATAAACGGATGCAAATTCCTTCCGCGACACGGCCACAACGCCCTGCCCTTTGATTGGCACTGGCTTGCGAAACTTTCTCAATAGGCAGCCGCTGAATTTTACTGCGATGGCTATAACGGCTGATACGCGCATGACCGACATCAATGACACTGCGTATACCAGGTACAGTCAGAGAAGTTTCAGCGACATTAGTGGCTAATACAATCCGCCGTTTACCCACCCTGATTTTAAACACCCTTTCCTGCTCACTGACACTAAGCTTGGAATATAGCGGTAGGACTTCATAGCGGCCATGACTATGTTTAGTCAAAGACTCGCTGGTTTCACGTATATCACGTTCACCACTGAGGAAAATTAATATATCGCCGCTAATATCATGTTGCAATTCGTCTACTGCATCCAGAATAGCTTGTTGCACATCATTCGTGGTTTCATCCTCCTCCTCATCCTGCTCAATAGGACGATAACGCATTTCTACAGGATATGTACGCCCTGAAACATTGATAATCGGGGCATTGAAAAAATGTTCGGAAAAGCGTTCGGGATCAATGGTTGCCGAAGTAATAATCAGCTTTAAATCAGGTCGACGTGGCAATAACCAGCGCATATAACCGAGCAGAAAATCAATATTTAAACTACGCTCATGTGCTTCATCAATAATAATGGTGTCATATTGAGTCAGGTAGGGATCATTTTGCGACTCGGCTAATAAAATCCCATCAGTCATTAATTTAATTAATGAACTATCACGGGTCTTATCATGAAAGCGAATTTTATAACCGACTGCGTGTCCAATAGACTGTTTCAGTTCTTCAGCTATCCGGTCGGCAACCGTTCGTGCGGCAATCCGTCTGGGTTGAGTATGCCCGATAAAACCCGCCGCACCACGGCCAATAGATAGACAGATTTTGGGTAACTGAGTGGTTTTCCCGGAACCAGTCTCACCACAGAGGATGATGACTTGATTATTTTTTATCAGTTCTGCTATTTCGTCTTTTTTAGCGGAAATGGGTAAATCAGGAAATTCCAGAACTGGAAAGCTATCTAAGCGAGCCTGGCGTTTTGTTATTGACTGTTTTAGTTTTAATTCCAGTTGCAGTAATTTTTCGTCTACTTCTTTACCTTTTTTTAATTCACTGCGTAAGCGGTCTAGTTGACGCTTGATCGGCTGTCGATCTTTATTAAGGGTTTTAGAAAGGTTTTTAGAAATCTGCTGGATAAGTTGTTGCGCTGGCATATAGGAAAAATACTGGGAATAACAAAGTAGACTGAATCGAACTTAAAGAGCTAACGAAGCTTGTGAAATACTGGTTATTACTTACTTCGGGGTTACGGCTAAATGACTACTTTTATCCCGCCGCAACAAAAGCATCGGTGTAAATATCCTTCATTGCCACACCTTGCATAAAAGCTTCCATTTTCATTGAGCTAACCATCTCCGGGTGACCACACAAAAACACTCGCCAACCTTGCCATTCATTCATATGCGCTAGAGCGACCTGATCTGCACGGCCGGCAGTAAACCCTTCAATAGCGGGCTCACTTGACACACAAGGGATATATGAAAAATTATCATATTCCTGCGCAAATTTACGGAGTTCATCTATTCGATATAAATCTGCAACTGTTCTAGCGCCATGAAAAAGCATAACCGGTCCTGTATGACCATGTTTTAAAGCATCTTCAAGAATTCCAGCCAGCGGAGCTAGCCCTGTTCCAGTGCCTACTAATAATAGCCCCTGATCAGCTCGTCCGGGAAGGTAAAAACAGTGGCCCTGCGGCTCTGACACCGCAATATTATCGCCCACGCTGATTTGATCATGCATCCATTCACTAAATCTACCATCGGGTAAGCGGCGAACATGAAGCTCTAAGACCCCATCTTGCTGTGGCACATTGGCAATAGAATAACTACGAATTAAACCATCATCACGCTGTAAATTAACAAACTGTCCAGCATAATATTCTTTTATATCCTGGCATTCCACCTTTAGCAACAGAGTATTGTGATTTAACATTTCATGAATCATCACCTTTCCCTGGCTAAAAATTTCCGACTGATCGGGAAGCTTGATCTGCATATCTGCTTCTGGGTAGCAGAGGCAGGCGAGAAAATATTTTTGTCGTTTCTGGGTATCTTTTAACCCTTTTTGGGCAGCTTCAGGAGGAGCTGAACCGATACTACGTGATAGGCAGCTATGACAGGTTCCTTTTTGACAAGAGTAAGAAATATCTACGTCTTCTCTAATTAGGGTATCTAATACCGATTCATCTGACTGACAAGTATAGATTTCTTCTCCCAGAGTGATCTTGTTCATTTTAAATGCTTTATTTATTGGTTTTACTGATTTTTCTATCGACGTGGTCGTTTGTGTTTATCATAAGACGGTTTTTTATCCGCTTTATTCCACTCAGGTTTCCTTGATTCCCGAGTTCTTTCTTTAATCGGTGCTTGTGATTTTGGTTTTACCTGTGCTCTTGGTTTAGCTATGTGCTGATTTTTTTCGCCCGGTAAACCAACAAATGTTAACAAGTCGTCAAGTTCTCTTGCTGTTAATTCATGCACCTGCCTGACACTGAGACCATCCGGCAAAAATATTGGCCCATAACGCACCCGCATTAAGCGGCTAACCTGAAATTCCAGCGCTTCCCATAAACGACGAACCAGGCGGTTACGTCCTTCTTTTACAGTCACATGGTACCAGCGATTAGCTCCCTCACCACCATTGAACTGTATATCATCAAATTTCGCCAGGCCATCTTCTAATTCCACGCCTTTTTTTAGTTGTGCAATATGGTCTTCAGACACTTCGCCTAAAATACGCACCGCATATTCTCGATCAATTTCGGATGAAGGGTGCATTAAACGGTTCGCCAGTTCGCCATTATTGGTGAATAACAATAAACCCTGAGTATTAATGTCCAAACGCCCCACTGCAATCCAGCGCCCTGTTTGTAGCTTAGGTAATTTTTTGAATACTACGGGACGATCTTCAGGGTCATTGCGAGTAACGATTTCGCCCGTTGGTTTATGATAGATTAATACCTGGGTTGGCTGTACCCCAAATTTCTCCCACTTTAAAGGCCGCCCTTTTAATGTTAAATCGTCTCCTGCCTTTAGCCGGCCGCCTAAAACAGCCGGTTGGCCATTCAATATAACTAGCCCCTCAGTAATCCAGCGCTCGACTTCTCGCCGAGAACCTACTCCGCCTCTAGCCAATACTTTCTGGATACGCTCACCCTCAAGTTTATTATCACTTTTTTGAGTCTTAGCTTGCTTTGTCGGAGTATCAGCAACTTCCTTATCGCTTGAATAAGGTTTTATATTGATAACTGGGGCTTGAGTTTTCACTGGATTTTCTGCTCTAGGGTTGTATGTAATATCAGTCGTTTGTAAGTGAAATCATACACTATCTAAGATTTGAATTTTGGGTATTATACAATCACTGATAAAAACAATTAACGCACAAGCACTTCAAATGCAGCCCAAGGGGATGCGCGGCAATTTATAGAGACTTGCTAAAAATTAGAGCGTTATTATTTGAATGCCTGCGTTGAAACTTTTATCATTTTCAGCCCGCCTTTATCCTTTCCCGTTAAAACCGGATGCATGGTATCAGTGATAAACTTGAATTGTCCATCGAGCGTAATTTTTCCACCTACATTGTACCTATGGCCAGGCTTAATATCATCAGTCTTATATTCAATAGCAAAGGTAGACGGTGATGCCCCGGCAGGTTCAGCGCCAATAGGACCTAAGATAACAGCAACATCCATCAAGGAAACACCTTCCAGTGTCGCTTCAAACACCGCATTTGACGACAGGGTAACCCGCTCACGATAAGCAGCCGTGTCGCTAATTATTGCTTACTCCGCAAGCAAGGTATCAGGCGGCATACTAGCAGTGATACCCTAATTACTGACAAAGATTTAATCATGTTATTTTCCTAACTCAAAGCCATTCTGACAAAAGGGGGCAGTTATTTACCCGCCATATCACCCCAAAGAATTTTGTGCAACTGAACCTGGAAGCGCACTGGCAGTTGGTCTTCTAAAATCCATTCAGCTAATTCTGTCGGATCCTGCTGTCCCATAGACGGAGAGAATAAAATCTCACATTTTTGCGCTAATTGATATTCAGCCATTTTAGCTTTCGACCATGCATAATCTTCAGCATTGCAAATCACAAACTTTACCTGGTCTTTACTATCCAGGTATTGCACATTAGCGTATAGATTACGCGGTTCTTCAGCCGATGCAGGAGTTTTCAGATCCATCACTTTAACAATACGCGAATCAACGGCTGATACATCAATGGCGCCACTGGTTTCCAGCGAGACGCTATAACCTTTATCTGCTAATTGGCTAAGTAATTCCAGACAGAGTGGCTGTGCTAATGGCTCACCCCCGGTGACGGTAATATATTTGGTTTTATATTCGCTGACTTGCGCGAGAATACTGGCGATACTTTGCATTTCGCCACCCGAAAAAGCATAGCTAGTATCACAGTATTGACAGCGTAAGGGGCAGCCTGTCAGGCGAATAAAAATAGTCGGTAAGCCAACGGTTCTAGACTCTCCCTGCAGCGAATAAAAAATCTCACTGATCCGTAAATTATCACTTTTCACGCGTATTACTGGCCTGTATTCTGTATTTTATTTTCCGCCATATGTGCTGCAGTACTCCCCCCATATTGGGTCGTAATCCGGGCATATAATTGTTGTGCTTTAGCAGAGTCATTTTCTTCACTGTAAATATTAGCAAGCTTAAGCATCGCCATGCTAGCTTTTTCACTCGTTGGAAAACGAGTATAAACTACCTCATAATTCTTTTTTGCTGCAGGTAAATCATTGACAACTTTATAGACTGAAGCTAACCAGAAATAGGCATTATCGGTATAGACTCCAGTCGGATAATTTAATAAAAACTGCTCCAGCAATTTGATCGCCTGTTGGTAATGGCTATCTTTCACACTGGCAAAAGCGGCATCAAAATCAGCTTTTTCCTGGGCTTTAGATTTTGGCTTTACTGTTTTGACAGGGGCTGGCTGTAGCGTCTGCTTTGCCTGAGTTTTTTTAACAGCGGGGACTACGGGTATATTACTTTGCCTGACAGGGGGAGGCAAAGTTTCTTGCCTGGTTGTATCGACAGAAATTCCAGCTGCACTCTCTAATTGTTGCAGACGCATATTCATATCTGTATAAATATTTTGTTCACGCTGCTTGAGCCTGTTTATTTCATGACCCTGCTGCTCTGCCATACCGCGCAATTGTTGGATCTCGGTTTGCAAAGCTACAATCTGACCCAGCATTTTCAGCGTCGGTTGATTCGCAGCTCCCCGAGCTGAATACGCCGCACCATTAGCATAAGTTGAATTATTAATAATAGGCGGTAAGGTTTTGGTGTCTGCATAAGCCACGTTGAGAAAACATGGCAGCAATAATAAAGCTAACTTTTTCATTATTTATATACCACTTCTACCCGGCGATTAAGTGCAAAGGAATCTTCATTATGCTCTTGCGCGACCGGCTTTTCTTCGCCATAACTGACAACCTCTATCTGATTACTCATAACACCGATCAGCTGCAGCATATTAAACACTGATTTTGCTCGTTGCTCAGCAAGGGCGATATTATATTCGCGTGTGCCACGTTCATCTGAATGGCCTTGCAGCGTAGTGCTCTGGTTTGGGTGGTTCATTAAGTATTGCCCATGCGCCTCGATCACTGAAATAAACTCATTTAATACCTGGCTACTGTCATACTCAAAATATATCGTCCGCTTAGACAATGGACTAGACGGATCAGAAAACTCAGGGGTCAGCATTAAGGTTTCGGCTGCACTGAGAGTGTTATCCAGGTTAAGCTCTTTTAGCTGCGCTGTATCGGCATTGTAAACATAACTTTCGGCACCCGAACTACCCTCAGGACTTGAACCATCTTTGACTGCATCTTTAGTGCACCCTAAAAGTATAAGCCCAGTAAAAACGATGCTAATTATTGAGATAAAAAATTTCATATTTCTAAGCCTTTATTGAAAAATAATTAATGTACTGAATCTATTGGAGTGCTTATTGCTCTATGTATTCATTGTTGCATAAGCTCTTGCACTACTATTGTGGCGCAGGCTAAAGCCTACCCCCCACCTATTGAACTTTATTCTGCGAATATGATGGAACTATTCATATTACTTACGCGGCGCCCACGCAGGCTCACGAACCTTGCCAGCCGCCGATTGTATATCCAGCTTGGTCAGCCCATCCAGGCTAACGGTGGATAATACTTCATTATCACCCTTTCTGCGCGCATAGATAATAGCCTGCCCATTAGGTGCAAAACTCGGTGATTCATCCTGAGAACCATCGGTTAATACAGTATTCGCTCCGGTCACCAAATCTAACAGCGCTATGCGATATTTGCCCTGTACGCCTTGCACCATCACTATCTTTTTACCATCTGCAGAAAAGGAACCACGGGCATTATAATTACCATCAAAGGTTAGCCGTTTTGCACTGCCTTGTCCATTACTCGGCATCACATAGATTTGCGGCAGTCTGCCACGGTCTGAAGTAAACAGGATTTGCGTACCATCAGGCGACCATGCCGCTTCGGTATCTATTGCCCAGGACTGAGTTAATTTTCTTAACGATAAATTAGCCAGAGTGAGAATATAAATATCTGAATTGCCATCTTTAGATAAGGTAATCGCGAGTTGCTTGCCATCGGGTGACCACGCTGGCGAGCCATTGATGCCTTTAAATTTAGCAACGCTTTTGCGCTCCCCTGTTTTCAGGGTCTGAATAAAAATTTCCGAAACTTTATGCTCAAAAGACACATACGCAATTTGCTGGCCATTAGGTGACCACGCCGGTGACATAATGGGCTCTTTAGACTGCGCAATTGAGATCGCATTGGCACCATCATAATCAGCGACCTGTAATTTATATTGCGGCTGATTTTGCTCATTGAAAATGCTGGTTACGTACGCAATACGCGTGGTAAAAACGCCAGGAATACCGGTGATTCTCTGATAAATTGCATCACTTAAATGATGTGCCGCCATATTAAGCGCGTCAGCCTCTACCGTGATGCGCAAACCTTTTAACTGTTCTTTTTTATACACATCAAACAGACTCATCTGGACATGATAAAGGTTATTATCTTTAGTGATAAACCCGATCACCAGATAATCCTGGCCTATGGCCGCCCAATTACGAAATTTAACCCGCGCAGGCTGGGTCGGGCGAGTCAGCATTTCATCCCTAGGCAATACTTTAAAATAACCACTGCCGGCTAAATCCTGTGCAATAACGCCTGCAACATCAGTTACTAATACCTCACCTGGAGGTGTGGCAAAAGGCACTACCGCAATTTTATAAGCGCTTTGTATACCTTCAGTAATTTCTATGGTTAATTCTGCTTTTAATACCTGACTATTAATTAGAGTCACTAGGGATATTAAAATAACAGCTATATTTTTGCTTTTGTTAATCACATTTTACTCATTGGTTAATTTATAAACAAACCTAGAAACTTAATAACTTAGCCAAAATCACTACTTATCCGGGGAAAATTCCAGACTAAAACTTCTAAACTGCTTAAAAACCCTTGGATCTTTAGGTACGGGTAATGGCGAAGCTTTCCTAACTGCGCGTTCAGCCGAATCATCAAACAGGGGATTACCACTGCTTTCTACGATAACCACCGACATAACATCGCCGCTTGCAATCAGCCCTATCCTAATCTTACATTTCAGATTCTTAGGTACAGAGTCGGGGCGATTCCAGTTCTGGGTGACTTTACGTTTTATTAAAGCCGCTGCATCCGCCGATGCCTTAGCAGCAATTCTAGCATTTTCTGCACGCTGCTTATTTAGTTCTACCTGTCTGGCGGCTTCCAGGCGTAATTTTTCTGCCTGGGCTTTTTGTTTTTTTTCAGCGGCAATTTTCTGCTTTTTAAAAGCTTCCTGTTTTGCTATCTCTGCTTTACGCTTTTCTTCTGCCACTCGCTTGGCTTGCGCTTTGCGTTTTTTTTCTACCGCCTGGCGTTGCTTTACAATTTCTTGCTGCTTTTTCTTTTCTACAGCAAGCTTTTGCTTAATCGTCTGTAATTTTTGCTGCTCTTTCTGAGCTGCTTTTTTATGTTGTACAGCTTGTTCTTTCGCCGCTTTTTCTGCTTGCAGACGTTTATTTTTTAATTGCTGCAACTGCTGTTTTTCTGCTGCTAATTGACTCGCATAATCTTGTTGTTGTTTTTGCTGCAAGCGCTTTTTCTTTTCTTGCCGCTGCTTTAATTCATTCGCTTTCGCGGTAACAGCGCTCTCGTCTAAAATAGTCGCCTCAATAATGACCGGCTCTGGTTTTTTTACAATAGCCAGCGAGGTATCTGCCGGAATACTAAACATAAACAAAGCAATAATACTTAAATGCAAAGTTAATGCCATTAGAAATGAAAGAAAATATTTACTCATCGCTGCTTTTTTTCAGATTACCTTTAGAAATTTTCAGTCATTAATCCGACATTCGGAACACCCGCATTTTTCAAAGCCGCCATCACCGTCACGACTTTTCCATATTGCACTTCTTTATCGCCGCGAATATAGACTTGTGTTGCCGGTTTGTTTTTGCGGACCGCCTGGGTGAGTATGAGAACTTCTGCTGCTGTCACCGGCTCATCATCTTCGCCATTACCTAAATCAATAAAGAACTCGCCTGTTTTAGTAATAGTAATAATCACCGGAGTAGGCATATCTTCCAGGCTAATATTTTTCGCTTCCGCCTGCGGTAAATCGACATCGACCCCGGATTGAATTAAAGGCGCAGTAATCATGAAAATAATCAATAAAACCAGGGTAACGTCAATATAAGGCACGACATTAATTTCCGCCATCGGCTTCCTACGTTTGCTCCTTGCCATTAGGAATGAGCCTGTCGCTGCAACAAGACAACAAATTCATCGACAAATAATTCATAGCGTCCAGATAAGCGCTCTATATGTGTAGAAAAACCATTATAAGCAATCACCGCGGGAATCGCTGCAAACAAGCCTATCGCCGTAGCAACGAGTGCTTCCGCAATACCTGGAGCGACTTGCGCCAGGGTCGCCTGTTTTGCCGTCGACAGCGAGCGAAAGGAATTCATAATACCCCATACAGTACCAAACAGCCCAATATAAGGACTGGTAGAACCCACTGTCGCTAAAAAAGGTAAACTCTCATCCAGCTTATCCAGCTCCCTGGTTAATTCTATGCGCATCGCTCGTTGCGCATTTTCTACCTTTTCAGTCGCCGATACACCAGTGATTTTATGCATACGCGAAAATTCTTTATAGCCAGAAATAAAGATTTTCTCTAGCCCTTCAGCCTGTATTCCCTCTGCAGTAAGCTGCGTGTACAAGCGGCTTAAATCTCCACCGGTCCAGAACTGCGCTTCAAATTCATCAGTGACTCTAACAGCCTGTTTTAGCTCTTTACGCTTAGCAAAAATAAAGGTCCAGGAAACCACTGAAGCACACAACAAAATAAGCATGACCAATTGTACGACAACACTGGCTTCTGAGATAAGGTGTAAAATTGATAAATCGTTATTCATGGACTATTGCTTGTTTTAAATCATCTGGAATATGTCTGGGACGCAGTGTATTTGAATCCAGACAGGCGATACGAATCGTTGCTGTGCTTAGCAGCTCATCATTGCGAGTGACACTTTGCTCAAAAGTTAAACTCGCGGCATTGACTAAACTTAAGCAGGCACTTATATCTAATAATTCATTAAATCTGGCCGGTTTCAGATAATCGACTTTTACCGAGCGTACTGCAAAAATCACCGACTCGCTGCTAATCAATTCATCTTGTTCAAAGCCCATCGCACGCAACATTTCAGTACGTGCACGCTCATAAAATTTCAAGTAATTGGCATAATAAACCACCCCGCCTACGTCAGTATCTTCATAATAGACACGTATAGGCCAGTTAAAAATATCTTTCATAAATAGTTTTATCTATCTTTGGCTGCTTCGAGCCAGTTAAAGCATGCCTAATCCATGCTTATCATAAATCGCCTTAAACCCCATCAGATCGATCATTAAGAGACTGTAAAAGTAATCAGTGTAAGCTGGAGTGCGGAACAGAACCCAGCAATAAAGACGAAATAAGCTGTTGGTACTGGGTTTCGAAAACTCAACCCCGCCTACCGAAAATGGCATTGCCAATACGCAAATAATAATACGCCCACTCTCTCTTAAACAGCCAACGCCCCTATATTCTCTCGCTGGAGAAGACCCTGTTGTGAACTTAATAACATAATGTAGCAAAGGGCTATCCTACCTTAAATAGCGTTTCAGGTAAGCTAAAATATTAATTGGGCAAGAAACCTATAAAACCAACCATCATTATCTATCTTGTCACTTAAATATTAAATATTAAGCAAAAAGTATTCCATAAAGTATTTAAAATCATACACTGTACAATCTTTGCAGATACATACTATCTATACTACGCTACGCTAGGCCACTGCTATTGATTACTATCTGCTGAATTTTCTGATCGCTACGATGCTGAAACTGTTGTTTAGCCTGTTATGCGCTTGTTTCAGAACCTTGCTCTCAACCATAATCAGTTAATTCCGCATCCGTGACCGCAGCTTTTTATTTATATGGATTAATTTCATTGCCTCAGCAAGTAAATCAAGAGTAGTGCGTATATATCTCATAAAGCATGCATATAACAATATGATACTATTCATAATTTTTTAATTAACTCATACTTTTTTTCACCGGAAAAACAAAGCTGACTACGGACTAATAGCGTAATAAATGTTATGGCGCCATTATAAATGCAGCCAAAGCTTCAGCCTGCTTGTCACTTAATCCAGCTATCGGTGGCATAGGTATTTGCCCCCACTTACCTACCCCACCCTGTTGAATTGATCTGGCGAGCATGGCTTGCGCCTGAACATCAGACTTATATTTAACAGCGATTGCTTTAAATGATGGGCCGAGCAGCTTTGCATCTAGCGCGTGACAACCCAGACAGCCGTTCGTATCAAGCAAGACCTGTACATCAAGTTCAGCCTCTGCTTTTTCTGCAGCAGACATATCTACTACCGATACCATTAGGACTTCGCTATCTGTTGCTTTGGCCGTACCATAGACCACTGCAAGATAAGCACCGATACTTTTAATCTCGGCAGCACTCAGCTCTGCACCATAAGAATGCTTCATTTTTGCCACTTCGCTAGTCCACTGCGCCTGATTCATGCCTGGAGCCTGAAATTGAATATAGTCGACCGAATGACAAATCGTGCATTTCTGCGTAGCTAGCTTATATCCCGCTAAATCAGATTCAGGTAGTTTGGCCGTTTCGGGTGGTAACTGAATCTGCTTTGCATCAGCAGTGACTAGATGCGCAGTAAATAGTAGCGTGCTAACCAGAGCGAATCGAAAGCTTTTTACAAATTGCATAGCATTCCCTTAAAATATAGTAACAGCAGTTGATTCAATCGCATGACGCCTATAACCGCCAGGGTTCCAGTCGGCTTTGAGTGGTTGCACTTCAGCATTATTATTACTGGCTCGTACCATTAGAATGGCATCACCCTTTTGAGTAAATGTGGTCGCCAGAGTCCACTCTCGAAACGAGAAGCGCCCCAGATTCTCACCCAGCGTTGCTGCTTTCCAGGTTCGTCCGCCATCGATGGAAACATCGACAGTTTTGATACTCGATCCGGAGTCAAAGGCGATACCTTTCAATTCGACTCGCCTAGCAACAGGAAGATGCCCCCCCGCTGTCACGCTAGTAATAAAACTGCGTACCGGCAAAGTGGAAATAGGACGCGTTTTATCGGCTGCGGTACCCGGTGCAACACACATACAGTCGTTATCAGGTACGCGATAAGCTTTATTCATAAAATAAGCATCATGGCCTTTAAAAGCATGATCTAAGACCACAATATCAGACAAATGCTTTACCCAGTAAGTACCGAAATAACCAGGCACTATTAATTTAAGTGGATAACCATTGAGGAAAGGCAAATCTTCATCGTTCATCGCCCATGCCAGAAGAGGCTCGGCACTCAATGCGTGTTCAATATCCAGTGCTTTACGAAAATCAGGTGTCCCCGGCAGAACGGGTTTATCCAAACCATTGAAATAAACCTGTGCAGCATCTGCCACCACACCCGCCTTTTGCAACACAGCTCTAAGAGGTACACCTGTCCATTTAGCATTCCCCATTGCGCCATTACTTAACTGCGCGCCGAATACGCGCGGCTTTGAATATCCTCGACTATTTCCCGAACATTGATTAACAGCGACCACCTCAACCGACTCTGCTATTGCCTTGAGTTCATCAAGCGACAAGCTTAAGCGATTTTTAACTGCACCTCTGACCGTTAAACGATAATCCTCCACATCAATCAGCGTTGGGAAATTAGCAAGATGGTAACGCACGTAAAATGCGTCATTAGAAGTTATAACACCTTCATTAAAGACACTAAAGGGCGTCTCCAGGTGTGGTGGACGGCTGTGCACCAGAATCAGTTTACGCTTTTCAGGAAATTGAACTAAGGGACGCTCTCCGCCAGCAAAGGTAACGCCTTCGCCCGTATCTAATGCAGCCCGGCTTATTAACGGAGCAGTTAAGGCAAGTGTCCCGGCATTGCGTATAAATCGACGCCGTGAAGCTACGATTGTGTCTTTATTATCTGTCATACAAGGCCTTCCTTTACAGTGAGTAGGGTTAGTTTATATCTATCTTTACCCAAAACCAAAAACCAATGAAAACCAACAACAAACAAACCAATGGAAAAACCAATGGGGTCAGACTCGATTGATACCCTATTGACTCTTAAATATTTCAGACCGCCTATCCCCACCGCGTGGTTTTTGCTGCACCTGTCTATTAAGTATTTTTTCAACTTTAGCTTTAAACCTATCATTACCTAGAACCCAGGCTTTGTTAGTTGCTGTTCTAATAATTTCCATATCAGCTATCGGAATAGGATTGCTAAACAAGGCAAG
>DUBW01000025.1 GCA_012960135.1 Methyloprofundus sp.
ATATCTCTACCCCTCGTCCAACCGTCATTGGATTGTGCCCCTTTTTAGTTTAAAAGGACACTAGAGTTAAGATACAAGGTTTATTCATCATCTGGCTCCATTTTAATTGACCAAAATAAGTAAGTTATGATTTTTACCAGTCTGTTTTTATTCCAATGTATTTTTACCGCGATGGTAAGTCTCATTTTTTTCTTTTTACCCGGCTTATTCGTCAGTCATCTACTTGGCTTGAAAAAACAACAAGGCGGCGCTCAAGTCTTTATGTTTCCAGCCCTTGGGTTATCTGCTTTTGGCCCTGTTGCATTATTTTTAAGCTGGTTAATTGATTATTCAATTGTCATCATTATTTCTGCCTGGCTGGTTTTTATAGGGGGAGCTTATTACTGGTTAAGAAAACAGCATAATTTTAAACTAATGGATGAACTGCTAATTTCCAAAAAGAGTCTCTTACTGTTTTTTTTGGCTATGCTCTGGGCACTGGTTCCTACCGTAAACATTTATCCATTTCTATTTGAAAATGGAATTTACATTAATGGGCAAATTTTCGACCATATGAAAATTGCTCTGATTAATACCATGACCCGGGAGGGCTTCCCTCCCTTGAATCCCTTTTATGCGCCAGAGGGAGAGCGTATCCCTTTGATTTACTATTATGGCTGGCACTTTAATGCCGCCATCATCAAAATGCTAACAAGCGCAACGGGATGGCAGACTGAAATAGGTTTCGCCTGGTTCAGCAGTTTCTCTATTCTGTGTTTTTTAATGGCACTGTCAATTCGCTTAAGCAACAAATTAAAAGCAGGTTACTGGCTATTGCTACTGGCTTTCACTAGTCCCGTAATCGAAATATTACCCCATATCATGGGCTATCGCTGGCGCAAGTGGATTGATTATGTCTCCGAAGTTCACTTATTTAATCCGGTCTGGATGCAGACCGGCTGGGCTCCTCAACATGTTTTTTCGGCACTGACAACAGTAGTGCTGGTTTTTATATTGGCTGATGCGGTTGCCAGAAAGAAGTTACCCTGGGCTCACGCGATCATGCTTGGTTTAACTGTTGCCGCTGGTTTTAGCTCATCTGTCTGGGTGGGGGGGGTAGCATTGGCAATAGCTGCACCATTACTATTAGCGGGTTTATGGTGGCTATTTCCTCAGCCTACAAAAATCTTGATGCCATTACTAACTGGTTTATGCGTCTGCATTTTATTTTCGCTTCCCGTTTTAAACTCCATTCTGTCCGGTCCATCGGGATCTGAGGGCTTTCCACTTTCGGTTGCGCCCTATTTTCACACGCGTTTTATAGGTGCTAATAGTTCGTTCTGGTCACAGGCTGCCAACCTGATTTTGTACTTCATCCAGTTTTTACCGCTGAATTTAGGACTGATCTATTTATTGGGCGTATTGGCTTTGGCGAATTATATTCCGCGGCAAGATAATGAGTCTCGGGGCTTGTTGGTATTAAGTTCTATTGTCGTGGCAAGCTATTTTCTGATGGTGCAGTTTATCCGCAGTAGTATTTTTAACAATGATTTTGCCTGGCGTAGCGTGTTAGTTCCAATGATGCTATTAATGGTCTGGGCAGCGGTATTTTTAACCGAGTTACCCTTAAAAAAAGATAACTGGCGTCTGTTTGCTAGGCGGTTGAATCATTATTCCTTTTTTATGCCGCTGGTCTGGGTAGGGCTGACTATTAGCTGTCTTTCCACCATTTATTTATGGAGCTGGCCAAAACCTCACTCGCATAGAAAACCAGATGCCCATACTCTGCTTTTACATCAAGATTTTTTAAAGCTTAGAGATGCCTGGCAGAACATAGAAAAATATACTTTACCTGCTGATCTGGTACAAAGTAATCCGGATAGCCCGCTTAATCGCGTGGTAACTCACTGGCCAGCACCCGCTGCTCTAGCGTTATTTGGTAATCGACCTACTGCCTATACAGAAAATGAAAGTGTCGCTGTATTTGCCCATTCCTATAACAAACAACAGAAAGATAAGCAGTATAAAGCAATACAGGCTCTATTCTCGCAAGCCCCTTCTACCGACAGTTTACTATATGCCCATGACCAGCTAAAAATTAAAGCATTATTAATCGAATATCATGACCCGGTCTGGAATAATCGCTTGATCTTTGAAGCATCTGGGCTTTATAAATTAGTTGAGAAAACGGAAACATATAAAATATATATTGCTCAATAATATCTTGATATCAGCTTTTCCAGGCAAATAACCCGGCTGTGTTGCACTGAATTCCTAGAGTAATGACTATGATGTAGCCGGTATAAAACGGCTATCAGCGAAAATTCAGTTGCTAGGAATCCGCATCCGTGACCGCGCGAAGTATCTATGACAAATCGTAAACAAACTGATGGATAATATTTTATAGTCCATGTAAATGGGCATGCCGCCCGTTTACATGGATGCGAACAACTATTCTTCTTCAGCTAAAGGAGCCTCTCTCTGCTCCTCAGTCTGAATTTCCAGACCGTCATAATCCCTTAGTGTCTGATCTGCACCGGGGGTCCATATATCTTCATCATAATAAATCCCGGTCAGTTTACGCTTAAATTCATCCGTTACTCTACGCGCATCAACTGTGTTCGCTACTACATGAGGGGTAATAACAACAACCAACTCATTTTTTAGTATTTTCTTATTTACCGAACCAAAGAGCCAGCCTAAATAGGGTATATCCTTAAATAAGGGAATACCTGTATTCTCATAAACATGTTCTTCGGAAATCAAACCGCCTAAAACAACACTTTCTCCATCCATAACCGTCACCGTCGTTGCTATTTGCCGCTTTAAAATAGTCGGAGAATCAATCTCTGATGAAAGGGTCTTTATAGCATTATCAACTTTTTGATCTATGTCTAGAATGATCATACCACTCGCATTTACTCTAGGCTTTACCTTTAAGATTACCCCGGTATCCAGCATTGATATTGCGCTAGTCTGGATCGGATTTGCAGCCCCACCATTAGTATTGGTTGATTCAGCGGTTCTAATAGGTACGGAATCCCCTACGTTGATCGTCGCTTCTTGATTATTTAGAACCATAAGTGTAGGCGCAGATAACACATTGATCTTGTCATCTTTAGCTAACGCATTAAATACGAAACGAATATCGTTTGCACTCCCTAGTAGGCTATAAGTAAGGCCTCCAGTTGAAGCGGCAGCAGCCCCGCTAGCAATCGCTCCTAAAACACCCACTCCCTGTAGTCCATTAGGCCCACTATTCTTGAACAACCACCTGACACCATAGGCTAGATTATCTTCCAGTTTAACTGCAACTATAGTCGCTTCAATTAATACCTGTAATGGCATTACATCTAAGTGTTTAATAATTTTACTCAGGGTTCTGTATTGCTGCGGCTGAGCCATAATAATCAAGGCGTTATTAGTCTCATCGGCAATAACATTCACACCTTCTAAAGAAGCATTTCCCTGACTACGGCTGGTAGTTAGCCTTGCAACTCTCTTGGATTTTTGAGTTGACTGATTTTTATTACTCAGGCTGCCTAACTTTTCCCCTGGCGCTAGCGACAGAGATTTGCTTTTTGTGGGTGCTATTCCACTAATTACAGCACTTAATGTCGCTGCTAGCTCTGTTGCATCAACGTATTGTACTTTATAGACGATAACGCCGCCTTCACCAATCACACCATTTTGCTGATCTAACCTATCTATCCATTTCTTCGCTTCTTTTAAGTATTCTCTTTGCTGTGTCACAACCAGAACAGCATTAAGATGCTTTATGCTGATAAATTTTATCATGCCTGATAAAGGGTTTTGCTCGCCTTTCTTAAATATCGCCTCTATCTCAGCAACGGTACTGCCTACTTCGGTATTCTCTAAAGGATATAAGCCAAATGACATTCCCTTGATAAAATTAACATCGAAGATATTAACCAGATTAATTATTTTTTCTAATTCTTCTTTGGTTCCTGCAACAAATAAAAGATTTCGCGCCAGGTCCATTCTAAGTATGGCATTTGCAGGTACAACGGGTTTTAAGATGTCAGCCATGTCGATAGCACCGACATATTGCAAAGGTATAACCTTTACCTGATAACCTGGGCCCAGTGGCTCATTCACTAAAATAGAAGCATCTGCCGTATGAGCACCCCGGGCACCGGGCTCTATTCTATAGACGCCATTGCGCTTGACCAATACTGCACCATTTGCCCGTAATAACATTTCCAGGGTTGGCAAGAGGTCATCTTTATACAAGGGTTTAGTGGTTTGCAAGGTAATAGAGCCTTTAACAGCAGGACTTAAGATATAATTTTCCTCCAGCATATCACTGAGGATTATCTTACTGACTTCACCTATATCGGCGGCATCAAAATTAATTGAATACTTTCCATCCACAGTAGATTTGGTGATACCTGGTCTAGACGTTTTAGCCATAAACTCGCCAGTACCAACAAATTCTTCACTCTGCATCGCCTTGATTTCAGTTTTGATATTTTCATCATTGTCTAATTGTAAAAATACCCCTTGATCGCTTGGTTCTTTATAGCCCGTTACTGTAACGTCTGCTGGCTTCTGAGCTGCATTTCCCTGTTCAGTACCTTCTTTACTGGTATCTTCCAGCTCCATACGGTCTTCTTTAATCGGTATTTTGATACCTAATTTTGGACCTAGGTGAATTTTACTCAAAGACTCACAAGCTGTTAAGCTCAAACTACTGATCACTAGCAAGCTCAGAAAGCTTACGCGTTTTCTATATAAATTCATTCTGCCTTCTTGATTTTCTGTTTAAAAGGATTCGTTTTACGTGTTCTTTTAGGCTTCGTTTTGTTGTGTCTACGCGGCTTTGCCAGCAAAATTTCATCTGAATTTTTATTCACAGAAATAATGACACGGTCATGTTTTATTTCCTTGATTTCCCAGCCATTGATTTGCTGACCTTGTTTCAAGCGCTGAAATTTTGGCTCGCCAGCTTTCGCCTTTGGGTTGTTAAATAAGGCATAAACACCTGCCGGCGCATTAACAATACCAATCAGGGTCATGCTAATTTCCTCAGGCGGCTTTACTTCCTCTATGACTATTTCAGCACTTTCATCTTCTTCTTTTACAAACGGCCTGCGCTCGTCAAAAAATAAAGGTCTTTCCAGCATTTCCTGAAAATCGCCTAGCTCATTTTCTTTAAAATTTGTGCTAGGCACGGCTTGCAAGATAAACCCTGAACTTTGCACATTATCTATTTCCTGCAGCACCTGCTGCCGATAAGCGGCACTATAGTGTGCCTGCACTAACGTCAGGATAATAATTAACACACTACAGGCTATAAATATTAATGCTATCGTATACTCCCATTTAAGTTGCTTCATTACACTTGCTTCCTCATGTAACTAGACACTTCCACACTCACCACTACATTCCCTGTCAGCTCTACTTTACGCGTTTTCTTATTACGCTTTTTGGGTGCCGGTACCACCGTTATATTTTCGATAATGAGCAAAGGTTTTTTAATCTCAATCTGATATAAAAGCGACCTGAGCATTTCCATATCGCCCGTCAGTTTTACTTTGACTGTAATACGGATCAAGCCATTCTGTTCTTTATTAGGTAACACCTGAGAGCTACTTAATTCGCCCCCCGCATCCACCGCCATCGCCTTAATATTATTTTGTAATTCTGCCGTTGCCAGAGAAGAAGAAGCCTGGGTATTAAAATAACCTAAGGCATTAATTTCTTTACGGCCTTGTTCAACATCCATTAACACTTCTTCGCGACTGGCGATAACTCTCTGATAGCGCTTAATACGAAAAACCTGTTCATCAATTTCGTCGTTTATTTCACTTAAGTCATTCAGCCAGGGCACGATAATAAGCGCGCCGACACTGATAATAATGCCTAATAATAAGCCCACTCCGAGCCATCGTTGTTGTGTACTATTCAGCTTCAGCGTCTGCATGTTGTTCTTTTATGACTTCTGTGGATATTTTAAAGCGCTCTAGTCCAGATCTTCTATCCTTGGTAACCGGCGATATAAATTTGGTGTTTTTAAATAACTTTGTTTTTTCCAGCGACGTGATTAAATTTGAAGCACTGCCCGATTGCCCGGTTAACTGCAGTGTATTATTATAAAAACGCCAATTTGAAACCCAGGTATCATCACCAAATACTTCGCTTACTGTCTCCATCAATTCAATAACAGATGAAGCGGCCCTTTTTTTATCTATCAATGCCTGAGTTGTCTGAAATAGGTAATCTATGCTTTTTTTAGAACTTTCTATCTCTTGTGCCACTGCGCCTACTTTGCGTGCGCGTTGCTTTAATTCATTAAGCTGGTCTGTTGCTCTGACGCCGGGTAAAATCATTAAGACAATTAACAGTACCACCGTGACAAATGCGGCTCCGAACATAATAAACAACGGCTTTTTATTCGCCTTCTGACACAGATCTTTAGGCAATAAATTGTATTGGCTTTTAGCTTCTGCGGGGTTAACTATGCGTGCTGCAGAATCAGCATAAAAAGGCTGCAAACCCAGACTAAGAGAATGTTGATACATATTTTCCAGACTGTCTTTTTTTACCAATATCAGTAGCAAATGAATCAGTGTCTTATTATTTGCCGGACCCAGTTTAATAAAATCAAAGTAAACCTGCTCCACGTTAAAAGGCGTATAACGATCCAGCTCATAAGTCATGACCTGATGCAAATTACTTTCTGCTGCTGCGGGTAAAAAAACATCTTGCATCACAGATAAATCTTCTGGGACACGCAATACTACCTTGGCATCACTATACTCTTTATGACTGGCAATTAAGCTTTGTAACTCCTCTTTTGCAAGCTCATTAAATGCAAATTCACCAAGAGCCGTTTCTTGCTGTTGATTAACAAGGCTAATTTTGGCTGTCACCGGGGTAAATTCAACGACCAATAAGCTTTTATCTCGCGCCAGTGCTTCCTGAAATTTTCGCGGCACGAGAAAACTTAATTGCTGCCACCACCATTTAAAAAACAGTGATAGGTCAATTTCACTATCAAGATTTAACATTAATTAATCACCCGCTCATCATTCCCGGGCGAAAATAAAGAGGACACTGGATAATCTTCGACCCATTTTAGTATCTCGAAAGGTAAACCATTATTTGCTTTTCCTCGTTTCATTATTGCCATGATCTTTTCGCTAATACCTTCTGCTATCATTGCCTCAGCAACAATCATATAAACTTCACTATTGCTGCCACCACTGTACCAGTCTGGCTTGACAACTTTCTCGCCATTACGTTCATTTTCAGCACGTTGCAGTAGATACTCATCAACCATCTCCTTATTTACATCAGGCAGGGTTAACAATACTTCGCGTGAGGCTGTCATCGGGTTAATTTTCTTATTCCTGGTATAAACACTTATCTTTGCCTCTAGCTGTTTATAAATTTCAGCTGTCATACCCAACACCATCTGCACCTCTTCAACACTTTTAAACTGGTCGTTGCGTGGTGAATATTTTAAATCAGCACTTTCATACTGTGATTGTTCTGCACCATTGATCTCAGGTGATTCATTTTTATCACGCCAATCGATAATCGCATCACTCAAGCTATCCGCCGATGGTTCTTCTACCGCTAATGATTCAAATAACTGCTGCAATTGTTCTTTACTGGCAAGATTCACATTAACTTTGCCCGATTCATCGGCAATCAATATACGAATTCTGCTCCCTGCAAATTGAATTTCATACAAACTGCTATTTGCTTGCCAGCGCTTTTCAGTGTCCGTGTTTAATAGCATTAAAATCCCAAAATTAATTCCACCCTCAGCAAGAGCAGCCGCCTGTGCGGCCTCCTTCAAGCCACCGATAATCGCAGTTTCTCTTTGTATTGTGAGGGCAAAACTGCTTGCCATAATGGTTAACAAGGTAATAACCCATAAAACCACAATCAGTGCGAGACCTTTATTCACTTTAATCAATATTAACAAATACCCCATTTACTATGCCGAAAGAGGGGTCAGGCTTGCCCATTTCACCAAAAGCCGTATCAACTTTCAAGGCGACTACCAATTGCGGCCATACTTCACCATTAACCAGCTCAATATCAATACTAACTAGTTTAGGCAAACTCTCTTTTTCTAACCAGTCATTTTGCCAACTCGAATCACTATTTTTTGCTGCATTCTCAGACCCAAAATAGGCAAATTGCAGGCGCTGAATTTTTCTTAAAATAATCACGGGCTTTTCAACCCCTTGTTCCTCGCCCTCTCCCTGCGGGAAAAAAGGCTGTATTTCAACTTGCAGATAACTGCCTTGTTCGCCCCTGCCCGACGGCTGCAAGTTCATTTTAAATAACTGCAAACCCAATCGTCCTGCGCTTGCGGGCATTGCCGCAACAAATTGTATCTGATCCTGACTGCCCTGAAATGAAAATTGCGCTTCTTCTAAAAAAGCGCCATCTAAAGGCACCGTCGCATGCAATTTACTTTGCAAAAAATTCTGAATAATCGCAGCCTGACTAACCTGGGCAATTTTTTTCTCCCCGGCATTCCAGTTTTGTACACATATTCTTAAGCTGGCAAATAACAACAGCATCATAACGCTCATGATACTCATGCCGAGCAAGACTTCTAATAATGTGAAGCCAGGTTGTTTAGCTTGTCGCACTATTTTCATTGTTTGTTAGCCAGCTTAATCGTCGTCAGTTCAAACTGTCTGTTATCCTGACCTGCCAGCCATTCAACCGTGACTTTTACTTGAAAAGGCACTGCCATGTGATTTTCCGAGCCCAGATCCAGTGTCCCCAGGTCAAAGGCTTCCACCTGAACCGACCAAAAATATTTTTCCTCTATATTACCACTCTGCT
Source organism: Methyloprofundus sp. (assembly GCA_012960135.1). Classification (GTDB taxonomy): domain Bacteria; phylum Pseudomonadota; class Gammaproteobacteria; order Methylococcales; family Methylomonadaceae; genus Methyloprofundus. Next base: position 8,818 of record DUBW01000025.1, read on the forward strand.
CACCATTCTCCAGCTCTTCTTCTACTCCTGCAGCAGCCAGCTTGGATTGCGCTATAATTACCGCTTGCTGATACTCTTCAGAAACCATGACACGCCTTAAGCCACCTGAAAAAATATTCAACAGGATGGTGATGGAAAAAGCCAGAATAGAAAAGGCGATTAATATTTCCAGCAAGGAAAACCCCTGCTGTAAATGGTGTTTAGTAATCATCTATTTCGACTTGCCCAGTTAACCAGTTGATATCTATCTGGCGTTTATTTTCTCCAATCTCCAGAGTTATACGCCCCCCGGTGGAGGATCCATCCGAAAAAAAACGCACCCCCCCATGATCTTGATCAATAATCTGTGACTGGGCCACATCTAGACTTACGGCAATATCCTTAGCAACTTTATACTTTTTACTTCTATCGGTAATCTGATAAGAGTTATCTTCTAAATTAAGCATAACGACAGCCTCTTTACGATGCGTCAGCGCGTGCCCTCGTGCGAACCGTAATGCCGATGAAATTTCCCGTGCTGCCGCATTTAAACTGGCAGTTTGATTTCCAGAGCCTATATTCGGCGCGGCAACTGCAGCAGCTAGAGCGATAATCACGATCACTAATAGCAGTTCTACTAGGGTAAAACCACGCCCATATAGAGCGGACTTTAGTCCGCCACTTTGTGAGCAATCTAGTAGCGGGCTATAGTCCGCGCTACTCCGATAGGTTTTATTAATTATTCCCAACTATTAATATCCGAATCTTCACCATCACCACCGGCAGCATTATCCCCACCTAGGGAAAATAAATCAAAGCGCCCATGCTCACCGGGCGATACATAGTGATAATCATAAATCCACGGATCCTGCGGAACAGTACTTTTGCGTAAATACGGACCGTTCCATAAACGTGCACTAGAAGGTCTTTCCACTAAAGCTTTCAAACCTTCGCTAGAGCTGGGGTAGCGGCCTACATCCATTTTATACATATCCAGCGCTCCCGCTAAATCTTCAATTTGCACTCGCGCTGTTTTAGTTTTTGCGCCACCTAAATGCTTCATCACCTGAGGCCCGACCAGTCCGGCTAATAGTCCAATAATGGCTAAAACCACCAATAATTCTATTAAGGTAAAACCACTCACCGTATTATTCATCTTTTTCATTTTTGCTCTCATCTTTAATTGTTTTTTAAAACGCTAAATCATTGACACTTAAAATTGCCGACAAAATGGAAATGATAATCCCTGCAATCAATAAACCTAGGGTCACAATTAAAATTGGCTCCATCATTGCTAGCATCCTTTCAATGGTTATTTTAAGCTGTTTATCATAGGTATTGGCAGTTCGTTCTAACATTTCCTCCATTTTACCTGTTTCTTCACCCATTTTGATCATCTGGGTTGCCATTTTAGGGAATTGTCCCGACTCAATTAAAGCGGAGGACATATCTTTCCCTTGCTTCAGGTTTTCTTCGGCTTCCGTTACTGCCTGTACTAAGACAAGATTGCTTAGCGTTCCCTTGACAATACCCAGTGCCGTTAAAATCGGTACACCATTGGTTAACAATGTGCCTAAAGTGCGGGTGAAATTAGTGGTGCTCAAATTACGAATTATTTCTCCCATCAATGGAATCGATAAAATCACCCTATCCCAGCGCGCCTTTCTCGGCCCAATACTCAGCTCATACCGCAAGGTATAATAAGTTCCCGTGCCCAATATAAGTAAAACCCACCAGTAACTTTGCAGCCATTCCGCCGTACCGACGACGATTTGGGTTGAAATGGGTAACTCCTTACCGGCACTTTCAAACATTTCGGTAAATTGTGGCACTACAAAAGTCAGCAATAAAAACACCGAGCCTAGCGCCATCACCACCAGGATAATCGGGTAAATCATCGCAGTACTCACCGTATCTTTTAATTCCTTGGACTTTTCTATGTATTCAGATAACTGGCCAAGTACGATATCGACACTACCACCCGCTTCCCCCGCACGTAGCATATTAATATAAAATCTGGAAAACGCATTCGATTCAGATTGCAAGGCATCTGCCAAATTTGCCCCACCTTTTACTTGCTGCAGTACATTTTTAATCAGCTTATGTATTTTCGAGTCTTCTTCTATTAAATCCATCAATACTACCAGGGATCTGTCTATCGGTAAGCCCGCCTGAAGCAGAGTTGCCAATTCCTTGGTAAACAGACCAATTTCTTTTTGCGTCAGGCTTTCCTTGTCTTGTTTAAATGAAAATTGATAAAACGATTTCAGGCCCGATTGAGAAACCTTCACGGGGATTAGGCCTTCAGCCTGCAAAAAACTGACTACTGCAGCTTCATCTTTAGCTTCTTTGCTTCCCTCCTGAACCGTGCCCTCTGCATTAACTGCTTTATAGCTAAATAAAGTCACCTTAAACGTCCGTCGCTACGCGTAATACTTCGTCTAAAGTCGTCAGGCCTTTTACTGCTTTGGCCAGACCATCCTGATAAATTGACAGCATCCCGCCACGCACGGCTTCCTCCTGAATTAATCCGGATTCCTTATGCTCCATCACCATCTTTCTTATGCTGTCATTCATGACCAGAAACTCAATAATCGCCAATCGACCACTATAACCGATGCCACCACATTCTTTACAGCCCACTGCCTGATAGAGTTTTAGCTCTCCATTTTTCGAGAACCGGCTTAGGCCTTTTTCCTGTACAACCTCAGCGGGTGGCTGGTAAGGTTGGCGACAATGCATACATAATTTTCTGACTAGGCGCTGGGCTAAAATCCCATTGACCGTGGAGGTCAGAAGATAATCATCCAGCCCCATATCTAACAGTCTGGCCAGCGCCCCGGCAGCATCATTAGTGTGTAAAGTAGATAACACCACGTGTCCTGTAAGTGCGGATTGCACGGCTATTTTTGCAGTTTCCAGATCACGCATTTCCCCAATCATAATAACGTCGGGATCTTGCCGCACGATAGAGCGCAAAGCACTGCTAAAGGTTAAGCCAATTTTCGGTTTTGCCTGAATCTGGTTGACACCTTGCAACTGATACTCGACTGGGTCTTCAACAGTAATAATCTTCTTTTCCGGGGTATTCAACTGACTTAAAGCGGTATATAAAGTAGTCGATTTACCACTTCCGGTTGGGCCCGTGATCAGAATAATTCCATGCGGCTTACTCAGCACTTCGATAAACAAGTCCTCATTTGCCTGCTCAAAACCTAATGATGCAAAATTAAAGACTATATTTTCCTTATCTAATAATCGAATCACCACACTTTCTCCGTACATAGTCGGTGTCGTGGAAACACGTAAGTCAATCTCTTTACCCTGCATCTGGATCTTAATTCGACCATCTTGTGGCAAACGGCGCTCGGCGATATTTAACGTGGCCATCAGTTTTATTCTGGATATAACGGCTGCGGTCGAGCTCGCAGGCGGCCCTTCAATTTTCTGGAGTACGCCATCAATACGTAAACGGATAATTAGCACATCTTCAAATGGTTCAAAATGTATATCTGATGCCTTGCTTTCCAGTGCGCGCTGGAAAATCAGATTCACCATCCGGATAACCGGCGCTTCACTAGCCAAGTCCTTAAGATGTTCAATATCATCTAATGATTCATTCGCATCCAGATTCTCGGTAATCTGATCCATCTGCGACTTGCCTTCATCATACTGAGCCTCTATCGCTTTATCGATATCGGATAAAACACCGATCTTTAACTCAATCTCAAGATCACAAATCAAGCGCAAAGATTGCAGCACAAAGACATTTTCAGGGTCCATCACAGCAACGATAATTTTGTCCTTATCCGCCGCAATACCCACTACGTGAAATTCTTTTAAAAAGCGCAAGGAAATCTGCTCTGGCAAAACCGGCGCACCAGGATAGTCATCTGCTGCCAGAACCGGCAAACCTGTCACTGTCGCCAAGGCGGTCGCTACATCTTTTTCAGAGCACAATCCCAATCGAACCAGCAACAAAGGTAAACCTGTCTCCTGCATCTGTTCTCTGATTTTTGTGACTTTACTTAAATCATTTTCGCGCAGTGATTGCTGGGCAATTAGCGTTTCAATAAATTCTTGATGACTCATACAGGATTTTTAGAAGTGCAAATACAATAACTTGCACAATTGATATTGAAGTATCTTTAACTTAAATGGATTTACTGACAAGTATACCAAAAAACTGATATTATTCCGGAAAATGAGCGTCAAAAAACGGTAATAAGGAATTAACCCCCAAACCTGCAATCTTTCAGGGAGTTATTAAAAACGTATTGCTACTGGCTGGTAGGCATAGAGAGCGCTTAAATGATGCATTAAAGCATGCTGCCCTTGCTGTTGCCATAGCTCAGTCACCTGCTCTTGTATTCTTTTATACCGCAGCGCCACTCCCTGCTCCTCAGGCGTCTCTTGCTTGATCATCTCTATTTGCGCCAACCACATTTGACTCGCGCCCATCATAAACAAGGGCCAGCTTGCGCGAACCTCTACAGGCCATACCGGATCACTGGTATCGGCGATAACTCTGTGCAAATCGGTTGTTAGAGGGTCATAGCTGACCTTAAGTAATTCTTGCTGTTGTAACAGAACTAATAACTTATTGCTTTGTAATTGCTGATATATATCGGCTGCACTGGCTTCTGAGCTATAAAAGATAAAGCTGAACACATGTCCTGTCTGGTCACGAACGGCACGGCGATGCACACGCCAGTAAGTAAGCTGCTGTGCAGCCTGCGCCAACAAAGGGTTAATAACTTCACCACCAAGTAGCGTACCCAGATACCACTTAGGCTCTTCCCCGGCTTCCCAGTTCAAACTAAATCTGGCCGCATACCAAGCTTTATCAGTATTCTTTGCCATCTCTGGGGCAGGTAGTGAAACATCATTCAGCGGCACTCTCTTAGACGTACAGGCACTAGCCATCACCAAAAGAAAAATCATTAAAACTTTAAATCTTATGGGAGACAATGATTTTTGGAATGTCATACTATTTTGTGTGTTTTCGGTTGATAAGTTTCGTGGGCTGGTGGGTAAACATTACCGGACAGGTGTTTTGATTTTGTTGTTGCCTGAACTGCTCTTTTTCTCTAGTTTTGTCAAAAATAGCATTAAGCTATCTTGATGAAAATCACCCTGTTGTTTTATCTCTACCTGAATACCATACATCTATTAAAGTCTATGTTACAAGAATTTAAACTGTATTTTAGCATTTATACATTGATGTAAAATACGAACAAACTCAATTTCAAATTGGCTAATGCTATGATAGAAAAGCATATGATTAGAAACGGGGAAAAATTGATACCCATGTTTAATAAAATCACATTTGCTACCTAATTCTGGGGCCGCAGATAACATGTGGAAAGTATCGTCAAATTGGCGTATATAAGTTTCACGTTGACCTTTACCCCATTTCCTCTGCGTATAGACAGCAATTGATTTCAAATCAGCTTTGGCTTTATTGGTAAGCGTAAATGCTCTCACAGGAACGGGCACGAAATAACCTCGGCAACTGGCGCAGGATTTTTATTCGTATTCAAGGCGTTGAAACAGGCAGGTAGCGAGCTACGCAACTGTTTCAACAACGCAGAAGATGGATAAAAAGACCCGTGAGTTGTCGAAGTTATTTCATGCTCGCTCCTAACCCAGTTCTTCATCGATTTCATTCATCAGGCCCTGATAATTATACTCTACAGTACCGCTACGCTTACCCTCTTCAAGCAAATAGCGAAGAGTTGCTATTTTTGTTCGTTGTCTTCAAGCATTCTAAGTGCGGCTCGCACCACTTCACTGGCCGAGGCAAATCGACCTTCTTCAATTTCATGAGCGATAAAACCATCAAAGTGCTCACCCAGGGTCATACTCGTGTTTTTAGGCATTCCGTCACCTCAAATATCAATATTAGGTACTTAATGGTATAGTCTTATAATAAAAAAATCTAGCTGACCTTGGACAGCATAGTTCATTTATAATGTCATTTTTATATTAAAGTTCAGTGCGTTACCTGAGTTCACTGAATATCTATCAGCGTTAATTGAGTAAAACATTAGCTGCTGCACATTCCACAAGTATTCCATATATATTCGCCATGATTCGCTCTATTGTTCGCAACCCCGACGCCATTCGAATTGTCTATTTATGGGCTTCGGTCGTTATTCTGTATGCGTTTTATATCTGGGGGCATATTCCTGTTTCCAATGTCTGCTATGCACTAAGTGACCAGTATACCCCTGCCGTTTATCGCTATTATGTTCTCTTAGCTGGAAAAGTATTGTTTGCCTGCTTTCTTATGAGCCTGGTTTATCTGCTGGCAAAAAGCCAGCAAAAACTAAGCAAGACTATTGCCTGGACACTGTTCGCAGGCGTGCTTTTTTTCTATTATGCCGATCTAGTAAAGATCTCAATCGAGTATGTGCATTTTATCCAGTATTGTCTTTTGACGATTTTACTCTGCAAAATCTACGCTAAGAAATTATATCTGGCTATTTTCTTAGCCTTGTTTGCCGGTTTAATGGACGAGGTTTATCAAGCTTACCCTAAAGGGCCTATCAATTGGCGGGATACCCTGCTGAATGTCACAGGCGTTATCTGGGGCGGCTTATTATACTGGACGATGCTAGATGCAAAGCAAAAAGGCACATCGCTCGTGCGTGATTAAGTGCGATGTTTGACAGCACTACCCGTTCGTGAAAAGTGGTAGCGCTAAACAATCAAAACTCCCGACTTTATCTTTTATAGACTATCAATAATCGCATTAAGACTTGCACTGGGGCGCATTGCTTTTGCAGCTAGCGCTCTATCTGGGCGGTAGTACCCAGCAATATCAACAGCTGTACCCTGTACAGCATTTAACTGGGCAACAATCTCAGCTTCATTTTCAGTTAGCTGCTGGGCGATAGGTGTGAACTTCGCTTTTAATTCAGCATCATTATCTTGCTCAGAAAGAACCTGCGCCCAATACATGGCAAGGTAAAAATGACTCCCCCGAGTGTCTAGCTCACCTACTTTACGCGAGGGAGATTTATTATTATTTAAAAACCGGCTATTGGCTGTATTCAAAGTTGCAGCCAGCACCTGGGCTTTTTCATTTCCGGCTTTAGACCCTAGATCCTCCAGAGAAACAGCGAGGGCCAAAAATTCGCCTAGCGAGTCCCAGCGCAGATGATTTTGCTCTAACAGCTGTTGCACATGCTTTGGTGCCGAACCACCTGCACCGGTTTCAAATAGTCCACCACCAGCCAGTAACGGCACTATGGATAACATTTTTGCACTGGTGCCTAGCTCTAAAATCGGAAATAAATCGGTTAAATAATCCCGCAATACATTGCCGGTTACCGAGATTGTGTTTTCACCTGCTTTGACTCGCTGCAATGTGTGGCGTATGGCATTCACCGGTGACATGATCTGAATATCAAGTCCGCTGGTGTCATGTGTTTTTAGATAGCCTTCCACGATGGCAATTAAATTGCTATCGTGTGCGCGGTTTTTATCCAGCCAGAAAATCGCTGGCTGCCCAGTTGCTCTGGCCCGGTTGATGGCTAATTTAACCCAATCCTGAATCGGCAAATCCTTAGTCTGGCACATACGCCAGATATCACCTTGCTCAACCTTGTTTTCTAATAGCACATTGCCGGCACTATCTATCACACGCACGACACCGCTTTCCGACATTTCAAAGGTTTTATCATGTGAGCCATATTCTTCTGCTTTCTGCGCCATCAGGCCGACATTACTGACACTACCCATCGTCGTCACATCAAAAGCACCATGCTGCTGACAGAACGCAAATACTTCCTGGTAGATACCGGCATAACAACGATCCGGGATCATTGCTTTAGTATCACGTAACTTGCCATCCGGACCCCACATCTGCCCGGAAGAGCGGAGTGTCGCAGGCATGGAGGCATCGACGATAACATCACTGGGCACATGTAAATTGGTAATGCCTTTATCTGAATCCACCATCGCCAGTGCTGGCTGGGTCTGATAAACCCCCTGTATATCCGCTTCAATGGCTTTGCGCTGCTCCTCAGGTAGACTGACGATTTTCGCATACACATCACCTAAGCCATTACGCGTATCGACACCTAGTTGATTAAAAAGCTCCTGATATTTGGCAAACACATCCTGATAATAAACACTGACCGCATGACCAAACATGATGGGATCAGACACTTTCATCATGGTCGCTTTTAAGTGCAATGACAGCAGCACATCCTGCTCTTTTGCATCGCTTATAGACTCGGCAAAGAAAGCACGTAGGGCCGTGCGGCTCATTACCGCAGAATCAAGCACCTCCCCTTGCAGTACCGGCGTTTTTTGTTTCAGTATCAGGGTTTGACCCGTATCACTGAGTAATTCAATACTGACATCACCGGCTGTTTTAAGCACTATCGATTGCTCACTGGAATAGAAATCACCCTCTCCCATTGATGCAACATGAGATCTGGAATCTGCTGCCCATACGCCCATGGAATGCGGATGCTTCTGTGCATATTCCTTTACTGGGGTAGCCACGCGTCGATCAGAATTGCCTTCCCGTAATACTGGGTTAACTGCGCTTCCTAGTACTTTGGCATAACGTGCCTGAATGTTCTTTGCAGCTTCATTATCCGGACCTTCAGGGTAATCAGGAATATCAAAACCTGCCTGTTGTAATTCCTTGATAGCAGCCTGTAACTGGGGAATAGACGCGCTAATATTGGGCAATTTAATTATATTAGCATCGGCTGTTTTCGCCCATTCCCCCAGTTCCGTCAGAGCATCACCCTGTTGTTGCTCTGCTGTCAGCTTATCCGGGAAATTTGCAATAATACGCCCTGCCAGAGAAATATCACGTATTTCAACTGTAACACCCGCCGCTTTTAGATAAGATTTTACAATCGGCAAAAATGAATAGGTCGCTAAAGCCGGGGCTTCGTCAGTTTCGGTATAGATAATTTTTGAACTTGGCATGATTATGTTGTCGAGTATGTCGTTAAAAAAAAGTGGTGCAATACAAATTTAATAAAACCTACCTTAAACATACATGAATAAGGCTTATCTAACCGCTACTCCTGAGTAAATTCAATAACTAGTAAACAACCCTACCTGTTGTCTATAGCCTGGAACATATCCCTAAGTAAACATGAATTACTTAATATTTTTAGCGCAGAAAATACTGAATTTTTTATTCTGAAACCTCTGTGTTCGCTGTACCCACATTAGTTAATGTAAAAGTTCTTTATGTCTTTTTTTAAAATAATTTTGCAAATCTACTTACGCAAATATATTAATTAAGGAACTCAGCAAGAAAACTTCAGGCCAGTATTTCATATTTTTGGAAAATCTTTCAAACAACATCTGCCAGAAGGATTTCTTATCGCACAGGCACAGTTGAGCTGTCTAGTCTGATCAATAACAAATACCTTAGTTTCCGGGCTTCGCTTAGCTTCATCGACGCTAACATCAAAACAGTAACAGATAAGAGCCTCTTGGGTGTGCGCCTTGATACCCACAATAGTGCGTAACTCATTAACCTTAATAACCGTATTATCCTGTGCAAAATATACGACAGTACAATCTGGACAGACTTTATGCTGTAATGCATTCCAGGTAGCATCAGCAAACGCCTATTTATCTAAGCAATGAATCCGGCTGTTTTGCAGATGCTTGTAATAACTACTAAACTGAAAACAAACACCCAAAAGCCACCTCCCTCTTGCTCGGTAGCTGGATAGACTTCTATTTTTGTTTTCATCTCTATCCTCCACTGCGTTCAAAGCATCGATGATGCACTTTACTTCAACCGGTCTTTATCTACCTTGCCCACTTGCTTTGCGGCTTTCATCAATCGCTAATTGTAATTCCAGACGTTTTTTATCTAACTCCAGTAGCTCAATTTCTTTGCGTAAATAGACATCCGAATTCTTGGTGATATTGTAGTTCTCTTCCTGAATTTCCAGCTGCACTTGTTCTTCATGCTTTTTATGTGCTACTTCCATTTCAAATTTTAATAGCTTTTGCTGCTGTTCTTTTTTCAGCTCCAGCGCATGGGATTTATCCTTGGCTTCTAGCCAGCTGGCTTGTTCATGTTCATACTTCTCAATATCAGCATGTAACTTCTGATCTTTTAATAAAGCCTGATGACTTATGTCTTCTGCCTGAGATGTTTGCTCCCCATTGCGGGTGCGTTTTTCCTGTTCCTGCTTTGCCTGTAACTGAACATCCAGGGTAATATCATTTAAATAGTTCTCATGCTTTATTTTATCCCCATGTAAACGTGACTCTACAACAAACTGCTCTTGCTGCTGCTGTTCCTGGTCGAGTAATAGTTGCCTCTGATGCTGAGCACCTTGCTCCTGCCTCTGACGTTCTAATTCAGCATCTTGCTCAAATTGCTCCAGTTGTTTCTGGTGATGTATCAGCAGCTGCTGTTGCTCTAGTTGCTCCTGACGAAAGCGCTCTTCTCTCTGCTCTTCTGATACCTCATAGCTCTTTTTAAGGACACTCAGATAAACGGCTTCTTTACCTAGCTGCACATCCGGAAATTCTATAAATGTCGTCTGAATTGCACAACGCGTTTGCGCTTCTATCTCATCTAACATAAGCATTTCACTCACAGCGAATGAAATGGCTTTTTCTATCTCACCCAGACCTGAGCGCACCCACTCATCATCTTTTAGGTCGAGTAAATGCTGACTGATGATAGTACTAATCGATTTATGATAGGTGTTTTTTATATGCTCATTAATTTCCGGCAGGATTTCTGCCTGTTGCTGAGCGTATTGTAAAGTCGCCTGAAAACGAATATCCAACTGAGTATCAACGGTACAAAATTCATCATAAAGCTGAATCTGCTCGCAAACCTGCCAGTCTTCAACAGCCAGAGGATAAAGCGTATGATAAAAACGCTTAACGAACTTTTCGGAGCGTAAATACAATTTTTGATAGGGACCAAAGTCCCTGAAAACCAGTTGCCGGCCTTCATCAAAATCAACTTGCCAGACTTCAGGTTCAAGCCCCTGATCATGATCTAAAGTGCCTTCGATTAACCAGCTTTCTATTTCAGTGCCTGGACTATTCATGCTCTGTTACCTGTCTGGCCTGTTGCGCTTCGGCTCTTAATTTGGTTATTCTATCGCCCATTTTAGCCGCAATTAAGGGATACAAATTAGGCGCAAATTCCACTGTATTTTTGTCAATTTTTCTCAGAAAGCCGCGACTCAATAGCAGTCCCACGGCAAACATGCGGGACCAGTCAGAGTAGCGCCTCGCTTTCTCGATATTACTTTTCTCAATGTTCATCTCCAGCTCATCATTTTCGTTAATGCGAAACTGAGTAAATTGGCGCAAACATTCAAAAACCAGCTCTTCTTCATCTTGAGTCAATGGACCTGGCGCAGTCAGCTCCAAGCGATACGAGAGCAGTACCGTAAAAAAATCAACCATCGCCGCACAGACAAAAGCAAATAATGAGAAGCCACTCCACATCGCCATATTCGGCTTTATATCTTCAATAAACTGATTATATGTCAGCAACATGGGAGGATCCGGCAACGATTGCCCGAATTCACTTGACAGCTGATTGACCTTAAACTGTACTTCCCGAAAACTATTGAGCACATCGTAGTAAGCGCTTTCTACATTCGTAGCAACATCCAGGTCAGCCAGGTGAGCTTGCAACTGCTGTACACTTTGGTCTAATAATAAAAATTTTGTTTCCAGCTCACCCAGAGACTGTTTTTTTGCCTGATAAATTTCATTAAACCGCTCCCAGAAAGGCCCCTTGCCCACTTGATTTCGGTATCCAGCAATCACCTCGGGATGGGTTCCAAAATAAGCCTGAGAGACTTCTTTGGATGCCAGTTCCAGGTCTACCTGCTTTTGCGCCAACAACTTGCTTTTAAAAGGTAGGACTTCACCCAGATATGATTTTATATCTGCTCTTATATCGTTTAAGCGCTGAATGTGTATGGTTTCGGTCTCTGAAACTTCATAAAATTTGAAATATGAAAAAGAGACCGAAGCAACCAGTGCAATGATTAATGACAAAAACACAGAGAGGTAGCGGGTACGATTAGCCTTCCAGTGTATGCCGGCAAGTTCCAGCGTACAGATAACTACGATGGATTGAATAGCGACGGTAATCACCAACGCAATCCATGGAATTATGAAATGCGACATGCCATAAAATGTAGTAAAACCTGAAGCGACACTTAACATCAAGACGATAGGAATCGTCCATATTCGTAACATGCCAACAAACAAAGTCTGAATACGATTAATTAAGTTACCGACACCAGCCGCTTTTATTTTTATTTTTTCCGGGCTATTCATTGCTTAATGCTTTCTCTATCTGGCCTTATTAAAAACCTAAAAATGTTTCTATTTTTAACACACTCTTAAGTACCCAGTCAAAATCCTGCTTTGCCGATGCGCTGAAATACTGTATTTCTAGCCTTTTCTTCAATAAAAACTAAACAATTACCGCCTATGAACTCAGGCCTACAGCCATACCGGGGAGTCGCTATTTTTGCGCAAGCTTGTTTTGGGCATCCCAGCCCAAGCAAGCGGCAAAAACTTAACGCGACAGCTAAAGCCTTCAGCGCCCCAGACGTCCTGCGTACGTGCCACTTCGCCACTACCATCGTAAACTCGGCGTTGTATTCTGGGACAGTGTCGAATTTAAAATTATCCCCCGCCTGTATCACAGAATATTGATAACGTTGAGGGCTACTTTTCGTGTCATTATCGACAGAGGTAAATTCGGTAGTTTGCGCGCAACAGTCGTTAGCACTCAGCACAAATAACACAGTATAAAATATTGGCCGGTTAATAATTAAGTCCAGCGCTTCAGCTCACAAGAAAGTCGCTTAAGCCTCTCTTTCTTTTAATCTAACTTCAATAAGTTGCCTTTTTTTCTCATCACTTAGACTACTGATGTTGACGCAGTCTTTTCTATGGATTGCAATTCCATTGCTATGACTAATAAATCCTGTCAGTTCATCATCCGCGTGAGGATGACAGCACTGGGCAAAATGGGTCAGGATATTATCTTTGCCATCCACTGTAATCTCCAGAATTTGTGCTTTAGTCTGGGTGGTTTTTCTGGTTTTTACCTGCCTTTTTTTTCCTCCTACTTCGATTAATGCATAATTTAATTGCCTGCTGCTAATAATATTACACCCCAGAGCAATGTATAACTTATCGACATTAGAAAGTTTAAAATGGTGCAACAACCTGGCCTGGAAGTCATTTTTTAACCCCAGCCGTATAACTTCCTTGTCTAAAAGTTGCTGACCTAGCAGATAATGTTTATCTTTTCCTTGTAGCTTAAGCCATGCTTTAACTTTATTAATAGCACGCGGGGTTTTTAAATAGGCGAGGTTAGGATCTAGCCAGTTCGAGTTGGGCGCAATATCATTTACGGTAAGAATTTCAACTTGCTCTCCAGTCTTTAGCTGATAAGTTAAAGGCACAATACAGCCATTAACTTTAGCGCCTCGACAACGATGCCCGACATCTGTATGTATTGCATAGGCAAAGTCCAGCGGTGTTGCGCCTTTAATCAAGTCAATTAATTTCCCCTCAGGGGTTAGCACATAGACTCTGTCCGCAAATAATTCGGTACGGAAATTAGCCCGCAGGGTATCACCATCCTTTTCTTCCAGCAATTTCCTTAACGAGGCTATGCTTTTTTCTGTGGCAATATTCTGCTTGCTTCCTTCTTTATAGCGCCAATGTGCCGCTAACCCAAGCTCTGCAAAATCATCCATTCCCCGGGTACGAATTTGTATTTCTATACGATTTTTTTCTGCATCTATAATCACCGTATGTAATGACTGATAGCCATTCGTTTTGGGGTTGGCTATATAGTCATCAAATTCTTTAGGAATAGAAGCCCAAAGTTGATGGACTATACCTAATACTTCATAGCATTGCGATATATCCAACACCACTACACGAACCGCTAATAGATCATATAGTTCTTCAATTGGCAGATTCTTACGTTGCATTTTTTGCCAGATACTATAAATATGCTTGGGCCGGCCTTTAATTTCCACCGGCATATTGGAAGTAGCAACGACAGCTTTTAATTTCTCGATAAAGCTATCTATACACTCTTCCCGGTATATGCGTTTATTTTCGAGTTGCCGGGCAACAAACACATAGTTTTCTGGTTCCAAATAGCGAAAAGCATAATCCTCTAATGCCCATTTCAATTGCCCAATACCTAGCCGATTCGCAATTGGTGTGTATAGATCTAGTGTTTCCTTCGCTATAAAATGACGCATTTGCGGCTCTTCCTGAGCCAGATTTTTTAATCTTGCCAGACGATAAGCAAGCTTAATGAGCAACGCTCTAATATCATCGGCTGTAGATAATAACATTCTTCTCAATACTTCTACTTGTGCAGTCTGATTTGCAAAACTGTCAGTGTAAATATTTATGCTATTTAATTGTTGAACATTTTTAACTAGGCTAGCGACTAAAGGCCCAAACTCTGGTTCAAGCGGGTAACCGGATAATCTTGAATCACTCAGAATAGCAGCCAATGTTGTTTCGATATCAACATTAAGCTTAAGTAAATTTAAGGCAACATCCAGACCGCGAGGCCGACTGGATTGATTGTTATCACGACTGTCAACCAGCGCTATTGCATGGCGAATTAAATCACTTTCTTGCGTAGAAAAACGCTGGTATAGATCGTGTACTGAGGATAGGAAAGTAGCCATATAAGCAAGGATGAGTTATGCCGCAGCGCGCTGCCATAGTAGCGATTTATTAGCGCCTGGTTTTGCCCAAGTAGAGCGCAACTATCGTAAATATGCGCAGAGTCTATCAAAACTCACCCTTTAATGCCTATAATTGATTAAATACCCGCTCAGCAGCGCTAATAGTAACGGCAATGTCCGCATCACTGTGCGCAGACGAAACAAAGCCCGCCTCAAAAGCTGAAGGAGCAAAATATACGCCTTCCTCTAGCATGCCATGAAAAAACTGCTTAAATAATTCCTGGTCACAGCGCATGACTTGGGCAAAGCTACTGATATGATCTTCTTGCGTGAAAAACAGGCCAAACATTCCGCCTACAACATTAATAGACATACCTATATTTGCAGCAACCGCCTTGGCTTGTATGCCTTCAGCCAGGGTTCGTGTTTTTTCCGCCAAGTGCTTATGAAAATCAGTTGCAGATATTAATTCCAGCGTTTTATAACCCGCAGCCATAGTAACCGGATTTCCCGACAAAGTTCCCGCCTGATACACTGGCCCCACTGGTGCTAAAGAGGACATTATTTTATGTGCGCCACCAAAAGCACCGACAGGCATTCCTCCGCCAATTACTTTTCCTAGCGTCGTTAAATCCGGCTTTATATTATATAAGCCCTGAGCACAGTGCTTATCTACCCGGAAACCGGTCATCACTTCATCGAAAATTAATATCGTTCCGTATTGATCGCATACTTCACGCAAGGTTTCTAAGAAACCTGCAGCAGGCAGAATACAGTTCATATTACCTGCGACAGGCTCAACAATAATTGCGGCGATTTGTTCACCGCTGGCAGCAAAAGTCTGTTTAACTTCCTCTATATCATTATAAGCCAGAGTAATCGTATCTTCTGCAACCGCTGCTGTCACACCTGGCGAACTTGGAACCCCCAGAGTTAATGCGCCTGAGCCTGCCTTAACTAATAAGGAATCAGAATGGCCATGATAGCAACCTTCAAATTTTACAATCTTATCCCGGCCAGTATGTCCTCTGGCAAGCCTGATAGCGCTCATGGTGGCTTCTGTACCCGAACTCACCATGCGTACTTGCTCAATAGATGGCACTAATTTACAGAGTTTCTTTGCCATCAGGGTCTCAAGCTCGGTTGGAGCACCAAAACTTAGCCCTTTAGCTGCCGTTTCATTGACTACATCTAACACATCCTGATGTGCATGGCCGACTATCATTGGGCCCCATGAGCCCACATAATCAATATATTGCTTACCTTCTGAGTCGTATATATAAGCTCCTTTGGCATGATCAATATAAACGGGGGTTCCTCCCACGCCACTAAAAGAACGTACAGGTGAATTTACGCCACCCGGAATAACCTCTTTAGCTTCAGAAAATAAAATAGCGGATTTTGTCATGTTTTATCTCACTTTTATTAAATTATATGTGCGGCATTCAGCCACAAGCTTAAGACTAGTGATGGTCTTCCTTACTGAAACCATCGGTGTACACTACGCAAGAACTAATTACGCAAAAATAGTGTTTTATTAATACCTGGAAAACAAATACTCACCTATACTATACAAGCTTGCCACATTTTTTTCATGCTCATTCCAATTGATTATTAGACATACGTACGCTATAAAATTTTTTTTACTTTAAAAAGTGCTTATGATTACACTTAATTTTCGCAACCAACATCGGATTTTTACCATGCAAATTAAACCATTTCTGTTTCCCTTCATTATTATAGTGAGTCTAACGCAAGGATGTTCTTTTTCTTACAGCTCCAAAAGCTCATCGGATAGCTCAGGCAGTAGTTCAAAATCTTCTGGGTCAAGTAGCAGCAGTACTTCCTCAGAGTCGTCCAATGATACTGAAAAATATCAGCAACAGATAATCAGTTATTCTAGCGCCTATCTCAGTACCGCCGACTTTGATCGCCTTGCTTTTTCACGAGGCGTTTCTGAAATAGCTTCTGCCAATGGTATTACTAACTGGGAAGATGATGATGCAACGTTGATTGCCATAGGCCGCGCCTTAAAAAAATCAAATATAACTGGCAGTGCATATGAAACATATAAAGATCAAATAGCCAATTCTGATGCTGCCAGGATGAAATCAATCCAGAAAGGTTATGAGATGAATAAAGACTAAAAGTCTTAATTTATAAATCCAACCGTGCTTAGTAAACAAACAATGACATTTTTTTGCTTGCTAAGTACGGCCATAGGTTTCTTGTTTTCATCAGCTTTGCATGCAAAAGCATTTGATTATATCTATATTACTGCCAGTGAAGGCAATGCCAGTGGTGGGCATACTGCGCTTCGTTTCGATGATGAAACCTATCATTTCCAACATTATGATGGCGGCATTATTCGCTTAGTCAAAGATACCAGCACTGACTTTGACTTTCAATATCGCTATTTAGAAAACCGAACCTTTTATCAGGCGGCACTAGATCTCAATGACAGCGATTATGAGCAATTACTCAACCATTTCAGTCTACGCTTTTTATTGCAAAAGCAGCAGGATGACATCCGTAAGGAAATCAATCTAAATATCGCACTACTAAACAATCAAACTCAACACTCTCAATTAAATATTAAAGGCGCAGGTTTATTTAGTATAAAGGCTGTTCCACGTAAAACAGAATCGCTGACAAACGATCAGCTTCAACAACAAATAAACCGAAAGTATGGTGCTGATTTCTTAACTCAGCGCATCGTTCAACTAAAGTCTGAAGTTAATACCTTGCACCCGGAACCCTGGCCTAAAAACAGCTTACAATTGAGCGAAGTTACATTTTCACCAATACCCTACTCATTTGCCAGTCGCTACCTGGATAACATTAGCAAAATATTGTTATTGGAAACGATTAAAAATAATTACACCTTAAATCCACAATATTATTTTAGCCCTGAGCAGTCATTATTTACCCTTTCTCAAGCTGAAATTGCTCAATTAAAAAGCTTTCAACTTGTATTAAGTAATCATTTATTAACCCTGATAAATTCCCAACGCCCAGACTGGGGTAATGCCGCATTTTCGCTCTACGCGCGCATAATAAGCCTTTCCCTAAGCATTGAATCAGGTAAGTTTGTGTTCCTGGATACCTTTCGAGACTCTAGTCCAGTTATTGACTATACTGAAGTTGCCCGCTATGAAACTAAATTTCTAGCCCAGAAAAATAAGGCTTTAGCTCGAATTGTCCAATTAAAAGCCGCGCTATTTACAGAGCAACATATCATTACCGAAAAAGCCTATGGTCAGCTAGAAATGCTGAGCAATTACTACTATGAACGAGAACATGACCTACAAAACAAACAAGGCATCCGGATATCAGGCGAGCAACTTCTGGCGAGCAAGTCAATCTCTTTGCCAGAGACGCTACTGCCAAAGCTCACAGATCAGAAAATAGCTGAAGGGTTAGCCAGGTTTGAAGCTTACCAGCAAAGCATCGAACAGCAATTGCATGCACTCTATGGTTATAATCTTTTTACGCGCAACTGTGTTACCGAAATTACCCATACCATTAGTCATCTACCCACGAACAACCAGCAAATCAAAGAACTAAGCCAATTAACAGATAAAAATATTATCTCGTTTATTCCCTTTGGTTCATTTCGTAACCTCTCTGATGATTACACAAAACAGGCACTGCCTTCTTTTCGGCACCAGCAACTTGCAGCAATGTACAGAGAAGAAAACAGTGCCATTGTGTTTTTAAGAGAATTTAATACACTTAGCGCTACTGATTATAAATTTAATGATCAGGATGCCGCCTTTCTTATTTTTACAGATGACAATATCTTGATGCGGCCAATATTTGGCTCAATTAACTTGGTCGCTGCAACAATCATGAGCCTCTACGGAAGTTTTTCCTTGGCGTTTGATTCAGGTAAAGCATTAAAAGATGGAACTATGGGTATCCTCATGAGCCTACCCGAGCTGGCCTTTTTTAACATCCGTAAGGGGAGCTATAAACATTTAAGCTTTCCTGCAAATTAGGGCTTCACTTGATACACATTTAATGATTAATATGGATTTAATAAACTCACTCCCCCCTTGCAATGCTAAAGGTATAAAAATCTTTAGCCGCTTTTACTGAGTTTATTTTATGCCTACTCGGAGTAGTGATAAGATACTTGCATGCAAGAACTAACAACTTTAAAATTAATTGAACGGATCAGTACCCTGCTCAGAGCTGAGCAGCGAAAAAAATATTCGGCTTTAGGCTTACAACCAGTGCATGTTCAGACCCTGGATTATTTAGCCAATTGTAATCGATTTAGTGATACACCCGCAGCGGTTACCGATTATATGGGTTTAACCAAAGGTACCGTGTCGCAAACATTACAGGTTCTAGAGCGCAAAGGTTATCTTGAAAAGATACAAGACCTCATTGATAAGCGTATTGTGCATCTCAAGATTTTACCCTGGGGGCAACAACTACTCAAAAGCATTACTCCTTTTGACGTATTTATCAAGGCTGAACAAGCCATTGCCAATAAACAATTTGATTCTATCAGTGCCGCGCTATATCAAGCATTAGTAGCCTTACAAAATGCTAATGACACAAATAGCTTTGGTCACTGCAAGAACTGTATTACTTTCAGTGAACAGGATGATCACTACTATTGCTTATTAATGCAACAACCCCTAGAACAGGCTGATCTTGAAAAAATCTGTCGTGAATACATATCTATTACCAATTCTGGCTTGGTGTAACTAAGGCAATTTAATTTACATACTTTAATAGGAATAAAAATGTTTGATCCAAAATCAATTGATGATATCGCCACCCGTTTAAGTGATGCCATTCCTCCTGGGCTTTCCAATCTTAAAGAAGATATGGAGAAAAATTTTCGCGCTATTTTACAAGGTGCTTTGGGTAAAATGGACTTAGTCACCCGCGAAGAGTTTGAAGTGCAGAAAGGCGTATTAGCCAAGACACGCTCTAAATTGGAAGACTTAGAAGATCGAGTAGCGACAATGGAGCAGCAGATTTTCAAGTCACAAGCGACACAGGAAGATCAATAGATTCATCTACTTAATTTAAGGTTTCCTCGAACGCTGCCAGCCATGGAGAGCGAACGCGATGGCTGGTAGTCCCCAGAAGGCGTAGGGCCGTTGTTTTGTCGGAATCGGAGCGTTAGCGTAGGTGGAGACAAAATAAAAGGCATTCCGAAACGCCGTCCAGTCATTTGAGGGAGTGTTACGAAGCCAGCGCCGAGTTTACGATGGTAGTGGCGAAGTGGCACGTACGCAGGACGTCTGGGGCGCCGAAGGCATTAG
>DUBW01000026.1:0-26934 GCA_012960135.1 Methyloprofundus sp.
CGATTGCGATGGAAGATGGTTTGCGTTTCGCGATTCGTGAAGGTGGTCGTACTGTTGGTGCGGGTGTTGTTGCTAAAATTATTGAGTAATAAATATGTCAAGTCAAACAATTAGAATTAGCCTGAAGGCGTTTGATCATAAACTAATTGATCAGTCAGCAGGTGAAATTGTTGAAACAGCAAAAAGAACGGGTGCGCAAGTAAAGGGGCCTATTCCGCTACCAACAAAACATGAGCGTTTTACAATTCTAACTTCTCCGCATGTAAACAAAGATGCGCGTGATCAATATGAATTGAGAACATACAAACGTCTGCTTGATATTATCGAGCCGACCGATAAGACAGTTGATACGCTAATGAAGTTAGATTTAGCAGCGGGCGTCGACGTTAAAATAAAGCTTATTTAAGCTTGAGAAGTTTGAGGGTTTAATTATGTCATTAGGTCTAATTGGTCGTAAATGTGGTATGACACGTGTTTTCACAGAAGATGGTGTGTCAGTACCTGTTTCGGTTGTACAGATAGATTCAAATAGAGTTTCTCAGCTTAAAGGGCTAGAAACAGATGGTTATCGTGCAGTGCAGGTTGCTGCCGGCGATAAGAAGTCATCAAAAGTAAGTAAGGCAATGGCGGGTCATTATGCGGCAGCAAATATGACTGCTGGTCGTGGCTTGTGGGAATTTAGATTAGCTGAAGGTGAAGGTGAGGAGCTTGCAGTAGGCTCTGAATTAACCACCGCAGTTTTTGCTGATGGTCAGCTTATTGATGTCCAGGGAACCAGTATCGGTAAAGGTTTTCAGGGTGGTGTCAAGCGACATAACTTTCAAATGCAGGATGCAACACATGGTAACTCAATATCACATAGATCTAACGGATCTATTGGTATGTGTCAGACACCAGGTCGAGTATTCAAAGGTAAAAAAATGTCGGGTCATATGGGGGCGGAAACTGTCACTACACAAAATCTGACCATTCATTCAATTGATACTGAAAGAAATCTTATTTTAGTCAAGGGTGCGATTCCTGGTGCTAAAGGTGGCGATGTCATTTTAACGCCTGCAACCAAGCAAAAAAATAAAGGATAGGTCATGAGTGTCAAAATACCAGCACTTAATAGTGCAGACTCTGCGGGTGAAGTAGAGGTAAGCGAAGATGTTTTTGGGCGGGAATATAACGAAGCTCTGGTTCATCAATTGGCTACAAAGACCATGGCTGGCTGGCGTTCTGGAACCAAAGCACAAAAAAATAGAGCCGCTGTAAGTGGTGGTGGAGCAAAGCCTTGGAAACAAAAAGGATCAGGTCGTGCAAGATCTGGTACAATACGCAGTCCACTTTGGAGAGGAGGTGGTGCGACATTTGCTGCTCAGCCTAGATCATTTGATCAAAAGCTAAATAAAAAAATGTATCGCGCTGGAATTCGTTCAATATTATCAGAGTTGTTGCGCCAGAATCGTTTGGTGGCAAGTGAAGATATTATGCCGTCAACTCCAAAAACGAAAGAGTTAGTTGCAAAATTGAAAGGCTTGGGCAAGAGTCGGATTTTAATTATTGCGGATGAGTTGACTGAAAATATTTACTTATCTTCAAGAAATGTTGCAAATCTGGAAGTTACTACTGCCAGCGAGCTCGATCCTGTTATGTTAATTGCTGCGGATAATGTTATAGCAACACCTGCAGCGTTGAAAGCAATTGAGGCGCAGTTATCATGAGTGTAGAGTTTAATCTATCAAATATTATAAAGGCGCCGGTCGTTTCTGAAAAGAGCACGGTTGCAGCAGAGAATCACAATAGATTTGTGTTTAAAGTAGCAAGTCAAGCGACAAAGCTACAAGTTAAGAAATCTGTGGAATTGATGTTTAACGTTGAAGTTGAAAAAGTTCAAATATTAAATGTTAAAGGTAAGGCAAAAAGATTTGGTCGCTTTATGGGTAAGAGATCGGACTGGAAAAAAGCGTACGTTAAGCTTAAAGAAGGTCACGATATAGATTTCTCGGCAGCATAATTGAAAGTAAAAGAATATAAACGGTAGGGCAAATGGCTATTGTAAAATCAAAACCGACATCGCCGGGTTCCAGGTTTGTCGTAAGAGTAAAGCATGATGATTTACATAAAGGTAAACCTTATGGACCTTTACTAAGAAAAAAAAGTAAGACTGGTGGGCGTAATAACAATGGACGTATTACGACTCGTCATATCGGTGGTGGGCATAAGCAAAGCTACCGTATTATAGATTTTAAACGCAACAAGATGGAAATCCCGGGCATAGTAGAGCGTCTGGAATATGATCCCAACAGAACAGCTAATATAGCTCTAGTCTTATATAGGGACGGTGAGCGTAAATATATTATTGCACCTAAGGGTGTGGTTGCTGGGCAGGAGATTGTTTCTTCAGAAAGCGCGGCTATTAAAGCTGGTAACTGTATGTCTCTGCGTAATGTACCTTTAGGTTCTGTGGTTCATTGTGTTGAGCTCAAGCCAGGCAAGGGTGCGCAAATGGCGCGTAGTGCAGGAACATCTGCGCAGTTAGTTGCTAAAGATGGAAGCTATGTAACGCTGAGATTACGTTCTGGCGAAATGCGTAAAGTATTAGCTGACTGTAAAGCGGTTATTGGTGAAGTATCGAACTCTGAGCATAATCTAAGATCATTAGGTAAGGCGGGTGCGTCAAGATGGCGTGGCGTTCGACCTACTGTTCGTGGTGTGGTAATGAATCCAGTGGATCATCCGCACGGTGGTGGTGAAGGAAGGACATCGGGTGGTAGACATCCTGTTTCTCCCTGGGGTACGCCAACCAAAGGTTATAAAACCAGAAAAAATAAGCGAACTGACAAAATGATTGTCAGACGTCGTAACAAGCGTTAGAGAGGAATTAATAAAGTGCCACGTTCAATTAAAAAAGGTCCTTTTATTGATCATCATTTACAAAAGAAAGTTGATGATGCAGTCAGTAGCAGTAGTAGGAAACCGATTAAGACTTGGTCTAGACGATCAATGATCTCGCCTGAAATGTTAGGCTTAACAATTGCCGTACATAATGGCCGTCAGCATATTCCGGTATTAGTTTCGGAAAATATGGTGGGTCATAAGTTAGGTGAATTTGCGCCGACTCGTACATACAAAGGCCATTTGGCTGATAAAAAGTCAAGGTAGGGTGTTGTAATGGAAGTTTCAGCTAAATTAAGTAATGCGCCTATGTCTGCTCAAAAAGCAAGGCTGGTTGCAGATCAAATTAGAGGTCTAGATGTCGGAGCGGCTTTGAATGTACTGAAATTCAGTACTAAAAAAGCAGCTGCGATTATGAAGAAAGTACTCGAATCAGCTATTGCAAATGCAGAGCATAATGAGAGTGCAGATATAGACGAGTTAAAAGTTTCAACCGTATTTGTAGATGAAGCGCCTACGCTAAAACGCTTTAGAGCGAGAGCAAAAGGTCGTGCAAATCATATTTTGAAGCGCACTTGTCATATTACAGTTAAAGTCGCAGAGTTCGAGTAGGGGCAGAGAAATGGGTCAAAAGGTACATCCAACGGGAATCAGGCTGGGAATAGTCAAGGATTTCACTTCAAGATGGTATGCAAATAGCAAAGATTATCCTGTTTTTTTAAATCAGGATTTATCGGTACGTGCTTATATTTCTAAGAAATTAGCGCACGCATCTGTTAGTCGTATTCAGATTAATCGTCCTGCTAATAATGCGCACATAACAATACATACGGCACGTCCTGGTATTGTTATCGGCAAAAAAGGCGAAGATATTGATTTGTTACGTAAAGATGTTTCCAAGATGTTGGGCATCCCGGTACAGATCAATGTTGAAGAAATTAGGAAGCCAGAATTAGATGCTAAGCTTGTTGCAGAGAGCGTTGCTCAGCAATTAGAAAAAAGAATTATGTATCGTCGTGCGATGAAGCGTGCGGTGACGAATTCTATGCGCTTAGGTGCAGAAGGTATCAAGATTAATTTAGGTGGACGTTTAAACGGTGCTGAAATTGCTCGTAGTGAATGGTATAGAGAAGGACGTGTTCCTCTGCATACGCTAAGAGCTGATATCGATTACGGCGTCGCTGAGGCCAATACTACTTATGGTATTATTGGAATTAAAGTATGGATTTTTAAAGGTGAGGTTTTTAATATAGACCCTGCTTTAGAAAATTCAGAAAAAACTAAATCTAAAAAATAGGTGAAGGGAAAATATCATGCTTCAACCTAAAAGAACAAAATTTCGTAAACAGCATAAATTAAGAAACACAGGTATCGCTGTTCGTGGTTCATCAGTTAGCTTTGGTGAGTATGGGCTTAAGTCACTTGAACGAGGCAGGATTTCTGCGCGTCAAATTGAAGCCGCTCGTAGAACGATTAGTCGTCATTGCAAGCGTGATGGCAAGCTGTGGATCAGAATATTCCCTGACAAACCGATTACTAAAAAGCCTTTAGAAGTTCGTATGGGTAAAGGTAAGGGTAGTGTTGAATACTGGATTGCGCAAATCAAGCCAGGAACAATGTTGTATGAATTGCAGGGTGTGCCAGAAGAAATAGCGCGTGAAGCATTTACTCTGGCGGCAGCAAAATTACCTGTTAAAACTAAATTTATAGTTAGGACGGTACTGTGATGAAAGCAAGTGAATTACGTCAGAAAAGTGCAGAGGAACTTAATGCAACATTAGTTGAATTAGGGCGTGAACAATTTAATTTACGTATGCAAAAAAGCACTGGGCAATTAGCAAAAGCTGACCAGGTAAAAAAGGTTAGAAGAAATATTGCGCGTGTGCAAACAATCGTAAATGAAATGGCGAGAGCAGCATAATGAGTGATAATGCAAAACAAATACGTACCATCACTGGTCGCGTAGTAAGTAACAAAATGGACAAAACAGTCACTATCTTGGTAGAGCGACTTGTTAAGCATCCTGTCTACGGTAAATATATAAGACGTTCTACAAAATTATTCGCACATGATGAGAATAATATTTGTAACGAAGGTGATGTAGTGTCAATTGCATCATGTCGTCCGTATTCAAAAAACAAAACGTTTAAATTAGTTGAAGTAGTAACAAAAGTAAGTTGATCAACTGTTTTAAATTACTAGTAAAAAGTTAATTAGGTATTAAATAATGATTCAGATGCAAACTAACCTTGATGTCGCTGATAACAGCGGCGCAAAAAAGGTCATGTGTATCAAAGTTCTCGGCGGGTCGCATAGACGCTATGCTGCGATAGGGGATATTATTAAAGTCAGTATTAAAGACGCTATCCCACGCGGCAGAGTTAAGAAAGGCGAAGTTTATAATGCTTTAGTTGTACGTACCAAAAAAGGTGTGCGTAGAACTGATGGCTCGCTTATAAGATTTGATGACAATGCAGCGGTTATATTAAACGCTCAACTACAGCCATTAGGTACTCGTATTTTCGGGCCTGTGACACGAGAGTTGAGAAATGAGAAATTTATGAAAATAGTTTCTCTAGCGCCAGAAGTATTGTAAGGGTCTTAAATATGCAAAAACTTAAACAAGGTGACGAAGTCATCGTTCTTATCGGTAAAGATAAGGGCAAACGAGGACGGATCAGTAAATTTTTAAATGATAAAGTTATGGTTGAAGGTGTTAATCAGGTTAAAAAACATCAAAAACCAAACCCAAATGCGGGTGTACAGGGCGGTATCATAGAAAAAGAAATGCCAATTCATAATTCCAATGTTGCACTTTATAATGCTGCTAGCAAAAAAGCAGATAAAGTAGGCTTTAAAACATTAGATGATGGCAAGAAAGTCCGTTATTTTAAATCTAATAATGAAACTATTGATGTGTAGGTATAATCATGGCTAGATTACAAGAAGATTATAAAAAGAAAGTATTGCCTGCATTGGTGAAAGAGTTCAATTACACATCAATAATGCAAGCTCCCAAAATTACTAAAATCACACTCAACATGGGTTTGGGTGAGGCTGTTGCTGACAAGAAAATTGTCCAAGCTGCGCTTTCTGATATGGAAAAAATTAGTGGTCAAAAACCTGTTGTTACATTGTCACGTAAATCCATTGCGGGTTTTAAAATACGTGACGATATGCCAATTGGCTGCAAAGTGACTCTTAGACAAGATAAGATGTACGAATTTCTTGATCGTTTAATTAGTATAGCGATCCCAAGAATTCGTGACTTTAGAGGTTTAAGTCCTAAAAGCTTTGATGGTCGGGGTAACTTTACAATGGGTGTTACCGAGCAAATTATCTTTCCTGAGATTGATTACGACAAGATTGATACTTTACGCGGTATGGATATTTGTATTACCACGAGTGCAACTAACAATGAAGAAGGCCTGGCATTGTTAAAGCAGTTTAATTTTCCATTTAAGAGCTAACAGTTATGGCTAAAAAATCAATGATAGCTCGTGAACATAAGCGAGTTAAGCTAGTAAGTAAATACGCAGCAAAGCGAGCTTCTTTAAAAGAAATTATTAGAGATCCAAATGCTTCTTTTGAAGAGAAGGATGAAGCTAGTCTAGCATTACAAAAACTGCCCAGAGATTCATGTGCGGCAAGATTACGTAATAGATGTACTATTACAGGTCGACCTCATGGTTTCTATCGCAAATTTGGTTTAAGCAGAAACAAGCTTAGAGAAGCCACTATGCGCGGGGATGTACCAGGCTTAACTAAAGCCAGTTGGTAATCGACTAGTCAGAATTTGGAGAATAAATTATGAGCATGACAGATCCAGTTGCAGACATGCTTACGCGCATCAGAAATGGGCAGTCTGCAGGAAAAATAAACGTTAATATGCCATCATCTAAACTTAAAGTTGCTATTGCAAAAGTTTTGAAAGATGAAGGTTATATTACAAACTTCTCAACTGAAACAAGTGGGGCTCACGTATCCATATCAGTTGAATTAAAATATTATAACGGTAAAGCCGTCATAGATAAGGTCAAGCGTATCAGCAGACCTGGTCTACGTGTTTACAAATCAAAGGATGAGCTGCCAAAGGTTTTAGGTGGTTTGGGTGTTGCAATAGTATCTACTTCCAAAGGTGTTATGACTGATCGCGCGGCTCGTGCAATCGGTCATGGCGGTGAAGTACTTTGCACTGTTTGTTAAGGGGAGGGTGAGATATGTCTAGAATTGCAAAAAACCCTATCACAATACCTACGGGTGTCGAAGTAAAGGTTGATGGTTCAACGGTTTCAGTTAAAGGTTCTAAAGGGCAGCTAAGCCTTAACTTGCATAGGTTTGTTCAAGTAGACCAATCTGATTCTTCTATTAACATAAAGTGGGATCAGAATAATAAAAAAGCTACAGCCCAGGCTGGCACAGCGCGTGCTAATATAGCCAATATGGTTACTGGCGTTACTCGCGGATTTGAAAAGAAACTGACTCTTGTTGGTGTAGGTTATAGAGCCCAGGTTAAAGGCAAGGTTTTAAACTTAAGCCTTGGTTTCTCACACCCGATTGAATTTGCTATGCCTGAAGGGATAGTAATTGAAGCGCCAAGCCAGACTGAACTAGTTGTTAAGGGTATAGATAAGCAACTTGTTGGTGCAGTATCAGCAGATATCAGAGCGTTCCGTCCCCCTGAGCCTTATAAAGGTAAAGGTGTTAAGTATTCTGATGAGCATATTGTTAGAAAAGACGCTAAGAAAAAATAGGCTAACGAAATGAATAAAAAAGCATCTCGAATGAAAAGAGCACTAAAGCTTAGGTCCAATATTAAAAGGTTGGGTGCTAATCGCTTATCAGTGCACAAAACATCGAAACACATATATGCTCAGATAATTACTGAGAATGGAACTGTTACAGTAGCTAGTGCCTCAACTACTCAAGCTGATATTAAGTCAGCTGTTAAGAGTACTGGTAATATTGAATCAGCGGTTTTAGTAGGTAAGACAGTAGCAGATAAGGCAATCGCTGCAGGTATTACTGAAGTAACTTTTGATCGTTCTGGTTTTAAATATCATGGCCGTGTAAAAGCATTAGCTGATGCTGCTCGCGAAGCTGGCTTGAAGTTCTAGGGGATAAAAATGGCAAATGCATCTCAACAAGCGAATTCAGACGGATTACAGGAAAAACTGGTTTCTGTCCGACGAGTCGCAAAAGTTGTTAAAGGCGGTAGAGTTTTTGGTTTTACTGCGCTTACAGTAGTAGGCGATGGTGATGGTAATGTGGGTTATGGAGTCAGTAAAGCGAAAGAAGTACCCATAGCGATACAAAAATCACTAGAGCAAGCAAGAAAAAATATGCATAAGGTCGCTCTGAACGGCGATACTCTGCAATATTCAATTATGTCTGAGTTAGGCGCTGCAAAAGTATTTATGCAGCCTGCTACAGAAGGTACAGGTATCATTGCTGGTGGCCCTATGCGTGCAGTTTTCGAAGCTGTTGGCGTACATAATGTCCTGGCTAAATGTATCGGCACTAACAATCCTATTAATGTTGTGCGAGCAACTATTGATGGTCTGGCTAATATGAATAATGCTGAACAAATTGCTGCTAAACGTGGTTTAACAGTTGATCAGATCACAGGGTAATCGACATGTCAGATAAAAAATTACGCATTACAATGACAAAGAGTAGCATCGGTCGTCTAAAAAAACACAAAGCCTGTCTTCAGGGTTTGGGTTTAAGACGAATCAATCATACGGTTGAAGTTATCGATACTGCTGAAAATAGAGGCATGATTAATAAAGTCTCTTATATGGTTACAGTAGAGGAAGTTTAATGTATTTAAATACAATCAAGCCTGCTGAAGGTTCTAAGAAAGATCGTAAAAGAGTCGGGCGCGGAATAGGCTCAACTCTTGGTAAGACTTGTGGTCGTGGCCATAAAGGTCAAAAATCACGTAGTGGTGGATTTCACAAAGTCGGTTTTGAGGGCGGTCAAATGCCTCTGCAAAAACGGTTACCTAAAGTGGGTTTTACTGCTAGAAAGTCAAAATTTACTTCTGAAGTCAGATTAAGTGAAGTTGCCAAATTAGCTCAGGAAGTGGTAACACTTGATGATCTAATTAAAGCAAATATAGTTCCTGCTTTTACTAAAGTAGCGAAACTTATTAAATCTGGTGAAATAACGTCTGCAGTCACTTTAAAAGGCATCAAAGTAACAGCTGGTGCTAAAGCAAGTGTTGAAGCGGCTGGTGGAAAAGTAGAGGAATAAACGTGAGTAGATCAGGCGCGCAAATGAAAGAGCAATTAGACAAAACGTCTGAATTGCGATCAAGGTTATTATTCGTTCTCGGCGCTTTTTTTGTTTACCGGGTCGGTGCACATATCCCGGTACCAGGTATTGATCCTCAGGCATTAGCCCTGATGTTCAAGCAGCAAGAAGGGTCTATCTTTGATATGTTCAACATGTTTTCCGGTGGTGCATTAAAAAGATTAAGTCTTTTTGCCTTGGGGATTATGCCGTACATTTCTGCCTCTATTATTATGCAGTTGATGGCGATCGTTATACCTCAGCTTGAGCAGATCAAGAAAGAAGGTGAATCTGGTCGACATAAGATTTCTCAATACACCAGATATGGTACGGTGGTATTAGCAACTTTTCAGGCAATCGGTGTCTCAGTTGCATTACAAAATCAGACTGCGGGTGGTTTACCTGTTGTTATTAATCCAGGCATTCAGTTTATAGTGATTACTGCAATTACTTTGGTCGCTGGAACTATTTTCCTGATGTGGCTAGGTGAGCAAATTACTGAGCGTGGTTTAGGTAATGGTATATCGTTGATCATCTTTGCCGGTATCGTTTCTGGATTACCTTCCGCTATTGGTGGTACCTTAGAATTAGCAAGAACAGGAGAGCTTAACGGCGCCTTTATCGTCTTGCTATTTATACTGGCGGTTGCAGTGACTGCGTTGGTCGTTTTTGTAGAGCGTGGCCAAAGACGGATAGTGATTAACTATCCAAAACGTCAGCAAGGAAAAAGAATGTATGCGGGGCAAAGTAGTTTTTTGCCACTCAAGCTTAATATGGCTGGTGTTATTCCACCAATTTTCGCTTCTAGTATCATTTTATTCCCGGCTACTATCGCTGGCTGGTTTAGTAGTTCTGAAGGGTATGGCTGGTTGCAGGATATTGCAACTTCTATTTCTCCGGGACAACCGCTATATGTGATGCTGTATACTATAGCTATTGTGTTTTTCTGTTTCTTTTATACCGCTTTGGTATTTAACTCAACAGAAACTGCAGATAATTTAAAAAAATCAGGTGCTTTTTTGCCTGGAATCAGACCGGGTGAGCAAACGGCGATTTATATTGATAAGGTCATGACACGCTTAACGTTGATTGGTGCTTTCTATATAACATCAGTCTGTTTATTACCTGAGTTTTTAATTGTTTATTGGAACGTGCCATTTTATTTTGGTGGAACGTCATTGCTGATTATTGTTGTAGTGGTCATGGATTTTGTTTCGCAAATGCAAACACATCTAATGTCTCAGCAATATGATGGTCTGATGAACAAAGCAAATTTAAAAAGTAGATAAATTCATTTATAAAAGGGGTGAACTGTGAAAGTACGAGCTTCTGTAAAAAAAATATGCCGTAACTGTAAGGTTGTTAAAAGAGCTGGAGTAGTTAGGATTATTTGTAAAGATGGGCGTCATAAGCAACGTCAGGGTTAGTTTTTTTATTGCTTTATAAAGTGTTAGTGCTATAATTGAGCGCTTAACTTTAGAGTACCGTATTAGGAGTATCTAAATGGCACGAATTGCCGGAATTAATGTACCAGATCATAAACATGCAGAGATTGGTTTAACTGCAATTTATGGTGTTGGTAAGCCAACTGCAATTAATATCTGTAAAGAAGTTGGTATCGAACGGACAATTAAAATTAAAGAGTTAAACGAAGAGCAATTAGAGGCTATTCGTGAAACTATCGCAAAAATTGTCGTTGAGGGAGATCTGCGACGTGAAGTGTCTATGAACATTAAGCGTTTAATGGATCTTGGTTGTTACCGTGGTATTCGTCATAGACGTGGACTACCATTGCGTGGTCAGAGGACGAAAACAAACGCTCGTACTCGAAAAGGCCCGCGTAAACCTATTAGAAAATAAGATAAGTTATAAATATGGCTAGTTCAAATCGCACAAAGAAAAAAATAAAAAAAGAAATTGCTGACGGTATCGCACATATCCATGCAACTTTCAATAACACTATAGTTACAATTACTGATCGTAAAGGAAATGCTCTGGCATGGGCAACGTCTGGCGGCTCTGGTTTTAGAGGCTCTAGAAAAAGTACTCCTTTTGCAGCGCAGGTTGCTGCAGAAAACGCAGGCAAAGTAGCTCAGGAATTCGGTATAAAGAATCTAGATGTTATGATCAAAGGCCCAGGGCCTGGTCGTGAGTCTGCAGTAAGATCATTCAACAACCTGGGGTTTAAAATTGGCAACATCGTTGATGTTACGCCTATCCCTCATAATGGTTGTCGTCCACCGAAAAAGCGTAGGGTATAGTTAGGAGTATATTATGGCTAGATATGTAGGACCCACTTGTAAATTAAGTCGTCGCGAAGGTACTGATCTTTTTTTAAAAAGCAGAGGTAAGTCGCTCGAAGGTAAATGTAAATTAGATCAACGTCCCGGTCAGCATGGTACGAAACGTGCTCGCGACTCTAACTATGCAACTCAGTTAAGAGCAAAGCAACGTATCAGACGTATCTATGGTGTTCTTGAAAAACAATTCAGAAATTACTATAAGTCTGCAGACTTGCAAAAGGGTGCAACAGGTTTAAACCTGTTAAATATTTTAGAGTCTAGGCTGGATAATATTGTTTACAGAATGGGCTTTGCTGCAACACGAGCTGAAGCAAGACAATTAGTTAGTCACAAATCCATTTTGGTAAATGACAGTATTAATAACATCCCTTCTGCTCAAGTATCTGTTGGTGATAAAATCTCTATTAGAGAAAAGTCTAAAAAACAGGCGCGTATTGTTGATGCACTAACTGTTGCGGATCAGTATGGATTCCCTACTTGGCTTGAAGTCAATACAAAGGATTTAACTGGTTCTTTTAATTCATTACCTGAGCGTGCTGATTTGGGTTCTGATATTAATGAACAGCTTGTTGTTGAGCTATATTCTAAATAATATTTCGGGGTTTTAAATGCATAGTGCTATTACTGGTTTATTAAAGCCTCAACTTGTTGAGGTGGTTAGTAAGTCAACTAATCATTCAAGAATTGTTATTGAGCCTTTAGAGAGAGGTTTCGGCCACTCTTTAGGGAATGCATTAAGAAGAGTACTTCTTTCTTCAATCCCAGGTTGCGCTGTTGTTAGCGCCGAGATTGAAAAAGCTGAGCACGAATATTCAGTGATTGATGGCGTTCAAGAAGATGTTATTGATATCTTGTTGAATTTAAAACAATTAGCTGTCGTGTTACACTCTGGCAATGAAGTGACATTAACATTAAGTAAAAGTGGATCAGGAGTAGTTACTGCGGCTGATATACAAGTTCCACATGATGTTGAAATCATTAATCCTGATTTGGTGATCGCTAACTTGACTGAAGAAGGCGAGTTGGCAATGAAAATTAACATTCAGCGTGGTCGTGGCTATGAGCCATCTAATACTAGAACTGAAGGGTTAGGTGTTGGTGTAGTTGGTGCTTTACAAGTTGATGCTTCTTATAGTCCTGTTTCTACAGTGGCTTATAGAGTCGAAACAACTCGTGTTGAGCAGCGTACTAATCTTGATAGATTAATCATTGAATTAGATACCAACGGTACGATTGATCCTGAGTCTACTATTAAGTTAGCGGCAACAATCTTGCATGATCAGCTTTCTGTATTTGTTGATTTTGAAAAAGTTAATGAGCAAATCGCTGAAGAAATTGTTGAACCTGTTGAACAGATAGATCCTAATCTTCTACGTCCAGTGGATGATTTAGAGCTTACTGTTAGGTCAGCTAACTGTCTGAAAGCAGAAAATATTTATTATATTGGTGATTTAATTCAGCGTACTGAGTTTGAATTATTAAAAACACCCAATTTAGGTAGAAAGTCGTTAACAGAGATAAAAGATGTGTTAGCACTAAAGGGACTTTCTTTAGGAATGCGACTAGAGAACTGGCCGCCTGAAAATTTGCTTGAGCAAGCTCAAGCGGTTTTATAACAATACAAGGTTTATTCGTATGAGACATCGTAAGTCTGGTAGACAATTAAATAGAAACAGTAGTCATAGAAAAGCTATGTTTAGTAATATGGCAACTTCTTTATTTGATAAAGAATTAATTAGAACGACTTTGCCTAAGGCAAAAGAATTGCGTTCTGTAGCAGAGCCTCTTCTGACACTATCTAAAAATGATTCAGTTGCAAATCGTCGTATCGCGTTCGCTAAATTAAGAGATCGCGCTATCGTGACTAAATTATTTAACGAACTAGGTCCACGTTACCAGGAGCGCCCTGGTGGTTATTTACGTATTATGAAGTGCGGTTTCCGTACAGGTGATAAAGCACCTATGGCATACGTTGAATTAGTTGGCCGACCTGAAATAGAAGTGGAAGCTGAAGATTAATTAGTCTTCATTTTCAGTAAAAGAACCAGCTTAGGCTGGTTTTTTTATGCCTGTCATTCAGAGAAACTTACCTGGCATACTCTGGTGATGTAATGGTTTTGGTTGATTTTAACAGAACTATAGACAGCTACACTTTAAATACCGGTCGCCATAAGTTTCATCAATACGTCCCACGGGCGGCCAGTATTTATCACTCTGTAGGGCATTATTCGGGAAAAACGCCTGTTGCTTACTATAAGGGAAAGGCCATTTGTCTTCTATCAAGCTTAATTGCGTGTGTGGCGCATTGAC
Source organism: Methyloprofundus sp. (assembly GCA_012960135.1). GTDB lineage: Bacteria > Pseudomonadota > Gammaproteobacteria > Methylococcales > Methylomonadaceae > Methyloprofundus. Next base: position 13,791 of record DUBW01000026.1, read on the forward strand.
TAACATATTGTCTTGTTTGTCAGCTGAGCCGTTTTCGATAGCAGCTATCTCCTGGCGTATAGAAATCAGTGCTGAACAGAATCTATCGAGTTGAGGTTTATTTTCACTTTCTGTGGGCTCTATCATTAATGTTCCATGCACAGGAAAGGAGACCGTGGGCGCATGATAACCATAATCTATCAGGCGCTTGGCTATATCGTTAACGCTTATCCCACAACTTTTTTTAAATGCCCTGCAGTCGATAATGCATTCATGCGCAATCCAGCCATTCTTTCCGGTATATAAAATGGGATAGTGGGATGCGAGCTTCCTGGCAATATAGTTAGCATTTAATATAGCCGTTAAAGTGGCTTTTTTTAAGCCTGTTGCACCCATCATTGCGATATAGGCCCAGGGTATGCTTAGGATGTTTGCTGGCCCCCAGGGTGCTGCTGAAATAGTGCCTATACTTTTTTGTTCAGTTGCTGCTGGGTTTACACCGTAAACGAAAGGATGGGTGGGTAAAAAGGGTATTAAATGTTCGCCGACGCCTATAGGGCCAGCGCCTGGCCCGCCACCGCCATGCGGAATGCTAAATGTTTTGTGTAGATTTAGATGGGCAACATCTGCACCTATTCTCCCGGGACGACTGACACCGACTAAAGCATTAAAATTTGCCCCGTCTAAATAGACCTGGCCACCGTGGTCATGGATGATTTGGCATATCTGGCAAAATGACACCTCAAAAACGCCGTGCGTAGAAGGGTAGGTAATCATTATAGCTGACAGTTTGTTAGAATGCTGGCTAGCGATTTTATTCAGTTCTATCAGGTTTATATTGCCCTCATGATCACAGGGTAAATTAATAATGTTCAAACCAGCTAAAGCAGCACTGGCAGGGTTTGTACCATGTGCTGATTCTGGAATCAGGCAGATATTACGTTGCGTGTCACCGCGTGATTGGTGGTATTTCTGAATGACAAGCAAGCCACTGTATTCACCCTGAGAGCCTGCGTTGGGTTGTAAAGAGAAGGCATCGAAACCAGTTAAGTTGCAGAGCATATTTTCCAGTTCTTCAAATAGTTGCTGAAAACCTTGAGCCTGGTAGGTCGGAATAAACGGATGTAAGCTGTTAAATTCATATTGCGAAATCGCTTGTAACGAAGTAGCTGAATTTAGTTTCATGGTACAAGAGCCCAGGGGAATCATGGAGCGATCCAAAGCAATATCCTTGTTAGCTAATAAACGCATATAACGCATCATTTCAGTTTCGGAATGATAAAGATTAAACACGGGCTGTTGCAAGATTGAGTCTGATCTAAGTAATGTAGTAGGGATGCATTCACCAATGCTTTTATCTATTTCTGATAAGTCGGGTAGCGACTTGTCAGGTGTGGCAAAGATTTTCCACAATTGACTGATTAATTTTCGGGAACTGCTTTCATCCAAGGAAATGCCCAGAGTATTGTTATCAATAATGCGCAGGTTTATCCTTGCTTCTTCAGCTCTGGAAGCTATTTTATGCGCTTTGTAAGGGGTGTGAATGATAATGGTATCAAAGTAAGGCTGATTATTTACTTGGTAACCTAGCTGTACCAAACCCTGGGCAAGGATTTGACTATAGCGGTGTACTCGTTGGGCGATCATTTTTAGCCCATATTCACCATGATAAACGGCATAAAATCCAGATAAAACTGCTAACAGCACCTGAGCCGTACAGATATTACTGGTCGCTTTTTCGCGCCTGATATGCTGTTCACGGGTTTGTAAGCTCATGCGGTAAGCGCTGTTACCGTGGTTGTCTTTGGAAACGCCTATTATTCTCCCAGGCATGGAGCGCTTATGTTTATCTTTACAGGCAAAATAAGCAGCATGGGGACCACCATAACCCATCGGTACTCCGAAACGTTGCGCATTACCAATTACCATGTCGGCTCCAAAGTCGGCTGGTGCTCTGAGTATGACCAAGCTGAGCAGATCGGTGGTAATCGTGAGTAACGCCGATCTTTCTTTGGCTTGTCTGCCTAATTGGTGAAAATCGTTAACTTCACCAAGCGTATTAGGGTATTGGACAAGCACCCCAAAGCAGTGTTGTTTGGCAAAATCTTTTAACGGATTTCCTAATACTATTTTTAGCTCTAGGGGTGCTGCATGCGTTTGCAGTACCGCAATGGTTTGCGGATGACACAGTTGATCGACAAAATAGTTGTTAGAGTCACTTTTACTAATACGCCGGCTCATGTTCATTGCTTCTGCAGCAGCAGTTGCTTCATCTAATAGAGACGCATTGGCAATATCCATAGCAGTTAAATCAATGATTAGCTGCTGAAAATTAATCAGTGCCTCCAGTCGTCCCTGACTAACCTCAGCCTGGTATGGTGTATAGGCGCTGTACCAAGCAGGATTTTCCAGTACATTACGTTTTATCACGGCGGGCATAGCCGTGTCATAATAACCCATGCCGATTAATGATGTGAAAGTTTTGTTGCGCGCCTGTATTTTACGTAAATATTCGATGACAGCGCTTACGCTCATGGCATCAATCAGCTCGATAGTTTCGTGCTCGACTATATTGTCAGGAAAAGCAGTGCTTATAATATCTTCTAGTGATTGTAAACCCAGTTCATGTAACATCTTTTGGATTTGCTGGGTATTGGAGCCTATGTGGCGTTGCGCAAAGGCACCAGGCATTTCCAGTTCTGTTAACGGAATTTTTTTATTGCCCATAGGCTAAGGTGTCAGTGACAGCTTGGTAATCAAGGCAAAGGTGTCCTTAATCCTTGCTACGATAATAACGGTGTTTTATAAAGGGTAGTTGGGTTACAGTCACCGGAATTTGTTTATTCCGCTGATTGCAAACAAGCGGCTTGCCAGGGGTAATAAAATCAGCAAGTACATAGCCCATTGCTACGGGTTTTTGTAGGCTGGCACCAAAGCTGCCACTGCTAATATAGCCAACTTTGTCGCCTTGCTGATCAAATAATTCGGAGCCTTCTCTGAGTATGTTTTTACCTTGGGTTGCAATCCCCACTCGGTAGCGTTCAGCCCCTTCGCAAAATTGGAAGAGTATCCTTTTTGCACCTAAATAGTTACTGCGATCTTTCGCAACGAGCCATACTAAATTTGCTTCTACGGCAGTAATATTGGGCGAAAGCTCATGGCCATATAAGCATAGCCCTGCTTCCAGGCGTAGACTATCGCGAGCCCCTAAGCCGATAGGTAAAACCTCTGCATGGCTTAGCAGGAGTTGTGCAAGGGTGAGGGCATTTTTATTGCTAACTGAAATTTCAAAACCATCCTCACCGGTATAGCCGCTGCGACTAATGGTGCAAGGAATATCATTTATCGCTGTTTGGCTGATGCTCATGTAGGGCATGGAGCTAAGCCGGGTATCGTACTGCTCAAGTACCGCAATGGCTTGTGGGCCCTGCAGTGCCAACAGAGCTTGCTCTGATTCCAAGCTAATCTGGCAGTGGTGTGGCAAGTGATTTTGCAGGTGTTGTAAGACCGTGTTTTTACGCGCAGCATTAACAATAAGCAGCAAATGTGTGCCAAGATTTGCAATGATCAAATCATCAATAATCCCCCCGGATTTATTGGTCAGCACAGTATAGCGCTGCCTTCCAGTTTCCAAGTTCTGGATGTTGCCAGGGACAAGTTTTTCTAATTCGGCAGCAGATTGATCGCCAATCAGCTGTATTTGACCCATATGAGAAATATCAAAAAAACCTGCCTTAGAGCGGGTGTGCAGATGTTCTTTGATGATTCCTGCAGGGTAATGTAAGGGCATTGCATATCCGGCAAAGGACGTAATTTTTGCTTTTAATTCGGTATGCAACGAATGTAATGCGGTTTTTTCAATAATATGCATAGCAATAACTATTTGCTTTCAGGTGAAAATTAAGGTGCCAGCTGCGTTTATTATTATTATTATCACTATTACTATAGTTGAAAAGAGCCGTTAGCGTGTATTTTTTAAGAATTAACTGAGAGATCAAGAAAAACACAGATTAATATGCTAATAAACAGCATAAAAAGGTACAATGTCAGGCGTTATGGTAAATGAAAATCAGGAAGACGAGTGACTCAACGAATTATTAAAATTGCAACAAGGCAAAGCCCTCTGGCCTTATGGCAGGCTAAATATGTTGCGGATCGATTACAGCAAGCCCACCCAAAGATAAAAACCGAACTGGTGAAAATGGTTACTAAGGGTGATAAAATTCTGGATGCGCCTTTAGCTAAAATCGGCGGCAAAGGTTTATTTGTTAAAGAACTAGAGCAGGGCATGCTCGAAGGCGCAGCAGATATTGCGGTACATTCTATGAAGGATGTTCCTGTTGAGTTTCCAGAAGGCTTGCATTTAGCGGTTATATTGCCGCGTGAAGACCCTTGTGATGCCTTTGTATCTAATAAGTATAAGTCGATACAAGAGTTACCTGTCGATGCCAGGATTGGCACTTCTAGTTTACGTCGTCAATGTCAAGTCGCCGAGCGTCAGCCAGGTGTACAAATATTATCTCTACGAGGTAATGTGAATACCCGCCTGGCCAAACTGGATGCGGGAGATTATGATGCCATTATTTTGGCAGCAGCTGGATTAAAACGTCTGGGCTTTGCTGATAGAATTACTCAGCGGTTAGATAGTACTATTAGTTTACCGGCAATCGGGCAGGGAGCTGTCGGGATTGAATGTCGTGTGGACGATGTGGAAATAAATCAATTACTCGTCCCCCTACGGGATAAGGAAAGTACCATTAGAGTCAGTGCGGAACGTGCGATGAATGAGCGTTTGAATGGCGGCTGTCAGGTTCCTATTGCAGGTTTTGCCGAATTGCGTGGTGATCAATTGTATATGCGAGGCTTAGTCGGTAAGCCTGATGGCAGTATTATTTATCGCGCAGAGAAAACCGGTCCTATTGCAGAGGCAGAATCCATTGGACGCGCGGTGGCTGATGAACTGCTGGCTATGGGCGCAGCTAAGGTGCTAATGGATTTATACGCCTAAACTTGAATAGTTCTGCTTGGAAAAAAGATGTGCTCGGGAAGAAAAATATTAGTTACTCGTCCTGCTCATCAATCGGAAAATATGTGTAGGTTGATAGAGCAACAAGGCTGGAAAGCAATACGCTTTCCAGTGCTAGAAATTCAAGCCAGGGATTTATCTGCTCTGGATAGTCAGCATATACAAGAGATAGAGCAATATCAGCATGTTATTTTTGTCAGCGTTAATGCGATAAATTTTGCACTGCCGTTAATTAGTGGCAAAATGGAATGCTTGCAAAAAATCTCGTGTATCGCGGTAGGAAAAGCGAGTTATCAGGCTTTGCAGGCACACGGAGTTAGAGATGTACTAGTGCCGCAACTAGGGTTTAACAGTGAAGCGATACTGGCAATGCCCGAAATGCAGGATATGCAAGGTCAATCCTGTCTGATTATAAGAGGCGCAGGTGGGCGTGAATTTTTAGCCGATAACTTACGCAAGCATGGTGCCAGGGTAGACTATTTGGAGGTATATAAACGCGTAATACCAGTTTCAGACAGTGGTTTGATAGGCGAGTATTTACGCCATAAAGCATTGGCTGCCATCCTGATTTATAGTGGGGATGCGCTCAGAAATCTGCTGCAAATGCTGGCTAAAGAAGATATTAAAAAGAATTTGCTACATACCCCGGTACTTGTTATTAGCCAGAGAGTACGGGACTTAGCTAAAAAAATCGGGTTTAAGAATATTATTATTGCTGATGAGGCGTCTGATGCGGCAATGATAAATGCAATATTGAAAGAGGAACAACATGGCTGAAATTATACAAGAAGAACAAAAACAACCAGAGTCAGTGCAAGCAACACCACTGCCAGAATCTGTACCCATGAAATCTGGCAATGGTGCATGGTTTGGTCTGATTATTATCTTAATTATTTTAGGTCTGGCTGGTTCAGGCTTTCTACTCTTACAGCAATTACGTGATAAGCAACAAGACTTAGGTGGGGTATTAAGTAAAGATTCTCAGCAGATGCTGGAATTGACTAAGCAGATTTCAGGATATCAGAATCAGCTGGTTGCCATTCACACACAAATAACCAGTTTAAGTGCTGAGGTAGGCAGTAAAGAAACTGACTATCAGCGTAAACTTAATGAGCAAAGTGATTTACACAATGAACGCTTATCCAATAGCTTTGCACGTTTAAAAGAGTCAATCCAGCATATCCAACGCCAGCTAGGGAAAACACGAGGTGACTGGCTGGTTGCCGATGCAGAATATTTACTCAGTGTTGCCAGTCGACGCCTGCATTTAATGGGTGATGTCTCGACCACTATTGAAGCATTAAAGGCAGCGGATATCCGCTTGCGCGAGAGTGGTGACACGGCGGCGTTTAAAGTGCGCAGCCAGATAGCCAAGGAAATTTCCGCAGTAAAAAAAGTACAGGTTGCTGATGTGGTAGGTATTTATTCCAAGCTGGAAATGCTGGAAGAAGATGTCGCTAAACTAAATGTGTTTCTTCCCTATTCGGGTAAGGCGAAAGACCAGCAACAAGCACGTGAAACAGCGGCTGAAGATATTAAGTCAACCGATGACATAAATGATGTTTTAAATAATGTTCTGGTAGAAATTGAAGGAATTGTGACTATCAAGCGCCTGGATACTCCGGTTAATGCGATTCTTAGCCCGCAACAGAAAGCCTTTATAACCGAGCAGCTCAGCACCAACCTAGTGATAGTCAAATTGGCTTTAGTGCAGCATGACGATGTTCTTTACCAGGCTGGGATTGCTGATGTACAGCAATGGCTAAGTAAGAACTTTACTAACGATGCTGCCTATAAAAATTTCAACAGCGAATTAGAGCAGTTAAAGAAGATAAAGATAAGAATTGATTTTCCAGATATTAGTCAATCACTTAAAATGCTACGCAATATAGCCAAGCTAAGACTGGACTCAGATATGGCCTCGCAGCCAGTTGTAGATATCAAGCCCTTAACAAAACCTGATTCTCAGGACGCTCAATAAAAAGGCAGTAGCATTATGAAGAATATTCTATTTTTTCTCGGGGCTCTCGTTGCTGCGGTAGGTTTTGCCTTTATTGTCCATGAGTGGATGCAGCAATATAACGATCCGGGGTATGTGCTGATTGGTGTCGGGCACTGGGTTATGGAAACTTCGCTGATTGTCTTTACTGTCGGGCTGATTATCAGTTTCTTTATTTTCTATGTCTTATTCAGAATTATAGGCTGGTTTATGCGCCTGCCTGTCAGGATCAAAATGCGTGGAAAATCCGTTAAATTTAACCGATCTCAAGATGCCCTGATTTCCGGGTTGGTTGATGCGGCGGAAGGTAACTGGGAACGTGCCGAGAAAACTTTAATTAAACACGCCTCCAATAGTGGCGCACCGTTAATACATTATTTAACAGCGGCACGTGCCGCCCATTCTCGTGGCGCAATGGACAAGCGGGATGAGTATTTGCAGCGGGCTACAAAGGATGCTCCAGGGTCTGAAGTAGCAGTTGGCTTAACCCAGGCGGAATTGCATTTATCGCAGAAGCAATTTGATCAGGCGCTGGAAACACTGACAAAATTGCACTCTATTGATTCGTCACATGCCAGCGTTTTAAAGCTACTGCATCAAACCTATCAGCAACTAGGTGACTGGAAAGCAATTCGTTCTTTGCTACCCGCTTTTCATGAGAATAAAGTTTTTATGGAAGCAGAGGTAAGATTATTAGAAGTAGAGACTTACAGCGTTTTACTTAAAGAAGCTGCAGAGCATGAAAATGCGCGAGAAATTCAGGAGCTTTGGGGAAGTGTTCCTGAACATGTCAAAACAATGTCGGGAGTTCCTGCTATTTATTATGCCGCAATGATTGAAGCGGGCGCAGGAGCTAAGATTGAAAAGAATCTGGTCAAATCGTTAAATAATAAATGGGATATGACCTTGCTGGTGTTATTCGGCAGCGTTCAGTCCATAGATTTCCGAGGTCAACTAGAGATGGCCGAGAAATGGTTGTTGCAACACGGTAATGATCCGATCTTATTGCGTGTTTTAGGTAAGGTTTCTATTAAATGTGAGTTTTCCGAAAAAGCTAAAAAATACCTGGCTAAAAGCATCGGTATCGAGCCGACTGTTGAAGCCTATCGAATTCTGGGCAACTTTCTTGCAGAAGAGGGTGATCAAGAACGTGCAAGTGAGTGTTACAAGCTAGGCCTGGAGCTGGCATCGACTCAAGTCATCACCAGCGCAAGTGCAATGTAAATAGTATTGTCCGTAGGTTGGGTTAGATTTTTTTTGCGCAGCAATAAAAAGACGTAAGCTAGCATCTTCCTTAATCAATCGTCGCAATAAAAGTAGCTCGCCTCGGCGCTGGGTGCCCTTCAATAGTCAAATCTGGATCATCAGGGTCTAAAAAATCTTCTAGCGAGTTAAAAGTCATCCACGGGGTAGCCCGTTGCTCCTGCATACTGGTTTGATTAACATCGACAACGCGTATATTTTTAAAGCCACAGCGCTTCATCCAGCTGACCAATGTATCGCAAGTAGGTAAAAACCAGACATTACGCATCCGCGCATAACGCCCCTCCGGAACTAAGACCTCGCCTTGTTTACCTTCGACGACCAGCGTTTCTAAAACCAGTTCGCCACCACTGCGTAAGCAGTCGCGTAAACCTGTTAAATGATCAATGGGTGAGCGGCGATGGTAAAGTACCCCCATGGAAAATACCGTATCAAAAATACGCGTCTTTGCTGGAATCTCTTCCAGAGTTAAGGGCAGGACATACACTGGGGCTTCGCCAAATAAGCGTCGTATCGCCTGAAACTGTAATACATGCAATTGCACAGGGTCTATCCCAACCACCATTTGTGCGCCTGCACCCAGACTACGCCAACAATGGTAGCCATTGCCACAACCGACATCTAAAACAAGGCGCTTATCTAATGGACTAATATGATCTTGGATACGCTCCCATTTCCAGTCGGATCGCCATTCAGTATCCAGATGTAAACCAAATAAATCATACGGCCCTTTCCGCCAGGGGAACAGATTCTTTAAGCCCGTATCCAGTTGTTGCAGTTCTTGTGTAGATAACTCATTAGGCAGGCCGATCTTAAAACCTTTGTCGTCAAGCTGTATGCTTGGGTTTTTCGGTAGGGGTAATTGCTCTACAGCTGCATTCCACTTAGTAAAATTGCCATGCGCATCGGGGTTAAGTTTTTGCTGAATTTGCACGGGTAGCATAGCACTCCAGTACTCGGCATTTCGTTCGGCCAGCAAGTTGTAGAGTGGTTGATAATCAATCATTTCAAGGCAATCATAGAAGCAAAATTAAAATATTGAAACCAGACTTCGGTATTATCAAATCCCGATTGTAAGAGGCGGTTTTTATGTGCAGCGAATGTTTCAGGGATTAACACATTTTCCAGTGAAGCGCGTTTTTGGCTGATTTCCATGTCACTGTAGCCATTAGCCTTTTTAAACGCATGATGCATTTCTGTTTGTAAACTTTGCTGCCGTTCGTCGATAAACATTAGTTTTTCTGATAGAATTAATAAGCCTCCAGGATTCAGACCGGCATATATTTTTTTTATAAAATCATTACGCTCATGCAGAGGAATAAATTGTAAGGTAAAATTCAGCACAACCACCGAGGCATTTTGTATTTTAATATCCTGAATATTGCTACACACCAGCTCTACAGGAATAGGAGCGGTATCTCTGGCGATAATTTTCTGGCAACGGGATAGCATCGCAGTGGAATTATCCACGGCAATAATTTTACAATTTGCGGCTGAGATTTTATGGCGCATGGACAGTGTAGCAGCACCTAATGAGCAACCCAGGTCATAGCAAACGCTATCCGCGTGCGCAAAGCGACTGGCAAGCAAGCCGATGGCAGAGATGATGGCACTGTAACCTGGGACTGAACGCTGAATCATGTCTGGAAAAACATCGACAACGCTGCCATCGAATTTAAAACCGTCGACATCGCCCAACGGACTGGCATATAAAGTATCTTTTTGTGAATTCATTTTGGTAGCTATAAAAACAGAAAGTTAATTTTACTTAAAAAACCCCGGTTTGTACGTAGAAAAATACTTTAAGGAGAAAATGAAGAGTGACACAGCTTAATCAGAACCAACCCAGTCAAAATAAAATTGAACAAGTAAAGGCTTTCCTAATGGGGCTTCAAGATAGTATTTGTGCGGGCTTACAAAATGAGGATGGTGGTGCTGTCTTTGTCGAAGATTCCTGGGATAGAGCAGAAGGGGGCGGTGGACGATCGCGAGTATTAACCAATGGCAAAGCTTTTGAACAGGCAGGTGTCAATTTTTCGCACGTATTCGGTCACAAACTTCCCGCTTCTGCAACCGCAAAACGCCCAGAATTAGAAGGACGTGATTTTCAGGCAATGGGTGTTTCTCTGGTGATCCACCCGCATAATCCCTATGTGCCGACTTCGCATGCCAATGTGCGTTTTTTTATTGCTGAAAAAGAAGGTGAAGAACCCATCTGGTGGTTTGGTGGTGGCTTTGATCTAACGCCTTATTACCCATTTAAAGAGGATGCTATTTCTTGGCATAAAACCGCAAAAGACGCTTGTGACCCATTTGGCAAAAATGTCTATGCAAAATATAAAAAATGGTGTGATGAGTACTTTTACCTTAAGCACCGAGATGAAACACGAGGGGTAGGGGGGTTATTTTTTGATGATTTAAATGCACCGGGATTTGAGCAAAGCTTTGTTTTTATGCAAAGCGTGGGAGAGCATTTCTTAAAGGCGTATTTGCCGATAGTCCAAAAACGTAAAGCGACAGAATATGGTGAGCGCGAGCGTGATTTTCAGCTCTATCGTCGTGGACGATATGTTGAATTTAACCTGGTCTACGATCGTGGCACATTGTTCGGTTTGCAATCAGGAGGACGTACTGAATCGATACTAATGTCCATGCCGCCAGTCGTACATTGGAAATATGACTGGAGCCCTGAAGAAGGCAGTCCTGAATCTGTATTGTACATAGATTATTTACATGCCAGAGACTGGCTGGCTGAGTAGTTGTGTTTAGAGAGTTTTTCAGTCACTAGTAACACATTATATAAAATATAAGGAGGACATCATGCTGATTAAATTTCTATGCGGCAGTTTATTTTTAATTGCGCTTACGGCATGTACAACTAAAGCTCCCCAGGGCTCTGAAGCGGCAATGGTGGGTTCAGACCGGGATGCGCATGCTTGCATTTCATCAGCAGGCTATCGCTGGTGTGCAGACACTCAACAATGTGAACGCCCCTGGGAGCTGGCAAAGATACAGAAGTTTGCGAACACTCAGGCCGCATTTGATAAATATTGCGATAATCCTGAGCAGTAGTAGCATTTTAAAGTTCAGAGAAGTTTATGTAGCGACAATTCAATTTAATTGGCTGCAACGCACATTCAAGCCATACAATAAAAGGAGAAGGTTTTCTTGAAGTTATTGATTATAAATCGATTATAGTAACTACTCAGCTTTGCTGAGTAGTTACCAAATTAAAATCTATTAGTGTATGAAACAGGTGTGTTTGTTTCAGGCAAAAGAGGACGAGACAATCCCCTAGATATAAATCGAAACGTAACATTCATGATCATCGGCCAACAAATCGAAGATATTACTGGGGAAAATCTGGTGCTGGTTAAGTTCGACAGGGTGAGACTTAAAAGGGGTTGTCATTGTTGTTTCTGAGGCAGATAAGCGTTTAAATTTAACGTAAATATACCATAATAAACTGATTTAAAAGATAAATAGTACGTGAGCAGTAGGAGTTATTATGCTCTATGCTAATATTCAGAATAACTTGAAAAAAGTCCCTCAGAGAGCCATGCATATTGAGAATTTAATTCGCATAGCGTAAATCTAGATTAAAGTGGAGGATGCCTGTAATGGTCAAGTATTCCTTGGCGGCAATCAGCCCTCTAGTCCTGAGGAAGGTAAGCTGAATTTTTCGAAATATATGGATTGGTTATCTCAATTGGGTGACAAAGTTGTTAGTCCTGCAAACCCACTTAAAAATACCAGTACAGTAAACCCTGATGGGTCTGTTTCCACTGGAGGCGCCACAATGATGTCTGGTTACACTATCATCGAAGCGGAATTTATGGATGCTGCATTGTTAACTGCAGAGGCTTGTCCTTTTCTTGATATTAGCGGTATCCTTTGAGGTGTCGGAGTTAATCGAGGTGCCCAGCTAAAAAGAGACGTGACAAGCACACTCTTGCTCTTCATGATGCTTTTTAGCTACCAGCTAAAATAAGCTTTAAGCTGCCTATTTCTTACGGTACCAAATGGCAACAATAATAAGCAACAACAGGGCGAAGATCACTATATTTCCTTGTTTGATATAGCTGATAACTCTATTTCCATAGTGAAAGTAAAGTGTAAAAAAGCTTAGTGTTGAGATAGTGCAGGCGAGTAAGTCGGACAAGGCGAATTTGATAAAATTCATTTTCCCTAGACCTGCCGTTAAAAACAGAGCATTCCTTACCCCAAAAGGAATAAAGCGCCCCAGGATCAAAGTAATGACCCCATATTTTTGATAGTAAGCAGAAATTTTGGAGAGTCTTTCGGAAGATACCATATTGGCAAAAAACCGGACCTCAAATATCTTTGGCCCGACAAATCGGCCTAAGCTGTAAGAGATTAAATCGGAGGAAAAAGCCCCCAGATACACGCCGATAAATAAACGGGGTAAATAATCAGGGTACTTGCTTGCCAGGAGCGCTGAAACAAAAATCATCGCATCTTCAGAAATAGGGATATTTAAGCCAGCCAGGAGCAAAGTAGCAAAAATAATAAAATGGGCGTATTGGATGTTAGCCTGAATAAGTGTTATCAGTTCTTCCATTTTAAAGTTATTTATGTGGTGTTAGGCTCCTGGAAATAAGTAAGCTTCCAGTTTTTTGCTGCTTAAGTTATCTTGTGTACTTTCCTTATAGCTTATCGGCCCACTCTGGTAAGTGAAAGGTGCATGTCTATTTTATGCTCAATGTCATTATAAATTGTAAAAACAGGCACAAAGGAGTTAACGGGGAGTCGCTATTTTTGCGAAAGCTTGTTTTGGGTATCCCAGCCCAAGCAAGCGGCAAAAACTTAACGCGACCACTAATGCCTTCGGCGCCCCAGACGTCCTGCGTACGTGC
>DUBW01000026.1:27087-28678 GCA_012960135.1 Methyloprofundus sp.
TCGCGTTCGCTCTCCATAGCTGGCAGCGATAGCTGATGAGTTATCTAAAGCCCAGACTTGGTCGCATAAAGGCAAAGCTGTTTTAACATGTTCTAAAAGGCGAGGGATACGATTTTTAATTTTATCATCAGGAATATTATGACCTCTTTCTTCAGTCTTTTGCTATACGCATGTTTTATTTAACGAATTCAGGAAAGTCTATTTTGGATGGATGTGAAGATACTATTTCAAAACAGAAGTTTTGCCCCTCTTGTCATAGTTTATTAAGAATTTCTCCGGCGATTTTTGCAGCCAGATAACTAATTTTCTCTCATTGACCTGGGTACGAGAGAATGATGCCTGATAACGAACAGGTGACGTTGTTATTGTTTCAACTAGAAGTCCTGAGTGACGTTTTTCTTCAAGTGCAGAAAAACTGTATCAGGATTGATAGCAGGCGCTTCAATAGTCTCAATTTTAACCCTGGCTAATCCAGAACGGATAGCTAAATACGTTCTGTATTATGTGTTGTAGCTATGCTATGTCCTAAAAAAGCCTAATATTCAACTTGTTCTGATGTGCGAGGCTAGCTGCCAAGGTGGTGGATTTCATTAGTTCTTTTTGCAGATGAATAGGAGATGCCGTTTTGGCCATAAATCACCTCAATAGAATTGTAATAGCTTACCTTTAGCATTATGCTACAGCTTGTGAAGTTGGCCGGCTATGGTGAAATAGAAAATTAAGGCGGATGATTTTTCGCTTGCATTTTAGTAATCACTGTATCTAGTGAACCTGTGTTTCTGATCATCTGGTTAAAGGTTTCACGATTGCTGATTACTAAACTGATTCCTTCGACCTTTAAATCATAGATTTTCCACTGTTCATTACGCAGCACCATTGCATAATCTATCTTTGCATTCGCCTTACCTGATTGCGAGACGATGGTTTTAACGGTCGTTGTTTTGTCACTGGGGTCTAGTTTTAAGGGTAAATAATTAATCGTCCAGTCATTAAATTGTTCGGTAAAAGTGGTTGAATAGGTGTTGACCAGTAGCTCTTTAAACGCGGCAATAAATTGCTTTTTTTGTTGCTTGCTGGCTTTGCGCCAGTGTTTTCCTAATACCAGTGCTGACATGCGCACGGTATCAACATGGGGAAAGATAGCGGTATCTACAAAACTGCGGATTTCGGTTTTATTGTTGGCAAAGCCCTGCTCTTTTAGTTTCTTGAGCAAAACCTGAGAGGTGTTGTCAATCACCAGTTGTGGTGCCAGTAGTTTTTCCGTCGCTGCTGTAGCGGTTATGCTAATGAAGAGGAAAAATCCAGTAAATAGAGTGCGTATTAGTATTTGAGTCATTATAGAGGCTTGGGTTTTAGTATAGGGCGTGTTTTCTGTACAATGAACATTTTAATGGCACAGGAACGAGGGTTTAATAATATTCGGATCTTGACTTGTCTTTTTATCCGTTTTTCCGGGTTGTAGTCATAGTTGTGTAGCTTGCTATGCGCCTATTACTAAACCTTGAAAACGAACAAAAATTCTGCGTCAAACTTCTGTATATTATTAAATCTTGACTCCTAATTGTATAAGTAATCGCTCACTAGATAAATA
>DUBW01000027.1:0-473 GCA_012960135.1 Methyloprofundus sp.
CTTCATAAAAGGTCCTCTTAAATCTAGAAAATTCCGTGTAAATTATTAAGCTAGACACTGTCCTGATGGCTTTGAGAAACAGTGCGCCCAGATCAAACTAAAGCACATGACAGACCTGACTCATTATGCAGGTGCAGGCATGTCAATCATCCCTAATGTCCATGAAATCATGCCCGAAAGCCTTACCTACAGCAGGACACAGCTAAAAACACCTGCCAGCACCCTTAAACCCGGGCAGAATGTAACACAGCAAGGCTAACCAATTTATAGCCGCAGGCGTTATTTTCAACACTGGCTTAACATTTTACTGTCGGTTTACCGCGATGCGAACCGACGAAAACAAATACCAACAAAAACTAGGACGTCAGTAATGCTAAATCATGGGCTTTAATTTCATTCAATAATTGTTCTGTTGCCTCTTGTTCAATAAACAAGCCTGCTTTAGCGCCCAGCTTAAGTGCCTCTTGTAATGC
>DUBW01000027.1:589-4688 GCA_012960135.1 Methyloprofundus sp.
GCCCAATTCATTATTTTGTAACAATGCCCAGCCATACGTATCTAAAAAGTAGGGTTGCTGAGAATTTTCAAAACGCTGTGACAAGGCTAGCGCTCGCGCTGTATTTTCTTTTCCAGAGTATTGATCCAGTAACAAAGAGACCAGGTTATTAACCGCCACATCCACATTGTTTTGCTTAGAAATGATAGCCTCATACTGGATGACAGCATTATCATAATCCTTTTGTAGCTCATACAAATTAGCTAGAAAAACTCTCAACTGCACATTATCCGGGATGTTTTCAACCCCGGTCTTATAGGTCTCCAACCTCTGTTCAGGGTTCTTTTGCAGAGCATATATTTCCGCCTTTAAAATATAGAACTGTGCCTGATCATGCCACTTTTCCAGCCCTTCATTTAACACAGATAAAGCCTGATCCCAATTTTTATCTAAACTATACAAGCCACTTTTAAAGACAACGGCAAATGCCAGCTCGGGATTGTTTTTTATAAAAGCATCAAGATAAACCAACATCCTGTCTCTTTGTTTTAATGCTTCAGCACTCATGATCATACTCTTCAGCGCATCGGCTAATGCCGGTGTAGTTGCCAAAGTGAGCTTATAATGCTTAATGGCTTCCTCATGAAACCCTTGCTCTTGCGAAATTTTACCTGTTAAATAATGCGAAAACCCTTTACCGTTGGGTTGAGCCGCAATTAACTCAGCTACTTTTTGCATCCCCAACCAATCTTTGTTTAGCTGTCTAACCTGTGCCAGTGCCTGTAAAGCTCCCATATGACCTGGTTTCACCTTTAACGCATTTTGTAAAACCTCTTCGGCTCGCTCGGTATCCTGACGCTTAATCATCTGGGAAACAACAGCCATCACAGCAGAAAAATTACCCGCATTTACATCCAGCGCTTTACGGAAATTTTCTCTGGCTAATTCTGGCAACTGCTTTTCAAGATAGGCTTGTGCCAGCAATACCATGGCATCATCAGACTTCGGATATTCCCTTAATATGAGCCGTAAATCAGCAATAGACTCATCAACAAGAGCATTCACCAGACCTATTCTGGCTTTTAATATCATCGCCTCAAGATGCAGCTCATCCACAACCAGAATTTCATTCACTATAGCTAGCGCATCATTCATATTGCCCCGCTGCATGTCCAGTTTAGCCAATAATGCTTTTGCATCCATGCCTGCTTTATTATCAGGCTTTAGATCAACTATCTGCTGTAAAACCCCGGTGGACTGATCCCATTTTTTCTGCTGCATATAAAGATCAGCCAGACGAAAATAAAACGCTGTGGTGTCTTTATTTTCGCTAATAAACTGCTTCATTATTGGCACTGCTTTATCAATATCCGTCTTTACCCAGAAATCAACTAATAACAACTTTGCGCTTACATCGTCAGGAAAATCATTGATTACCGACTGTATCAATTGCAATGACTTTGCTTGTTCTTGCTGATTCCAATAATGCGTCACTAAGGCAAAATTAAATTCTATTTTCTCAGGGAATCGTTGGATTAAAGCTAAATAATCCTTCTCAATGGCGGCATTATCTCCCTGCTTAATGTGAAGTTGTAATTTAAGAAAATTTAATGACAGATCATCAGGATTAAGCTGTAAAGCCTGATCAATGCTGGACATGGCGGCGTTAAAATCATTTTGTGCCTGATAAATCACTACTTTTAAACTAATGGCAGCAATTTGACCGGGGTCAATAGCCAAGGCTTTATCGACCATATCCATCGCAGCCATCGTATCTTTTTGCCTAAGAAGCAAAGCAGCTTTAAGTACAAAAGCCTTGGGGTTATCTGTAACAAGGGTAAATATCTCGTCAATGAGCTGATCAGCCTGTTCCAGTTGTCCCGATAATAAATGTAAATTGCCTAATCTTAACCGTGCATCCACATGCCTTGAATCTAACTTAATGACCTGCAATAAATTAGCGTACATACTTTTCCAGCTTTTATCCTTTTCATCCATCAAGGCCAAATAATAATAGGCATCGACCTGCTGATTATCAATTTGCAGGGCATTTCTATATTCCAATCTGGCTTTTGCATAATTCTCCTGATCATAATATCGTTCTGCACTTTCTAAATATTGCTGAGTTTTACGCACTGAATCGACACAGCCTGACATCACCAGAAGACAAAAGATGGCGATCATTTTTTGATAACTTTTAGTGTTCATAGACTGTAATTAATCAGGAATATAATCGTTTAATTGAAGTAATGCTTTGGCAGCAAAAGACTGCAAACGCCGATCAGCATCAGACGCCTGTTCATGTGGGTAGATCATCGTGCTTACCCTGACCAATGCCCCGTCTGTCCGATTGAGTAGCAGCGCATCTTTAAATAAATACCATTTCATCATGTACTCATTAGCAATGTATCGACCACGCTGCTGAAACCAGTAATAAACCAACTGCTGCTGGCCTCCTTTTTTTATAACAACCCGGTTCAAAGGCAAGCCATTTGCAAGATTGGTACGCTCAATATCTGTAATTTGCCATCCGCCGCCAGGCATACAAACTTTAGGCGAATGCGGGGATAGCCCTTTTCGTTGTGTTGCATAATAGGCCACATAAAAATTAACTGTCTCACTTTCGGCATTGACATAATCTGCCAATATATAATCGGAAACCCCCAGTTTTTTCACCACACTCGGTTCCATACGCTGTTGTTTGCCGCGCCATGGCTCTATATCTTCAGGAAACTGATAAAAGCCAAGTCGGTCAGGCATAAACTCTTCTCTTGTGTCGATAGACTGCACCATAATGACTGAAACCCCCAAAACAGCTATAGCCATAATAAATGGCAAAGATAATGTACGTTGGTGAATGCAATGCGGTGTGTCAGACCATACCTCCACTTGAATACCAAACACTGCCGATAAAGGCCTTGAATCCTGACTAATTTT
This sequence comes from Methyloprofundus sp., assembly GCA_012960135.1. Lineage (GTDB taxonomy): Bacteria > Pseudomonadota > Gammaproteobacteria > Methylococcales > Methylomonadaceae > Methyloprofundus. Next base: position 3,506 of record DUBW01000027.1, read on the forward strand.
GAGCAGCATCACCATTTCGGCAAATAACATAGCCATACAGACCAGAAAAATTACCCAGCCCTCAAAATCGTGCAAAAAACCCTCAGCTACCGAAATCCCCCAATGCTCCACCAGAACACCAATCACACCAATTCGAAAGCTGTTCATTAATAAAGCAATCGGTAGGGTAGAAACAAAAACCAGCGCTCGCTGCCAGAATGCGGTGTCATACAGATAAGCACATATAAAACCCAGACTCATTAAAGGAAACAGATAACGCAAACCACTACACGCCTCAACCACCTGAAGTTTATAGCTGCCTAAGTCAATTATATTGCCTTCAAGAAAAACAGGAATACTGCACCACCGAATAAAAACAACCCCCATTTGAGAAGACCATAATTGCAAGTTAGCAGACAGACTAGCCTCTAGAAAATAAGGGAGTGGAATAGAAAAAGCTAAGAATAAGAGTGGAATCAGGATGATGTTTAAAGCGTGCCAACCCATAATGGCATAGGCCAGCCCCACTAAAACTGCAATAAATGCGTAATGAATAAGAATAAATAAGCCACTGACCTCACCAATCAAAAACAACACAGCGGCCATTAACACCAACAGCACACCCAGCCAACTCGGGTTAAATTCGATGTGTCTGATCTCTTCCTTTTTAAGCCAAATAAAATACCCACTAACAAATGGAATCATATAGCCGTGACTATATTCCTCCTGCTTATCCCAGCGAATAATTAACTCACTCAATCCCCCCGCAAAAGCACTCACCAGCAAAATCAGACTAACCGCAATCAGTAACCCGTATTTGTAATCAAATTGCCAGCGTATAGAAATAGTATTCATTAATACTCCATGCCTGTTAATTCCAAAATTTAAACGTTAACAACAGAAATTAAGTCACCCTGCTTAACTCAATTGGATAGCTTCAAATTTAATTGGCGCGGGCTACTACAGGAAATAAAAATTTCTCCTCCGCTTAAGCAGCGCACTCTGGTTACTAGGTAAAGCAATTAGTACGCCATATTGCAAAGTGTTATTATTCAATGTCTTGCCATTTTATGGCTCGCTGCTTCTTGCAATTTGCATCCTGATTGGCAAAATGCAAAACATAAAGCATTTCATCACATGCTGTCAGGTACGCGGGTAATGGCTACCGCAACCGGCTGATTGTTTATCTGCGTATCGACTGAGC